>NZ_JBXAQJ010000010.1:0-330020 GCF_058807115.1 Pseudoduganella sp. GW821-FHT12E03 | reverse complement strand
AGTTGACGAAGCGTTTTGTTCGTCAGCAGCAGAGAAGCGAGATTATCTAGTGTTTCGTGATTCTCGTCAACCCCTTGATTCGCTTCGCTGTTTTGCTTGAGGCATCTCAGCGCTGCGGGGACAGAACTATAGCAAAGCCTGCCCTCCCCCGCAAGCCCTGCCGGATTACAGTCCTTCGAAGTTCGGCGCGCGCTTTTCCAGGAACGCATGCATGCCTTCGCGCTGGGCCGGCGTGCCGAATCCCGCCTGGAACAGGCGGCGCTCATAATTCACCCCTTCGGTCAGCGTAGTTTCAAAGGCGCGGTTCACGGCATCCTTGATTTGCATGGCCACCGACACCGACATCGATGCGATTTGCGTCGCCACCGCCAGGGTTTCTTCAATCAGCTTGTCGGCCGGCACCACGCGCGACACCAGGCCAATGCGCTCGGCCTCCGCCGAATCGATCATGCGCGCCGTCAGCAGCAAGTCCATGGCTTTCGATTTGCCGATCGCGCGCGGCAGGCGCTGCGTGCCGCCGGCGCCCGGGGTCACGCCGACCTTGATTTCCGGCTGGCCGAATTTCGCGCTGTCCGCCGCAATCAGGAAGTCGCACATCATGGCCAGTTCGCAGCCGCCACCCAGTGCAAAGCCCGCCACCGCGCCGATCACCGGCTTGCGCACTTTCAGGATGTGTTCCCAGTTGCGGGTGATGTAGTTGTCGCGGTAGGTGTCCTGGTACGTGTAATTCGCCATGGCGGCAATATCCGCCCCTGCCGCAAACGCTTTTTCACTGCCCGTCAGGATGAAGCAGCCAATCGCCGGGTCAGCGTCCAGCTTGGCAAAGGCATCGCCCAGTTCATTCATCATGCGGTCATTCAGCGCATTCATCGCCTTCGGACGGTTCAGTCGGATCAGGGCCACACGGCCGTGGGTTTCTACGATCAGGTCTTCATATTGCATGGACGACTCCTCTATATGTGGAAAGCGATACCGGGCGATTTTAGCGGTTCTTGAAGTTGCACTGTTATTATTCCCGTCTAAATGATTACTGTTATACAACGCTACCTTGCCGCCACGTTGCGCGCCGATCCCCTACTGCGCAACGCCGCCTTCCTGCGCTACTGGTTCTCCAGCGCCCTCAACAGTTTCGGCGCGCAAGTCAGTTCGCTGGCCATCCCGCTGTGCTCGGCCATCCTGCTGGACGCCACCCCGGGCCAAATGAGCCTCGTCGCCACCTGCCAGGCCTTGCCCGCCCTGCTGTTCGCGCTGCCGGCCGGCGTCTGGCTGGACCGCCGCCGCAAATTGCCCATCTTGCTGACGTGCGAAATCGTGCAGGGGCTGACCTTGGCCAGCATTCCCCTGGCCTGGTGGCTGGGCCTCCTGTCGATGCCATGGCTGTATGCGACCACGCTGATCTTTCATACCTGCAGCGTGATTGGCGGCGGCGCCGAACAGATTTTTGTCTTGCTGATTGTCGGCCGCGACCGGCTGATTGATGCGCAATCGAAATTCACGATGACCGATTCCGCATCGCGCCTGATCGCACCGGGCCTGGCCGGCTTACTGATCCAGTGGCTGACGGCGCCGTACGCGATCCTGGCCAATGCCGCCAGCTTCCTGCTGTCCGCCTGGAACTTGCGCCAGACAAAGCTGGAAGAACCGGCGCCACAGCCTTCGGAAAAACACCCGCTGCGCGAACTGCGCGAAGGCTTTGCCTTTATCTGGAACACGCCGCTGCTGCGGACCTTTGCCTGGGGCGTCGGCATCTGGCACATGCTGTTTTACGGTTTTTCATCGCTGCAAATCCTGCTGGCCACCCGCGAACTGGGCATGACACCAGGCTGGCTCGGTATTACGCAAATGCTGGGCGGACTGGGCATGCTGGCCAGTTCCGTCCTGGTCAAACCCATGACGCGCCGCATCGGTCCCGGCAAGACCATGCTGGCGGGCATTTGCCTGACGGTGCTGGCAGGCTTCGTGCTCATCCCCGTCATTCCCGCCAACTGGTTCGGCACGCCGCTGGCCAGCGCCGCCGCGTTTGCCGGACTGGTGTTTATCTATGACTGCGGCGTGATGCTGTTCTTTATTTCCTATTCGACCATGCGCGCGCATGCGACGCCGGATGCCTATATGGGCCGCATCATTTCCACCATGCGCTTCTTGACGATCGCCACCGCGCCGCTGGGTGCGCTGGCGGCTGGCGCCATTGCCGACCAGTATGGCGTGCGCGCCGGCATCGGCAGCGTCGGCGCGGCCGGCGTTGCCCTGGCGATGGCACTGATTGCTTCGCCGCACATCCGTAGCGTGCGCCCGGCGTAAAAGCTTCGCGCCTACACTGGGGCCAGGTACGTGTCCCAGGAGTTGGCCATGTTTAACAACATTTTATTTCCCACTGATGGCTCGGACTTGTCCGATAAAGCCACCGCCACCGTCATCGAACTGGCCCGCAAGCATGGCGGCAAGATTGTCGCTGTCAGCGTGTTGCAGCCGTATCCCTTCATCCCGCTGGGCGATAGCGGGATCGCCGTGCCGGACATGGGGACCTATGAAACCCGCATGATGGACATCACCCGGGACAACGTGGACAAAGTCGCGGTGGCGGCCCGCGCGGCCGGCGTGGCGTGCGAGACGGTGACGTCGATGGCGGCCAGCCCGTATGAAGCCATCGTCGAGACAGCGGAGAAGCACGGCTGCGACGCCATTGTGATGGCGTCGCATGGGCGGAAGGGGTTGAACAAATTATTCCTGGGTAGCGAGACCCAGAAGGTGCTGGCGCATACGACGCTGCCGGTGCTGGTGCTGCGCTAGCCGCGGTGCCTTATTGACCAGGAACTTCTTTCGGCATCAGCACCCATACATTGCCTTTTTGCTTCATCCGGCCCGCGTTTTCCGCCGCTTCGGTGCCGAAGCCAAAGAAGTAATCCACCCGGATCGCGCCACGGATCGCGCCGCCCGTATCTTGCGCCATGACCAGGCGCTGCAACGGAATATCACTGTTGGCATGCGTCGTCGACAGGAACACCGGCGCGCCCAGCGGTAATTGCGTGGCATCGATGGCGACCGAGCGCTGCGGCGTCAGCGGCACGCCCAGCGAACCTTTCGGACCGATTTTCGGGTCCGGCAGCTTTTCTTCGCGGAAGAACACATACGACGGGTTCGCGTTGAACAGTTCCGCCATGCGCGTCGGGTGGCCGGCAATCCACGCCTTGATGCCCTGCGCGGAAGCCTGGTCCGCCGTGAGTTCGCCTTTTTCCACCAGGTAGCGGCCTATCGACTTGTACGGATGGCCATTCTGGTCGGCATACGCCACCCGCACGGTTTCATCGCCCAGCTGCACCCTTCCCGAACCCTGCACCTGCAGGAAGAACGCTTCAACCGGATCATCCACCCACAGCAACTCCTTGCCCGTGAAATCCGCACGCTCGATCTGCTCGCGGGTGGCATACGGCACCAGTTTCTTGCCCTGCAGGCGGCCACGCAGGCGCATGCCCTTCAATTCCGGATAGACGCTGGCCAGGTCCACGGTAATCATATCGTCCGGTACTTTATAAAGCGCCGTCTGGAATGGGCCACCTTTCTTGCGCGAGCCACGCAGCAGCGGTTCGTAGTACCCCGTGACCAGCCCCGTGTCGGCGCCGTCCGGCGCGATCACCTGGCGCGGCTCGAAGAAGCTTTCAAAGAACAGGCGGATCGCCTTGTCGTCATTGCCGTTGACCTGGCGCGCGATGGAGCACGGTTCCTTCCATTCCGCGCGCTTGACCAGTACCGAACACGACGACATGAACGCCGGCCACGCGGCGCGCACATCGTCCCGCTCCCAGCCGGGCAGCGCGGCAAACGTGGCCGGCACGAACTGGATCGCGCCCGGCTTGGCGGGCTCCGCCGGCTTTTGTGGCGGCTGCTGCACGGGCGGTTGCTGGACAGGAGGCTGCGGCTGGGCTGGCTGTGCGGGCGGTTGCGGCGCCTGCGTTACGCAACCGGCCAGGGCCAGCGCGACGGCAGTGAGGGAAATGGTTAAACTACGGCGTGTCGAAAACATGGAGTCGGTATGTGGGTCTTGTATCTGGAAGCATTCGTGGCGCTGTTCCTGCTGGTATTCATCGTCTGGTGGACCTTGCCATCCAAGAAAAAACCGGCGGCAAAGCCATTGCCACCAAAGCAGGAACTGGGTGAACAGCGCAGCGAGGAGCGCGGCAAAGACGAAGTTTAATATGAAGGCGCCCGGCCTGAAGGCCCGGCACCGTTGACTTAATGTAGCGTGCGCGGCAGCGACAACACGAACTCGGGGATCTTGGCTTCGAACTGGTGACCGTCTTCCGCCACGCAGAAGTATTCGCCCAGCATCGAGCCTTGCGGCGTGGCCAGCTGGGTGCCGCTGGTATATTCAAATTGCTCGCCCGGCTGCAGCAGCGGCTGGTGCCCGACAACGCCAAGGCCGCGCACTTCCTGCGTGTGGTTGTTGGCGTCCGTGATCACCCAATGCCGTGAAATCAGCTGCGCAGCCACTGTTCCCGTATTTTTTATCGTGATCGAGTAGGTGAACACGAAATTGGTGCGTTCGGGATCGGACTGTTCCGGCAGGTATTGCGTCCTGACCGTCACAGTGAATTCATAAGAAGCCATGGAATTTCCTTGTTCATGTTTCCTCGCCAGCAAGGATGGCGAATTGTTATCGTGTATCTGCCATTGCACCCCAAATCGGACGCACATGCAAGGCTCAGCGTAAAATACCGCATCTTTATTTCAACCTGGGTGCCGGGCCTTCAGGCCGGGCATCCCACATATCAGCCCATTCAGCCATGACCACCTTCCGCATCGCTCCCAGCATCCTGTCCGCCGATTTCGCCCGCCTGGGTGAAGAAGTGCGCAACGTTGTCGCTTCCGGCGCCGACATTATCCACTTCGACGTGATGGATAACCATTACGTGCCCAACCTGACCATCGGCCCACTGGTATGCCAGGCGATCCGCCCGCACGTGCAAGTGCCGATCGACGTGCACCTGATGGTCAAGCCAGTTGACCGCATCATTCCCGACTTCGCCAAAGCCGGCGCCAATATCATCACCTTCCACCCGGAAGCGTCCGACCACATCGACCGTTCGCTGCAACTGATCCGCGATCACGGCTGCAAAGCCGGCCTGGTCTTCAACCCGGCCACCCCGCTGAGCTACCTGGACCACGTGATGGACAAGATCGACATGATCCTGATTATGTCGGTCAACCCGGGCTTCGGCGGCCAGTCGTTCATCCCGCGCGCGCTGGAAAAAATTGCAGACGCCCGCCGCCGCATCGATGAATCCGGCCGCGACATCTTGCTGGAAGTCGATGGCGGTATCAAGATCGACAACATCGCCGCGGCCGCCAAAGCCGGCGCCGACACCTTCGTGGCCGGCTCCGCCATCTTTGGCCAGCCCGACTACAAGGCCGTGATCGACGCCATGCGCGAACAGCTGAAAGGCGTATAACACTATGGCGGTCCTTACTCCCCTGCGCGGCGTAAAGGCCGCCATCGTTGACTTGGACGGCACCATGCTCGACACGGTGCTCGACATCCACGCCGCCATCAACATGATGCGCGCCGACCTGGAACTGGGCCCCATGCCCGTCATGCAGATCCGCGACATGATCGGCAAGGGTTCTGAAAAGCTGGTGCGCGACGTGCTGGCCATCGACTACGACGACGCCGGCGTGGAACAGCGCTTCCAGGCGGCTTTCGACGCTTATCAGCGTCACTATGAAACCATCAACGGCAACCACTCCACGCACTACCCGGACGTGGCGAACGGCCTGCAGGCCTTGCAGGACGATGGTTTACGCTTGGCGTGCGTGACCAACAAACCGATCGGCCTGGCCCGTCCGCTGCTGGAACAAAAGGGCCTGGCGCGGTTTTTTGATGTGATTTATGGCGGCGATTCGCTGCCGAAGAAAAAGCCCCACCCGATGCCACTGTTGCAAGTGTGTGAAGATTTCGCGCTGGCGCCGCGCGAAGTGGTGGCGATCGGCGATTCGTCCAACGATGCGCAGGCGGCCCGCGCCGCCGGTTGCCCCGTGCTGACGGTCCCGTACGGCTATAACCATGGCGAGTCTATACACGAAACGGATTCCGATGGTATAGTTGACACGCTGCTGCATGCGGCAAAGTTGATTCGCTTGCATAATCCCGTCGCAAACTGAACACCGATCTGTATCAAAAACACAGCATGTTTCTCAACAAAAGACACAATGTTACCCACCGGGGCTCGATTGAGGCCTGGCTGTGGCGACGCTGGCAATCCTGGGCAAACTGACCCGTACCGATTGCTGTCCCTGCACACCCCTACGCAGTGCGACAGGTTTTTTGAACCAATACCGCCATACCCATATCTATGTCCATAGTGGACCCGGGGCGGCCTGGAGAGAAGCATGACTGAACTCGAATTCAAATCGCTGGCCACGCAAGGCTACAACCGTATTCCATTGATCGCCGAAGCCTTCGCCGATCTCGAAACCCCGCTGACCCTGTACCTGAAGCTGGCCCAGAGCCAGAACAATGGCAAGAACACGTTCTTGCTGGAGTCGGTGGTCGGCGGCGAACGCTTTGGCCGCTATTCGTTCATCGGCCTGCCGGCCACCACCTTGCTGCGCAACCGCGGCAAGCTGACCGAAGTGCTGAAAAACGGCCAGGTGATCGAGTCCCACGAAGGCAATCCGCTTGAATTCATCGAGCAATACCAGGCCCGCTTCAAGGTCGCGCTGCGTCCCGGCATGCCCCGCTTCTGCGGAGGCCTGGCTGGCTACTTCGGCTACGACACGGTGCGCCACATTGAAAAAACGCTGGCCGACACCACGCCCAAGGATGACCTGAACCTGCCGGACATCCAGCTGATGGTGACGGAAGAGCTGGCGGTGATCGACAACATCACGGGCAAGCTGTACCTGATCGTGTATGCCGACACCACGCAGCCGGAAGCATATTCGAAAGCGCGCCAGCGCCTGAAAGACTTGCGCGCGCTGCTGCGCCGCGGCGTCGACGCGCCAGTGACGTCCGCGTCGGTGCGCACGGAAACCATCCGCGACTTCGCGAAGGAAGATTACCTGAAGGCCGTCAAGGTCGCGCACGAATACGTGCTGGCGGGCGACCTGATGCAAGTGCAGATCGGCCAGCGGCTGCGCAAGCCGTATGTCGATGCGCCGCTGTCGCTGTACCGCGCGCTGCGTTCACTGAATCCGTCGCCGTACATGTACTTCTATAACTTCGGCGACATGCAGATTGTCGGCGCGTCGCCGGAAATCCTGGTGCGCAACGAAACCAATCCGGATGGCGGCAAGACCGTCACCCTGCGCCCGATCGCCGGCACCCGCCCGCGCGGCGCCACACCGGAACGCGATACGGAACTGGCCAAGGAATTGCTGGCCGATCCGAAAGAAATCGCCGAACACGTGATGCTGATCGACCTGGCGCGCAATGACCTGGGCCGCATTTCCGAAATCGGCTCCGTCAAGGTCACCGACAAGATGGTGATTGAAAAGTATTCGCACGTGCAGCACATCGTGTCGAACGTCGAAGGCCAGCTGAAAGACGGCATGTCCAACCTGGACGTACTGCGCGCCACCTTCCCGGCCGGCACCCTGACCGGTGCACCAAAGGTGCGGGCGATGGAAATCATCGATGAACTGGAAATTTCCAAGCGCGGCATTTATGGCGGCGCCTGCGGCTACCTGTCGTTCGGCGGTGAAATGGACGTGGCGATCGCGATCCGCACCGGTGTGATCAAGGATGGCATGCTGTATGTGCAGGCCGCCGCCGGCATCGTGGCCGACTCGATACCGGAAATGGAATGGCTGGAAACCGAACACAAGGCGCGCGCCGTGCTGCGCGCCGCCGAGCAAGTGCAAGATGGCCTGGATGGGGAGTTCTGAGATGCTGCTGATGATCGACAACTATGACTCCTTCACCTACAACATCGTGCAGTATTTTGGCGAGTTGGGCGAAGAGGTGCGTACGCACCGCAACGACGAAATCACCATCGCGGAAATCGAAGCGATGAATCCGGACCGCATCTGCATTTCGCCCGGTCCGAAGGATCCGGCGCAGGCCGGTATTTCCATCGAAGTGCTGAAACACTTCGCCGGCAAGAAACCCATCCTGGGCGTTTGCCTTGGCCACCAGGCCATCGGCGAAGCCTTTGGCGGGAAAGTCATCCGCGCCAAGCAAGTCATGCATGGCAAGACTTCGGTCATTGCGCATACGGGTGTGGGCGTGTTCAAGGATTTGCCCAGCCCCTTCACGGTCATCCGCTACCACTCGCTGGCCATCGAGCGTTCGTCGCTGCCTTCCTGCCTGGAAGTCACGGCGTGGACCGATGATGGCGAGATCATGGGTGTGCGTCACAAGGACTACGATATCGAGGGTGTGCAATTCCACCCTGAATCGATCCTGTCCGAACATGGACACGCCCTGTTGAAGAACTTCCTGGACCGGGTTTGATGCCCCGCGCGTTCACATGACGCGCGCCTACAAACCAGACCCCGATCCGCTTTCATCATACGAATGACGAAGGAATAGCCATGCCTGCGACCCAGAAAACCACGCATCAAATCACGCCACAGGAAGCCCTGCTGCGCTGCATCGAACACCGTGAAATTTTCCACGACGAGATGCTGCACCTGTTCCGCCAGATCATGTCCGGCGAAATGTCACCCGTGATGATCTCCGCCCTGATCATGGGCTTGCGCGTGAAAAAGGAAACCATCGGTGAAATCGCCGCCGCCGCCACGGTGATGCGCGAATTCGCCACCAAAGTGCCGATGGCCGACACCACCAACCTGCTCGACATCGTCGGCACCGGCGGCGACGGCGCGCACACGTTCAATATCTCGACCACCGCCATGTTCGTGGCCGCAGCCGCCGGCGCGCGCGTGGCGAAACACGGCGGCCGCAGCGTGTCGTCATCGTCCGGCTCGGCCGACGTGATCGAATCGCTGGGCGCCTCCATCAGCCTGAAGCCGGAACAGATCGCGCAATCGATCGCGCAAACCGGCATCGGCTTCATGTTTGCACCGAACCACCATACGGCCATGAAACATGTGGCGCCGGTGCGCCGCGAACTGGGCGTGCGTTCGATCTTCAATATCCTGGGACCGCTGACCAATCCGGCCGGCGCGCCCAATATCCTGATGGGCGTGTTCCACCAGGATCTGGTCGGCATCCAGGTGCGCGTGCTGCAGCGCCTCGGCGCGCAACACGCGGTGGTGGTGTACGGCAAGGACAACATGGATGAAGTATCGCTGGGCGCCGCCACCATGGTCGGCGAACTGGTGAACGGTGAAATCCGCGAATATGAAATCCACCCGGAAGACTTCGGCCTGCCGATGATCGCCAGCCGCAACCTGAAGGTGGCTGACGCCGCCGAATCGAAGGCGAAAATGTTCGAAGCGCTGCGCGGCGAACCGGGTCCGGCCTACGATATCGTGGCGCTGAACGCGGGCACGGCGCTGTATGCGGCTGGCGTGGCTTCCTCGATCGAAGACGGCCTGGTCCAAGCCCGCGCCGCCATCACGTCGGGCGCGGCGCTGGCCAAGGTTGAGCAATTCGTCACCATCACGCAAAAGCTGGCCGCGGAAGCGGCATAAAGGAGCGGCATCATGTACGGCATCCATGACCTGACCTTGTTTATCGTTTCAGGCCTGCTGCTGAACATCATGCCGGGCCCGGATTCGCTGCTGATCATGGCGCGCAGCGCGACGCAGGGCTGGCGCGCCGGATGCGCGGCAGCCCTCGGTGTTGGCGCCGGCACCATGGTGCACGTGACGGCGGCTGCGGTCGGCATTTCCGCGCTGCTGGCGGCGTCCAGCACCGCGTTCCATGCCGTCAAATGGATCGGCGCCGCGTACATTGTCTGGATGGGCATCGGCATGTTGCGCGCGAAGCTGAAAGGCGAACCGGCCCCGCTGGCTCCGGCTGCCGCGCCGGCGCCATACCGCCGCATCTTTGCGCAGGGCTTTCTCACCAATGTGCTGAACCCGAAGGTGGCGCTGTTTTTCCTGGCCTTTGTGCCGCAATTCATTTCGGCGGACTCCCCCAACAAGGCGGCCGCGTTTTTCATCCTGGGCTGCATCTTCAACTTCAACGGCATGTTGTGGTGTAACGGCCTGGCCCTGTTCACGGCATTTGCCAGCGCGCGCCTGAAGGTCAAGCCGCTGGCGGCGCTGTGGCTGAACCGTATTACGGGCGGCCTGTTCCTCGCGCTGGGCGCGCGGCTGGCTTTGTCCGAACAACACTGAGCATGCAATAACTATGTCCGATATCCTCAATAAAATCCTGGCCACCAAGGCCGATGAAGTTGCCGCCGCCAAGAAATACCGCAGCTACGCCAGCCTGCGCGCCGACGTGGAAAGCAATGCGGAATTGCGCGCCGGCCTGCGTGGCTTCGAAGCGTCGATGCGCGGCAAGATCGCGGCGGGCCAGCCTGCCGTGATCGCGGAAGTCAAGAAAGCATCGCCATCGAAAGGCGTGATCCGCGCCGATTTCCGTCCTGCGGAGATTGCCGCCAGCTATGCCAGCCATGGCGCGGCCTGCCTGTCGGTGCTGACCGACGCCCAGTATTTCCAGGGTTCCGAAGACTACCTGAAACAAGCCCGCGCCGCCTGCGACATCCCGGTGCTGCGCAAGGATTTCATGGTCGACCTGTACCAGATCTATGAAGCGCGCGCGATGGGCGCCGACTGCATCTTGCTGATCGTGGCCGCGCTGGACCATGGCTTGATGGCGGAAATGGAAGCCTGCGCGCAGGAACTGGGCATGGATGTGCTGATTGAATCGCACGATGGCGAAGAACTCGATGCGGCATTGAAGCTCAAGAGCAACCTGATCGGCATTAACAACCGCAACTTGCGCACGTTTGAAGTCACGCTGGACACGACTTTGAACCTGCTGCCGCGCATTCCATCGAACCGCATGGTGATTACGGAATCGGCAATCCTGGCGCCGGCGGATGTGCAACGCATGCGCGATGCCGACGTGCACAGTTTCCTGGTCGGTGAAGCGTTTATGCGCGCCGCCGATCCGGGGGCGGAGCTGCAGCGGCTGTTTGCCTGAGATGTCAACGCCGTGGCCGCTCGCATGCGCCGCATTGGCGCATGCATGGCGGCCTCGCAGAGTCCGCCCTACGGAATCAAGCCGCCAATTCTATGCGGTCGCGGCCATTTTGCTTGGCGCGGTATAAGGCCGCATCGGTCCTGGCCAGCAGTGCATCGAGCGACTCTTCATCCGATGCATGGCAGCCAATGCCGATGCTGACCGTCACCAGCGGCAACTGCATATCGGCAAACCGCCGCAAGGTGTCGCGGATCCGTTCCGCCGCCAGTACCGCCTGGTGTTCATCCGCATCCGGCAGCAGCACAATAAATTCTTCACCGCCGAAGCGCGCCACATCATCGGTTTCGCGCAATGCCTGGCCGATGGCGCGCGCCACGTGCACCAGCACTTTATCCCCCACCATATGGCCATAGCGGTCGTTGACAGACTTGAACAGGTCGAGGTCGATCGCCATCAAGGTCATGCGCTTGCCCGCGCGGCGCATTTGCAGGCGCTGGTGTTCATAAAACAGCGCAAAGCCGCGCCGGTTCAATACCCCGGTCAGCGGGTCGTGGGTGGAACGCTGTTCCAGGATGGTTTGCAGGCGGCGCGTGGCCATCGTCATGAACGCGACGGTCAGCATCAGGGCCATAAAGTTGGCCACGCCAAGGTAAATGTTGGCCATCGCATTGTCGCGGGTCAGGTCGATATCGGTCACCACCGCGCGCAACGCCATGCCGCCGCGCACCAGCACCACCAGCGACTGGATCGTGATCAGGACGCCAAAGAACCGCGTGGAAAAATGCGGCGCACCATGGCGCCAAACCAGCCGCGCCTGTTCCCCGTAAAAACAAAACACGAGGAAAGAAAAAATCGTCACGCGGGTTTCAAAGTCCGGGTCGATCACCAGGAACCAGCTGACCAGGGCAAAGCCGCCACCCACGATGGTCCAGAACAGGCGCCATGACGGCGCCTTGCCGAAGAATTCCTGGGTACCGATCATCGACAGGCCGATGCCGGTAAACAGGCAGGCATTGGTGGCCAGCAGCAGTGGCGTCGGCGGCAAATGTTCGCGCAACATGAAGGCCACGCCGCCGCCCACCAGCGCCAGCAATCCCATGGCCCAGCGGTCCAGCCCTTTGACGTCCTTGCCAAAGTTGCCGTGCGCGGAGTGCATCACGATGGACATGGCGACGCTCATCAAGGTCGTCATGAACAGCACGGTCTTCGGGTCGAGCGCTATCACCTTGTACTACAGCTCCCGCTCAGCGCTTAACGGTCGGCGCTGGGGCGCAGCGGACCGGTGGATTTCTTGCCGGCCGGGTCCAGCGACAAGGTCACGGCAGGAATGCGCTCGCCTTGCAACGTCACGCTGAAGACCTGCAACTCATCGCGGCGGAAAGCATGCACTTCCAGCGTGTCCCCGACCGCATACCGCGACAGCAAGCCATCGACATTGCCCGGCGTCGCCCTCAATCCATCGATGGCGACCAGCAGGTCGCCCGCCGACAGGCCGGCCAGGTGCGCCGCGCCGCCCTCGTGCACGGCAGACAGCTTGCAATCGGCGCCATCGCGGCCCAGGTTGGCGTCCAGGCTGGGCTTGTCCGCCTTGCGCTGGTCGCTAACCTTGACGCCGAACGGCGCCAGCAATTTCGCCAGCGGCAAGTCTTCGGTACCGCGCACATAGCGGTCAAAGAACGGTTTCAGCTTGGCGCCGCTGATGTCGTCGGCCAGCGCTTCCACCTCCGCCGGCGTCACGCCCCGTCCTGCTGCCGCGCCTTCATAGAAATCGCGGCCATAGCGCTGCCACAGCGCCTGCATCATGTGGTCCAGCGATTTCTTGCCATTGGTCTTGGCGCGGATCGTCAAATCCAGCGCCATGCACACCAGCGAACCCTTGGTGTAATAGCTGACGATGGAATTCGGCGCATTTTCATCCTGGCGGTAGTACTTGCCCCAGGCATCGAAGCTGGAATCGGCCACGCTTTGCTTCAAGCGGCCCGCGCCGCGCAGCACGCCGCCCACGGTCTTGCCCAGCATCTTGAAGTACGCCGCTTCCGTGATGATGCCGGCGCGGACCAGCATCAAATCGTCGTAATAACTGGTGCCGCCTTCGAACAGCCACAGCAGCGGCGTGTAATTTTCCACGTTGAGGTCATACGGCGCGAACACCGCCGGCTTGATGCGCTTGACGTTCCACGTGTGGAAGTACTCATGGCTGCACAGGCCGAGGAACTTGATGTAGCCCTCGCTGAGTTCTTTTTCCTTGCCACCCGCTTTCGCGCTGGTGGTCGGCAAATCCGCGCGCGCGCACACCAGCGCGGTCGAGGCCCGGTGTTCCAGGCCGCCATAGCCATCGCCCACCACCATGGTCATGAATACATAGCGGTCCATCGGCGCTTTTTTGGTCTTCGGCTCGAAGAACGTGATCTGCGTTTCGCAAATGGCTTTCAAGTCAGTGCACAGCCGGGCCAGGTCCAGGTTTGGTACTTTGCCGGTGAACACGATATCGTGCGGCACGCCGTGCGCCTTGAACGTGGCCAGTTGGAAGTCGCCCATCTCCACCGGGTGGTCGACCAGGTCATCGTAATTGGCCGCGACGTACGTGCCGAAGCCGTAGCGCTTGGCCTTCAGTTCCGGCAGGGAGGTCGCCACGCGCCAGGTTTTTGCCGCTGCATCCTGCGGGCGCAAGATATCGACAATGTGCGGCGCATCTTCCTGTCCCGCCACGCGCAGGAACACGCTGGTGCCGTTATAAAACGCATGCGTGCGGTCCATGTGCGCGGCGCGCACCGACAAGTCCCACGCATAGACTTCGTACTCGACCACCAGCTCGCCCTTGACGGGTGCGGCGCGCCACGTGTGCTTGTCGACCTTGGCCAGCTTGACGGCCTGGCCGCCCGACTGGGCGCGGATTTGCACGATGTTGCGCGAAAATTCGCGGATCATGTAACTGCCGGGTATCCAGGCCGGCAGCGCCAGCACCTGCCCTTGCGGGTCGGGTTCCTGCACGGTCAACGTCACCTGGAAAATGTGGCCCGGCAAATCCTTGCCGACGATGGCGTAGCTGACGCCTGGTTTGAGTACGGTCTTCTTCATGGTTGTCCTTGTTGGTGCAAGTCTGCCGGGGTGTCGATATCTTGCAGGATGCCCGCATCGTCCACCGCCACTTCGTGCACCGGATATTGCTTGAGGATGCCGCGCGCGCCCTGGTCGCCTTGCAGCGCCAGCAACTGCGGCAAATACTGGCGGCTGAACCCGACGGGGTTGCCGCGTTTGCCCCGGTACATGGGCGCGGCAATGCCGGCGCCTTGTTCCAGTGCGTATTGTAACGAGAGCAGGGTTTGCTGGCGCACCCGGGGCATATCGCCCAGCGCGACGATCCAGCCTTGCGCCCCGCTAGCCTGGCCCAGTGCACAGACCAGCGAAGCGGCCATGCCGGTGTCGGCCTGGTCGCAGGTGACGACTTCACAGCCGAGGCTTTTTAATTCATTGGCGACGGCGTCGGCGCCGGGGCGGACCACGGCAATGACGCGTGGTAACACGTTCAGCAGGTTGGATGCGCTGGTGGCGACCACCGAGCGCACGGGCGGCATCGCATCGGCAGGGCCGGCGGCCTGGCGCGGGATGCCGGCGCTTGACGCCGCCGGCAATACTTGCAGCAACTTGTTTTGCGCGCCCGAAGGATCAAAACGGCTGCCCCGGCCCGCAGCCAGCAAGATACCGACGATGCCTTCGGACGCTCCCATGCCTTACGCTTTCACCGTGGCGGCCAGGTCGAACGGCAGCTTGCGCAAGCGCTTGCCCGTCAGCTTGGCGATGGCATTGGCAAACGCCGGCGCCAGCGGCGGCAAGCCGGGTTCCCCCATGCCGGTTGGCGGCTCCGTCGATGGAACGATGTGCACCGTGATTTCCGGCATGTCCGGCATGCGCGCCACCGTGTAGTCGCCAAAGTTTTGCTGGTCCACCACGCCATCCTTCAGCGTGACGGCGGCGCCCGGCAAGGTCATGCCCAGCCCCATCAGCGCGGCGCCCTGCACTTGCGCCGCCACCGTCAGCGGATTGACCGCGGTATTGCAATGCACGCCCGCCGTCACCGTGTGCAGCTTCGGCGTTTTGCCATTCATGGACGCCGTCACCACGTACGCCACCACGGTGTTGAACGATTCGTGCACGGCCACGCCCCACGCCTGCCCTTTCGGCAGTTTTTTCTTGCCATAGCCGGAATGCGCAACCGCCAGGTCCAGCGCCGCATGCACGCGCGTGTGCTTGGGATCGATCAGTTTTTTACGGTATGCGACCGGGTCCATCTTGGCGATCTGCGCGGCTTCATCGATCAGGGTTTCCATCACGAAGGCGGTGTGGGTGGAACCCACCGAGCGCCACCACAGCACCGGCACATTGGCCTTGACGTTATGCACGGTCAAATTCATCGGCACGTCATACGGCTCCCCCATGCCTTCCACCATGGTCGAATCAACGCCATTCTTGACCATGAATTGCTCGAACGGCGTGCCGACGATAATCGGCTGGCCCACGATGGTGTGGTCCCACGCGATGATATTGCCCTTGGCGTCGAGGCCGAGTTCCGCGCGGTGCACGTGCGACGGGCGGTAATAACCGCCCTTGATATCGTCTTCGCGGCTCCAGATGACTTTCAGCGGACCGGATTTGCCGGCCGCCTTGTATGCCACCGCCAGGCCGGCCGCTTCCACCAGGTAGTCCGAGCTCGGCACGGCGCGCCGGCCAAAGCCGCCGCCCGCCATCATCGTGTGCAAGGTCACCTGGTCCGGCTTCATGCCCACCGTGCGCGCCACGGCCATCTGGTCCAGCGTCTGGAATTGCGAACCGGCCCACACTTCACAGCTGTCCGCGCGCAAGTCAATCACGCAATTGAGCGGCTCCATCGGCGCGTGCGCCAGGTACGGGAACTCATACACGGCCGAGATCTTGCGGGCCGCGCCTTTCAGCTTCGAGATGTCGGCCGTCTTCGCGGGCAAGCCGGGCTTTTGCGCCAGCGCGCGGAATTCCGCCATTTGTTTTTGCGTGTCGACCTTGTCGACGCCGGAGGTATCCCACTGCACGTTGAGCGCATCGCGGCCCTGCTTGGCCGCCCAGTAACCGGTGCCGATCACCGCCACGCCACGGCCGCCACGGTCCGTCACCACTTCCAGCACATCGGTCACGCCGGGAATCGCCCTGGCCTTCGACGCATCGAGCTTGGCCACCTTGGCGCCGAACACGGGCGGACGGGCCACCACGGCGACCTTGGCGCCGGCCGGCTTGAAGTCCATGCCGAATTGCTGGGCGCCGTTGGATTTGACGCGCGCATCGAGGCGCGGCACCGGTTTGCCGATGAAAACAAAATCTTTCGGATCCTTGAGCTTGACGGTTTCCGGCATCGGCAGCTTCATCGCGGCATCGGCCATCGCGCCATAGGTGGCCCGCTGCCCCGAAGGGCCGGTCAGGACGCCTTTCGATGCCTTCACCTGGTCCGGACTGACTTTCCATGCATCGGCCGCCGCCGCCACCAGCATGGCGCGGGCGCGCGCGCCGATTTCGCGGTATTGCTGCCACGAGCTGCGCATGGTGTTCGAACCGCCCGTCATCTGGATGCCGAAGCCCGGGTCTTTATACGCGTCGCCGGCCGGCGCCAGTTCGCCGCGCATTTGCGGCCAGTCCGCGTCCAGCTCTTCCGCGATCAGGATCGGCAGCGCCGTCTGCACGCCCTGGCCGAATTCCAGCCGGTTCACCTGCACCGTGACCGTGTTGTCCGGCGCAATGCGCAGGAAGGCATTGGGCTGGTAGACCGGCTTTTGCGGCTGCTGCGCCTGCGCAAACCTGCCCCCGCCACTGACGAAGAAACCCAGCACCAGGCCACTGCCTGCCGCCGCCTTCATGAAGCCGCGGCGCGACACGCCAGCGGATCCGCCATTGTCTTTCGCTGCCACCGCATCGGCCACTGACGCCAATGCGCCGCCCGCATTCACCGCCGCATCTTCATTGATCCATTCTTTACGCATGGTAGTGCTCCCGTGGTGGTGGTTCAGGCGATGGTTTTGGCGGCGTCCTTGATGGCGGCGCGGATGCGCTGGTAAGTGCCGCATCGGCAGATATTGCCGCTCATGGCATTGTCAATGTCGGCGTCGGAGGGGGCTTTATTGGTGCGCAGCAGCGCGGTGGCGCTCATCACCTGGCCGCTCTGGCAGTAGCCGCATTGCGGCACGTCGTGTTTGACCCACGCATCCTGCACGGCCTTGCCGATGCGATCCGCTTCCATCGCTTCGATGGTGGTGATTTTCTGGCCGGCCGTGATGGCGGACACCGGCGTGATACAAGAACGGATCGGCGCGCCGTCCAGGTGCACGGTACAGGCGCCGCACAGCGCCGCGCCGCAACCGAACTTGGTGCCGGTCATATTCAGGTTGTCACGCAGCGCCCACAGGATGGGCGTGGATGGATCGGCATCCAACTGCATGTCGCGTCCATTGATATTCAGAGTGATCATCGGCTATCTCCCTCGTGGTGAATACAATACGGGCCGCGTGGATGCGGCCCTCTGGTAACGCTGAACTGCTGTACTTAAGCTTAACTGTTGCTTATTGCTTGACCGTCGCCAGCTTGGCTTCCAGCGATTTCAAATCAATCGCGCCCGGCACGCGGCTGCCATCGACGAAGAAGATATTCGGGGTGCCGTTGATGCGCAATTTCTGGCCCAGCGCCAGCACTTCATCGTTCGGCGTGTTGCAGCTTGCCGGCGCGGCCGACGGCACCTTGTTCGACAACATCCAGTCATCCCATGCCTTGTTGCGATCCGCCGCGCACCAGATGTTTTTCGACTTGGTGAACGAGTCCGGCGACAGGATGTTGTACATGAAGGTGTAGATCGTGATGTTGTCCACTTCCTTCAGCGTGTTCTGGCGGAAGCGCTTGCAATAGCCGCAGTTCGGATCTTCGAAAATCGCGATGACGCGCTTGCCGTTGCCCTTGACGGTCTTCAGCGCCATTTCCAGCGGCAGGTCGGAGAACTTGATCTTGTTGAGTTCATCGATGCGTTCCTGCGTCACATTGGCCTGGGTTTTCAGGTTGATGATCTGCCCCATGAACAGGTACGTGCCGGTCTTGTCGGTGTAATGCACGTCGCCGCCGATGCGCACTTCATACAGGCCGCCATACGGGGTTTCCTTGACACCGTCGACTTTCACGCCATTGCCCAGGCGCGGTTCGATGTTCTTCTTGATGGTGGCTTCGACTGAGGTCTCGGCGCCGACACAGGCCGCCACCAGGGCCGATGCGACTAATACTGCGGTCTTGCTGAGTTTCATGGGTTCTCCGGTTTACAGCTTTTTACAGCTTACCTAGGGCGTGGGAAATCAGCCGGCGTTTCAATACCGGCAATTTGTCCAACAAGTTTAATCCTAAATTACGTGCCACGCGTACCGGCTCGAAGCCAATACCAAACAGGCGTTCCAGGCCATCGGTGGCCAGTTGCATCAACAGCACATCTTCCTTGCGCGCGCGCGCATAGCGGGCCAGCACACGTTCATCGCCGATCCCCCGGTGCGGTTCGCGTTCACCAAGGATACGCACCAGGTCGGACACATCGCCAAAGCCCAGGTTCATGCCGTGCCCGGCCAGCGGGTGCACCACGTGGGCCGCATCGCCCACCAGCGCCACGCGGTTGGCCACCATTGAATGGGGGCGCATCAGGCGCAGCGGGAAGGCGCGCACCAGTTCCGGCTGCACCGGCGTCAGTTTGCCCAGCTTGTCGTGCGCATACTGGGACAGGCGCTCGGCCAGCACCGATGCCGGCTTGCCGGCCAGCGATTCGGCCAGCATCTCGGGCGCCGACCACACCAGCGACACCATATTGCCCGGCAGCGGCAACAGCGCCACGATCCCTTCGTCGCCCGTGAACCACTGGTGCGCCACACCGTGGTGCGGGTGCTGGCAATGGAAGTTGGTGACAATGGCGCGCTGGCCATATGAACGGTAATCCATGCCGATATCGCACTGGCCGCGCACCCACGATTCCGCGCCATCCGCGCCAATCACGAGTTCCGCTTCAATGGCGGAACCGTCGGCCAGCACCACGCTGGCGGTGTCCAGCCCGCAGTGCAGCTCGGCCGCCTGGCCCGTCACCTGGGTGACGTTGCTGGCAAACCGCAGCGCCGCATCGAGGGCCTGGTTCAGGTTACTGTCTTCAACGATCCATGCCAAGGTGCCGGTATGGGCGCCAAAGGCGTCGAAATTCAGGCCGCCCGCCTGGGCGCCATCGCCAAACACCTGCATCGCATCGACCGGCGCCACGCGGGCCGCATCGAGCGCGCCCCACACTTTCAGGGACGTCAGCAAGTGGTATGCCGTGTGGTTCAGTGCATAGACGCGCACGTCCCAGTTGCCATTGGCGGCTGGCGGCGGGGTGGAAGCCGGCGGACTGAGCAGGGTGACGCTCTGCCCGGCCTGGGCGAATCCGAGCGCCGCCGCCTTGGCGACCGCGCCATTGCCGACGATGCAAATGCCGCTGCGCTGACGCCGGGTGGAGGTGGAGGGATTATTCATCCCGGCATTATATAGGCGGCCACCCCGCGCGCGGGCAGAGGGCCTGCGCTACGGTCGGGATTGTGTCTTTAGCGGGGCCTGGCGTAGCAATCCCGCCTCAATCCTGCATGCGTCCCTGCCCCCAAGGACAATTGACAGTCCCATCACCCCGCCTATAGATTGGCCGGCACCATCCACTCCATTACGGTGCCGCCCATGAAAAAACTGCTGCTTGCAGCCCTGCTGTCCGCCGCCTCCCTGGCCCACGCGGGCGCCCTGCCCCTGCGCGAACAGGCCCGCGTCATCGATGAACTGACGGCCGAGCGCTTTGACACGGTGCTGCCCGGGCTGATGCAGCAAAGCGGGATCGACATGTGGATCATCGTCTCGCGTGAATACAATGAAGACCCGGTGCTGAAAACCATGCTGCCGGCGGAATGGATGAGCGCGCGCCGCCGCACCATCCTGGTGTTCGTGCGGGATGCCGCCAGCGGCAAGGTCGACAAGCTGGCCATTGCCCGCTATGGCGTGGGCAGCGCGATCAAGGCCGCCTGGGACATGGCGCGCCATCCCAACCAGTGGGACGCGCTGGCGGAACTGGTCCGGACCCGCAAACCGGCGCGGATCGGCATTAACACCTCCGTTGACTTCGCCCATGCGGACGGGCTGGACCACACGGAATACACGGAACTGCTGCAAAAGCTGCCGGCCGAGTACAGGAACAAGCTGGTTTCGGCGGAAAAACTGGCAGTGGGCTGGTTGGAGACGCGCACCGCGCGCGAAATGCAAATCTACCCGCAGCTGGTCAATGAAACGCACAAGATCATCGCGCAAGGCTTTTCCGGGCAAGTGATCACGCCCGGCCTGACCAGCACGGAAGACGTGGAATGGTGGTTCCGCCAGAAAATCCGCGACGAAGGCTACGACACCTGGTTCCATCCCACCGTCTCGATCCAGCGCGCCGACACGCAGGCATTCGACCACCTGGCCAGCTTTTCCGGCCGCCCGAAGAACAACATCATCCAGCCCGGCGACCTGCTGCACGTGGACATCGGCATCACCTACCTGCGCCTGAACACGGACGTGCAACAGCATGCGTATGTGCTGCACCCCGGCGAGACCGCCGCGCCGGCCGGCCTGCTGGCCGCGTTCGCCAAAGCCAACCGTCTGCAAGACATCCTCACCGGCCAGTTCCGCACCGGCCGCAGCGGCAACGCCATGCTGGCCGCCGCGCTGGCGCAGGCCAAACAGGAAGGCATCGCGCCCGTGATTTATTCACATCCGATCGGCTACCACGGCCATGCGGCAGGACCGGCCATCGGCATGTGGGACATGCAAGGCGGCGTGCCCGGCAGCGGCGACGCCGCAGTGCATCCCGCCACCGCATACTCAATCGAGCTCAATGCGGAGTCCGCAGTGCCGGAATGGAAAAAAACAGTGCGCATCATGCTGGAGGAAGACGGCTATTACGGCGCCGACGGCTTCCGCTACATCAGCGGCCGCCAGCAGACGCCGCACCTGATTCCCCGCCCAGCCGAAAAATAGTCCTTGTATCTTTCTAAAAGGTCGCTATAATAGCGGTCTCTTGGCCTGGTAGCTCAGTTGGTAGAGCAGAGGATTGAAAATCCTTGTGTCGGTGGTTCGATTCCGCCCCGGGCCACCAAGAATTCAGAAAACGCCACCTCCGGGTGGCGTTTTTGTTTTCCCGTTTCCCTTCCCTTCCCCGCCAGATCAACCACAGCAGGTCTGCAGTAAAGCAACACCGGCTAGCCAAGTGGAAGTCGACATGCGGAATCAACGCATGCTACAGTTGGTCGATATCTTTCCAATACCCAATTTCCCAGGCCGATACGATGCGGGCAATCATCAAAGGGTTGTGGTGGGGCTGGCTGCTGACGCTGCTATGGGGATCTTGCGGGATGGCGTGGGCCGCGCCAACGCTCGATGAATCGCTGGCCGGCCTGCGCGACGACGCGCGCTTCGTGCCGGACAAGGCGCTGGTCCGTTTACAACAGCTGGAGCCGGCCGCGCGGGCGGCGCCCGTGCCGACCAAAGCTGAATTTCTGTGGCTGCTCGGTTTCACACGCTTGAAACTGGGGCAAAAAGACGCCGCCATGCAGTTGGCCGAGGAGTTGCTGGCCTACGGCCGCGCACAAAACCATCCGGCGGCGCTGGCCAAAGGCATGCTGGCCAAAGCCTATGTCCTCAAAACCGCGGGCGACGGCAAGGCGGCCCATGAATTGATGTTCGAGGCGGAGAAGGTCGCCAATGGCAGCGACGATATGGCGCTGCGCGTGCTGGTGGCGGTCAGGTCCGGCCAGGCCCATGCCGAAAGGGGCAATTTCCCGGTGGCCTTGCAAAAGCTGCAGTCGGCCGTCGACCAGGCCCGCGCGCTGCCGGATTTGCTGTCCCTGGCGGTGGCGCTCGATGCGCTGGCCTTGCTGCATGACCAGACCGGGGAGTCTGACAAGGGGGTGGTGGTCCACGAAGAATCGATACGGGTCGCTGAAAAGCTTAATTCTCCGGGTCGCATGGTCATCGCCAAGGGGCAGACTGAATATATCCTGGCCCACAAATTGGGGCAGCCGAAACGGGCGCGCGCCGCACTGCTGGCCGCGCTCGAGATTGCCCGGAAAATGGAGGCCAAATCACTGATTGCCCCGGTGCTGGTCAATCTGTCCGACGGTTATCTGAAGGAACACGATTACGCGCGCGTCATCCCCTATGCCAACGATTCGCTTGCGCTGGCCATGGAAATCGGCGATGAGTCGATGGCGGCGACGGCGCGCAGCAATCTCGGCCAGGCGTATGTGGGCCTGGGCCGGCTGGCCGAGGGCAAGAAATACATCGATCAATGCCTGGCCTATTACGAGAAGAGCGACAGTAAGCCGGCCCAGCAAGCGGTATTACTGGAATTCGGCCAGTCGCTCGAGCGCGCCGGCGATTTTCAGGGCGCCATCGCCGCCTACCACCGGGAACGCAAGCTGACTGCCGAGCTGTTCGAGCAAGGACGCCGCAAGGCCGTGCTGGAATTGCAGGAAAAATACGAGTCGGAGAAAAAGCAGGGCCAGATCGATCACCTGCGCCAGGAATTCCAGGCAAAATCCGCCGAACTGGCATTGCGCACGCAACAGCAGCGGCTGTGGTGGATGCTGCTGGCCGTCGCCGTGGCGGCCTCCGCCACCATCGGCTGGCTGTACTGGCATGTGCGGCGCGCGCGCGACGCGGCGGAAAACGCGACCCGCATGAAGTCGGCCTTCCTGGCCAACATGTCGCACGAAATTCGTACCCCGATGAACGCCATCATCGGCATGAGCCACCTGGCGCTGAAGACCGACCTGAGCGAACGCCAGCGCGACTACCTGTTAAAGGTGCAGCAATCCGGCCAGCATTTGCTGGGGGTGATCAACGATATCCTGGATTTTTCCAAGATCGAGGCGGGCAAGCTGGAAATCGAGCAGACCGAATTCAGCCTGGAAGACATGTTGGGCGGCGTGGCCAACCTGGTCGCGCACAAAGCCGGCGCCAAGGGCCTGGAATTGATTTTTGATGTGGCGCGCGATGTGCCGGGGCATCTGGTGGGCGATGCGCTGCGCTTGTCGCAGGTATTAATCAATTACGCCAACAACGCGGTCAAATTTACGGAACGGGGCGAAGTTGGCATCGAAGTGCGGGTACGCGAACGGGACGAGCGCGGCGCCCTGCTGTATTTCGCCGTGCGCGACACCGGCATCGGGCTGGAGCGGGAACAAATCGATCAATTGTTCCAGGGTTTTCAGCAAGCGGACGTGTCGATCACGCGCCGTTACGGCGGCACGGGACTGGGCCTGGCCATTTCCAAAAAACTGGCCAGGCTGATGGGCGGTACGGTGGGCGTGGACAGTACGCCCGGCAAGGGTTCGACCTTTTGGTTCACCGCCAGGCTGGGGCTGGCCAATAGCGCGCCGCGCGCCCTGCTGCCGCAACCGGACCTGCGCGGCCGCCGCGTGCTGGTGGTGGACGACTGCGGGCAGGCCCGGACCGTGTTGCAGGACATGTTGGCCGGCATGAGCTTCCGTGCCGACGTGGCAGCCGATGGCCTGGCCGCCCTCGCGGCGCTGCAAACAGCATCGGCGGCGGACGACCCTTACGCGGTGGCGCTGCTGGACTGGCAAATGCCGGGCATGGACGGCATCGCGCTGGCGCGCCGGGTGCGGGAATTGGCGCTGCCCGCGCCGCCGCAACTGGCGCTGTTGACCGCATTCAGCCGCGAAGATGTGGGCGCGCTGGCCGCGCAGGCTGGTATCGGCACCGTGCTGTACAAGCCGGTGGGGCCGTCGCTGCTGTTCGACACCTTGATTGAATTGCTTGGCGGCGAGCCCCGCCGGTTTGACCCCGTGACGGCCGGCGCGGCGCTGCCGCCGCCGACGCTGGCAGTCATTGAAGGCGCGCGCGTGTTGCTGGTGGAAGATAACGCGCTCAATCAGCAAGTCGCCTGCGAATTGCTGGAGGACGCGGGCTTGCTGGTGGACACGGCGGATAACGGTGAAATCGCGCTCGAAATGGCCGCCGCGCAAGCCTACGACCTGGTGTTGATGGACATGCAAATGCCCGTCATGGATGGGCTGGAGGCAACGCGGTTAATCCATGACAACCCGACGCTGGCACAACTGCCGGTGGTGGCGATGACGGCGAACGCCATGGAAACGGACCGCGCACGCTGCCTGGCGGCCGGCATGGTCGATTTCATCGCCAAGCCGATCGAGCCGGACCTGTTGTTCGCGGCGCTGTTGCGCTGGATCCCCGCCAACGGCGACCGCGCCGCCCGTGCACAGGCGGAACGCGGGCGCACCCGGCGCGCCCGCGCGCAGGCCCCGGACGACTTGCCGGACGCCATTGACGGACTGGACATGGCGGCCGGCCTGCGCCGCGTGCTGGGCAAGCGCGCCAGCTACCGGGCCATGTTGCGCGGTTTTGCCGACAGCGAGGCGGCCACGGCCAGGAGCATCGCCGACGCGCTCACGCGCGGCGATCGGCAAGATGCCGAACGGCGCGCGCACACGCTGCGCGGATTGGCCGGCAATATCGGCGCCTCGGCATTGCAGGCGCTGGCGGAGGAACTTGAGCAGGCGCTGCGCCATGGCGCGGATGGCGCCGCTACCGCGCTGCCCCCGTTGCAAAGTGAGCTGGATCGGCTGGTGGCGGCCATCGACATGGCGCTGCCAGCGTCGGCAATGGCGCCGGCCGCCCAAGTCGATCCCGCCCAGCTGAAGGCGGTGTGCCGTCAACTGGCGGACTTGTTCGCCAACGACGATGGGCACGCGGAGCGGGTACTGGCCGAATATGCCCCCATGCTGAAGACCGCGTTCGCTGCCCGCTACAGCGCGCTGGCCGATGCGGTGGGGCAGTTCGATAGCGAACGGGCGGCGACCGAACTGGCCTCTGCGCTGGAAGAGTGGCAAGACAACCGGAGCGGCAGCCATGCACAGTAACAGCCTCCAACTCCCCTGCCAATCCACCGTGCTGGTGGTGGACGACACGCCGCAAAACCTGGCCCTGATGCGCGATTTGCTGGATCAGGACTACACGGTGAAACTGGCGCCCAGCGGCGCGCGGGCCTTAAAGATCGCCACAGCCACGCCGCCGCCCGATTTGATCTTGCTCGACATCATGATGCCGGACATGGATGGCTACGAGGTGTGCCGGCGATTGAAGGCCGACCCGGCTACCCGCGACATTCCGATTATTTTCCTGACCGCGCGCAGCGAAGCGGAAGATGAGCAGCAAGGTTTCGACCTGGGTGCGGTCGATTACATCACCAAGCCGGTTTGTCCGCCCGTGGTGCAGTCGCGCGTGCGCTGCCAGTTGATGCTGAAGGCGGCCGCCGACGTGCTGCGCGATCAAAAGACGATGCTGGAAACGGAAGTGGCGCGGCGCACCGAGCAGCTGCGCGAGTTACAGGACGTGACCATCATCACCATGGCGTCGCTGGCGGAGACCCGCGACAACGAAACCGGCAACCACATTTTGCGCACGCAATACTATGTGAAAGCGCTGGCCGAGCATTTACGCGGCCATCCGCGCTTCGCCGCGTTTTTGACGCCGGAGCATATCGACTTGCTGTTCAAGTCGGCGCCGCTGCACGACATCGGTAAAGTCGGCATCCCGGACCGCATCCTACTCAAGCCGGGCCGCTTCGAGCCGCACGAGATGGAGATCATGAAAACCCATACCACGCTGGGGCGCGACACCATCGTCGCGGCCGAGCGGCGGCTGGGGCGCACGGTGCCGTTTTTTGTGTTCGCCAAGGAAATCGCCTATTCGCACCAGGAAAAATGGGATGGCAGCGGCTATCCGCAGGGATTGGCGGGCGAGGCGATTCCCATTTCCGCCCGGTTGATGGCGGTGGCGGACGTGTATGACGCCTTGATTTGCCGCCGGGTGTATAAAGCCGGCATGCCGCACGAACAGGCGCGCGCCATCATGCTGGAAGGAAAGGGACGGCATTTCGATCCGGATATCGTGGACGCGTTTCTCGCGCTGGAAGACGTTTTTCAAGCCATCGCGGCGCGCTATGCCGATACCGACGAGGATTTGGCGCAGGCGGACCGTCCCGCGTGACAAGCCCTTCAGCCCAGCCCCACCTCTTCCAGCGCCGGCGGCGCCCCCACCCGGTATTTCACGGTATTGACCATGGAGTCGGCCAATAGCGCCAAAATGCACTGATTGTTGTACCCGTACAACCCGCATGCATCATCGTTGCCACGGATTAATCCTGTGACTATAGTGAACGACACAGCAAGAACTCGTTCAGCACCCTCCTGCCCCGGGCGCATGCCCTCGTTCCATTCGCACCATTGCGGAAGGAAATCACATGGCACACAGAATCCCATTCAAGGCTGCCCAGTTGGCGGTACTGCAGGCGCTGGCCACCTGCGTCGGCGCACAGGAAGTACATGACAGCGGGCAGGTGGTGACGATCTTCGGCGCCGGCCAGACGCGCCAGGTACAAAACATCACGCGCGACGATCTGGCCAAGGTATTACCCGGAACCAACCCATTGAAGGCGCTGGAAAAACTGCCGGGTGTGCATTTTGAATCGGCAGATCCCTTTGGCACCTACGAATGGTCAACCACGTTCGGCATGCGTGGTTTCGCGCAAAACCAGATGGGCTATACGCTCGATGGCGTGCCGCTGGGGGACATGGGCTACGCCAACAGCAGCGGCCTGCATATCAGTCGCGCCATCGCGGCCGAGAATATCGGGCGCGTGACTGTGTCGCAAGGCGCCGGCGCCGTCGGCACGGCGTCGGTGAGCAATCTTGGCGGCACCGTGCAGTTTTTTTCCGCGGAGCCAAACGACGTGTTCGGCATCAGTGGCGCGCAAACGATCGGCAGCAGCCATACCTATCGCACCTTCGCCCGGCTCGATTCAGGCGTGATGGGGAGCGGGACCAAGGTCACTGCCAGCGTGGTACGCCAGCGCGCCGACAAATGGAAAGGCGATCATGGCCGGCAAGACCTGGACCAGTTCAACGCCAGGCTGGTCCACCACGCTGGCGCCTACCTGTTCAGCGCCTTCTACAACTTTTCCGACCGCGATGAAACCGACTACCAGGACATGTCGCTGGAAATGACGCCGCGGCTTGGCTGGGATTGGGACAACTATGCGCCCGACTGGCAACGCGCCGTCAACGCCGCCAGGGGAAACTTCAGCGGCGCCGTCACCACGCTGGACGACGCCTACTACCTCGGGCGAGGTTTGCGCCGCGACACGCTCACCGGCGCCAGGCTGGAATCCCGGGTCAGCGCGGCGTTGACGCTCCAGGGCACCGTCTATCATCACTCCAACCAGGGCCAGGGGCATTGGTACACGCCATACACGCCAACTTCGGCCAGCCATCCGATCTCGATCCGCACCTCGGAATATGGCATCAGCCGTAATGGCGGTGTCTTCAACGTCCTGTGGGATGCCGGGGACCATGCCATCGACGCGGGCGTCTGGATCGAGCGCAACAATCACGTGTTGACGCGTAACTTCTATGCCGCCGACGGCACCGAGGACTCGGACCGCTTCCTGAGTAATCCCCTCAGCACTGGCTTCATCCAGGTATTCGCGACCAGGACCCGCCAATTTCACCTGCAGGATACGATCACGCTGCAGGGCGGCGCGCTGAACGTCAATCTTGGCGTCAAGTCGCCCAAGGTGGCCATTGATACCGTGGCGCCGGTCGGCACCCGCGCGGCCGGTTCGCTCACGTCGTCCAAGTCTTTCCTGCCGCAGGCTGGCTTGCAGTACGACATCGACAAGAATCGGGAAGTGTTTGTGTCACTGGCCAACAATATGCGCGCCTTCAATCCCGGTGCGGGCGGCCCGTTCTCACAGAATCAGGCGGCGTTCAATGTGAGCGCGCCAGTGCTCAAGCCTGAGACATCGACCTCGTTTGACCTTGGCTACCGCTTCCAGCATGGCGCCATCGCCGGTTCGGTCGCTGCCTACGCCGTGCGCTTCAAGGACCGCCTGGCCACGGTGGCGAACTGCAGCGGCATCCTGGGCTGCCCCTCCACGTTCGTCAATGTCGGCAAGGTCAATACCAATGGCGTCGAGACCGCCGCAGCCTGGACGCTGGCGCCACACTGGACCTGGTTCAACGCCCTCACCTATAGCGACTCGAAGTACAAGTCGGACTATGTGGACGGCACCACCCTGGTCGGCACCAAGGGCAAGCAGGTCGTCGACGCACCCAAGTCCATGTTAACCAGCGAGTTGTCTTTCGACGACGGCCGCTGGTCCGCGCGCGCCCTGGGCAAGTTCACCAGCAAACGCTACTACACGTTCCTGAACGATGCCCATGTACCGGCGTACTGGGTCTTGAACTTGTCGGCGGGATATCACGCGAAATCATTCGGCGGGTTCAAGGATGTGACGCTACAGATCAGCGCCACCAATGTGCTGGGCAAACGCTACTACAGTACGGTCGGCACCAATGGCTTCCTTGCCGCCGATCCCGGCGGCACTTTCCAGACCTTGCTGGTGGGGGCGCCGCGACTATGGTTCGTGACGCTCAGTGCCAAGATCTGAGCAGCTTGCCTTACCGCTCCGCCCGTAAATTGCGGTCAGCCTGTCCCCAGCTTCGTTCCAGTTCACCATTGACAGCCCGGGCCTCCGCCGCCCTGCCCTGCGCCGCCAGCGCTTTATTCAACCCCTGCAACGCCCAGCCACTGGCCGGATGCGCCGCCAGGTCCGCGCGATAAGTGCGCTCCGCGTCGGCATGGCGTTTCAACTGCATTTGCATCGCGCCCAAACGGTGGCGCGGGGCGCTGGCCAGCATCGGCGGTTCCATCATGTCATCGGCATCGACCGCGGCGGAAATCGCCTGCGCCTGCAACGCCAGCGCCGCGTCGTCCTGCTGCGCCGCCAGCGCGATTTCCGCGCGCAGTTGCAACTGCGCCGTGCCGGTCAGGCTGCGCACCGCCTTATGACTGCGATCCTGCGTGGCGAATTTCTTCAGCAAGGGCTCGGCCGCCCTCTCCAGGCGGGCCAGGGATGCCCTGGCGTCATCGATGCGGCCGTTACGGGCCAGCGCGATGCCACGCGCCATTTCTCCCATCACTGTCGCCATTCCACGTTCGCCATGGGGCATCGGTTCACTCAACAGCGCATCCCAGCGCTGCAAGCGCAGCAGGGTCAGCATCGGTATGCTGCGCACGTATTCGCCGAATTCATGGTCGCCCTTGCTGCGCCCGGCCAGCGTGCGCGCAGTTTCCAGCGCCAGTTCCGAGCGCCCTTCCATCAGCGCGGCATACCACTGGAAGTGCAAGTTATGGCCGCGCCAATCTTTGGTGTACGCAAAGTTCTGGCGTTTTAATTCCTGCTCCAGGGCGGCATCGGCCGCCACCGCCAACTGGTTGGCGCGGGTCGCATCGGCATAGCGGCCCAGCAAACCAAAGGTGTGCGACGGCATGTGCAGCAAATGGGGCGATTTCGGCGCCAGCACGCCGAGGCGGTCGGCGGCCGCTTCCGCGCGGCGCGCCACCGGCAAGGCATCGACCGCATGAATCATGAAGTGATTCAGGCCCACGTGCGTAGGGTGCTGTTCCAGTGCGGCCTGGATCTGGTCGGCCAGTTCGCCAATGCGGCCGGCCGGCTTGCCGGTGACAGGGTCCCACCAGGTTTCATGGGTGGCCACCATTTCCGCTTCGGCATAGATCGACAGCACATCGGGATCGCCGGGGTAGCGCCGCGCCAGTTCGCGCATGCGGTCGGCATAGGCGATGTCCAGCGGATCGGCCCGGTCACCACCGGCGCCACCGCACAGTTCCGCCGTCAACGGCGCAGTTTCGCGCGCCGTGCTGCTGTGGGCGTAGCGCAGCGCCAGCGATGCAATCAACGCCTGGTCGCGCGCCGATGCGCCATCGCTGTGCCGCAGCGCATAGTCAACGTAACGCTTTGCTTCGGCCAGGTCGCCCCGCTTGGGACGGTTGATGTCCGGCCCCAACTGGTACGCGACGCCCCACGCGCACAGGCCGCAGTCCGGGTCTTGCGCCAGGGCGGCCTTGAAGGCGCGGATCGCTTCGGCGTTATTGAATGCATAAACTTGCGCCATGCCTTGCGCAAACAGCGTGCGCGCGGCATCGTTGGCGCGGGCAGGCTGTAAGGTGCTGGCGCCGAAGCCATCGATGACGGGGGCGGCCGCCTTGCTGTCGATCTGCAAAGGCGCCAGGCTGCACGCACCGATCAGCGATAGGGACAGGGCGACGGCGGTCAGGCGGCGGGTACGGCAAGCAAGGCGAAGGCGCATCGTAACATCCTGATGAAAGAGCAATTTCGCCATGATGCCACAGTCTCCGCATTTAATTATCAAATTCTTAACAAGCTAAAGGTCCGTTTTACAGGTCCCGTCTTACGATCAAATGAAGTTGGCCGGATGCGCCTCGAACAGGCGCTTGTGGGCTTCCATGCAGAAATAATAGCTTCGCTTGCGGTAAGTGGCGGACGCCGAGGACGCCTTGTCCACGTCCATCTCACAGACCGGGCAAAGCGGATGCTGGTCGGTTGATTTACGCGCCTTGGCATAGATGCTGTTGGATTGCGGGTCCAGCCAGCCCTGGCCCTGGTATTCCATGACGTAGGCCGTGTTGCTTGCCACGGCACGGCCGAAGTAACGCTCCACCACGCGCAGGGCCAGGTCAATGCCGGAGGACAGTCCGCCGGCGGTGGCGATGTTCCCCTCTTCGACAAAACGCGCACCGCGCTTGAGCGCAACGCCGGGGAACTTCATGGCGAATTCCTTGAACGCGCCGTGGTGGGTGGTGGCCGACTTCCCGGCCAGCAGTCCGGCATGGGCCAGGATAAAGGCGCCGGTGCAGACCGACATGGTCAGGTCCGCATTGCGCGCCGCGGCACGGAGCCAGTCCAGCACCGCGGGATCGCCCACGGTTTGGGCCGGGACAACGATCACCTTGGGCGCCGGCGCATTGGCGATGGTGTAGTTCGGCACGATTTTCATGCCCCCGTATGCCGTGATCGGCGCCTCCGTCGCTGCCACGGTGTACAGCTGGAATACCGGCCCTTCCGGCCGTCCCGGTATGCTGACGTTGGCGAATACTTCCCAAGGGCCGCCGAAATCGATGACAACGGCGTTATCGGACAGCAGGAAAGCCACCGGGATGCTGTCCGCCGCCGGCGGCTTCAATGGCGCCGCCGGCGCGCCTGCGGCCGGCGCCTTGGCGTGGGCCGGCGCCGGCAGTATGGCGCCCAGGCCCATTGCGGTGGAAATGTGGAACAGGTCTCGTCGTTTCATGGTCTCGCCTCGATGGATGGGAAAGGCTGGTAGTTTCCCATCGCCCTCCACGGTTGCGCGATGCGGCTTGCTGCAGCCGGCTGTGGTTTCGCTGCAAAGCATCGCCCGCCGCGGCGAATTCCCCTATCATTGCGGCCATGACCGCGTTCGCCCCCTTCTTCGCCTGGCTGGCACTGGCCTTGTTCGACGCCACCCAGACGGTGGTGTCGATGCAGGCCATGGGTATGCAACACGCATGGTGGACGCTGTTCTTCGTCACCATGGCTTCCTGGGCCGTATGGGCCTGTGCAACGCCACTTGCGCTGGCACTGCTACGGCGCTTTCCCCTGCCCTCGCGCGCGGCGCGCAACTGGGCGGTGCATGTGCTGGCCGGCCTGGCAATCGGCGCGGCATGGACCGCCTGGGCCGCCACGCTGGAACATGCGACCAATCCTTTCGCCTATCCCAAAGGCCCCGATCCCTTCATACCTCTGTGGAAGGCCAAGTTCATCGGCAACCTGGTCGGCGACGTGATCCTGTATGGCGCGATCACGGCACTGAGCGTCACGTTCGCCACGCGCGAGCGCCTGTCGCAGCAGCGCGAATTGCTGGCGCAGGCGCAACTGGCCGCGCTGCGGCTGCAGCTTGAACCGCATTTCATCTTCAATGCGCTCAATGCAGTCACCGGTTTAATCCGCGAAAAGAGGGACAATGAGGCGATCACCACCATCGCGGCGCTTGGCGATTTGCTGCGCCGTGTAACGGACCGCTCGGATCGCCAGTTGGTAACGCTGGAGAGCGAAGCCGATTTCCTGCGCAAATACCTGGAAATCCAGCAAGTGCGCTTCGCCGAGCGCCTGCGCTGGCAATTCGATATCCCCATCGGGATGGCAGGCGCACTGGTACCCGACCTGGTCCTGCAACCGCTGGTGGAAAACGCCATCAAACACGGCATCGCCAGGCGCGCCAGGGGTGGCATGCTGCACGTAACGGCCGCGCGCGAAGGCGATGTACTGACGCTGTCGGTCAGCAACGACGGCCCGGCACTGGCGCCGGACCGGAAGGACGGCGTGGGCTTGTCCAACACGCGCCAGCGCCTGCAGGCGCTGTATGGCGGGCGGCAGTCGCTGGCGCTACACGACACGGCGCAAGGCGTGCAGGCCACCCTCACCCTGCCCTACCGGGAGCAATGATGCTGCGCGCGCTGATCGTCGACGACGAACCGCTGGCACGCAGCAATGTCGCCCTGCTGCTGGCGCGCGACCAGGCAGTTACCGTGGTCGGCCAGTGCGGCTCGGCGGAAGAGGCGCTGGCCGCGCTGCCGGCGGCCCGGCCCGACCTGGTCTTCCTCGATGTTGAAATGCCGGAATGCGACGGCTTTGAGCTGCTGGACCGCCTCGGCACCGCGCCACCGTTTGTCATCGTCTTCGTCACCGCCCATCACCAGTTCGCCCTGCGCGCATTCGAAGTTGGCGCGCTCGACTACCTGCTCAAACCCTTCGATGACCAGCGCTTCGAGCGCGTACTGGAACGGGTGAAAGAGCGGCTGCGGCTGCCCGGCGAAACGCGCCGCTTCATCATCAGGAACGGCAATATGCTGGACGTGGTGAAGTTCGCCGAGATTGACTGGGTCGAAGCCAGCGACTACTACGCCACTCTGCATGCGGGTGGCCGCGCGCACATGTTGCGCCGCAGCCTGTCCGAACTGGAGGGCGAATTGGCGCCGCATGGTTTCCAGCGCATCCACCGCTCCGCCATCGTCAACCTCGAACGCGTGCGGTCGCTGGAACTGCGTGAAGACGGCGAATACGAGGTCGTGCTGCAATCGGCGCAGCGCCTGCGCATAAGCCGTAGTTACCGCAAGGCAGTACTGGATACCTTGTCGCCAAAATAAACCTGAGGCAAGCGGTCAATGGAGGCGTAAGATACCTGCTCGGTAGTGACTTTGTCGCGGAGGCCGCCATGGCACGCATGACCCGTTTCACCGCTACACTCCTGCTGCTGGCCGCCTGGCTGGCAACGCCCGCCGCGTTTGCCGGCAAATCTTACCAATATTTTGCCGTCGGCGACCCCACCAATGTCGACATGGCCAGGCCGGTCTATCCCACGCTGGCGCTGATGGGGGGTGGACCGGACGTGGACGCGGCGTTTGCCTGGATGATCGGGAAGTCCGGCGGCGGCAATTTCGTCGTGATCCGCAGCCGCGGCACGGATGCCTACAACCCTTACATTTTCGCGATGGGCGGCGTGCAGTCGGTGGAAACCATCGTCATCCCCAGCCGCGCGGCGGCCAACGATCCATTTGTCCTGCAGCGCATCCGCAGTGCGGAAGCCCTGTTCATCGGCGGCGGCGACCAGTCCGACTACATCAATTTCTGGCAGGGCACACCGGTGCAGACGGCATTGCAGGAACTGGCCGGACGCAATATCCCGATCGGCGGCACCAGTGCCGGCATAGCCCTGTTGGGCAAGTTCGGTTTTTCCGCCCTGAACGGCGGCATCACCTCGCCCGAGGCGCTGGCCAATCCTTTCGACAAGCGCGTGACCCTGGCGCGCGATTTCATCACCCTGCCGGTTATGGCCGGCGTCATCACCGATCCCCATCTTGAGGCGCGCGACCGCATGGGCCGCCTGATCACCTTCATGGCGCGCATCGTCAACGATGGCTGGGCGGGCCTGGCGCGCGGGATCGGGGTGGACGTGGAAACCGCTCTGCTGATCGAAGGCAACCAGGCGCGGAAGGAAGGCCAGGGTTCCGTCTATTTCCTGCAAACGATCGGCCAGCCGCAAGTCTGCAAACCACGCACGCCGCTCACTTACCGCAACATCGACACCCAGCGCCTGTCCGGCAGCGGTTATTTCGACTTGGGCAACTGGGCTGGTTATGGTGGCGCCACGATGCGTTATTCCATCTCGGCGGACAAGGGTGTGCTCAGCTCAAGCCAGGCGAACGGCGCGATTTACTAGTGTCGCGTTGCACGATTGGGCCAGGCGCTGTTCAGCCCTGGTCCACCTCTTTCAACGCCAGCAGCGCCATCGCATGCGCCCCCTGGTACGACTTGGCTGACGCGATAAACCGGCCGTTATGGCAAAACCCCGCATCCGGCACACCGGTCACGGCCGCCAGCTCCGCATCGCGCAAGCCGGCCCACGCCTCGGGCAAGTCGGCCCGCGCATCGAAACTCTCGGTGTTCAGCGGGACGGTGTGCAGCATGTACCGCTGCTCGGCAATGCTGTGGCTGATGACAAACAGCACCTTCGGCATTTCCTTGCGGACCAGTTGGCTCCAGGGCAGCGCGCCATTCTCCAGGAACAGCAATCTACCGCCCTCCAGCACCTGCGCTTTGCGCACCTGCTCCACCGCCAGCATTGCACCAACCCGGTATTTCACGGCATTGACCATGCTGTCGGCCAACACCGCCATCGCGCGCCGGAATTGCGCCATCCGGTACGTGTCCACCGCCTCGCCATAACCCAGCCGTTGCTCGTCACGCCAGTTCGTGTTGTAACCCGAGACCACGGCGGACAGGCCATAACTGCCTGGCGCACTTTTCGCGACACCCACATCCGACAAGTCCAGGTATTGCACGATATCGGCATCGATGGCATAGGCTATTTCGCGCGCCTTATCCTCCGGCAACTGGTACCCCGCATGCTCGGCGGCCAGGATGCCGACGCAGCGCGCGCCATATTCCCGCCACACCAATCCCGCGCTGGCATAGGGCACGCCGGATTGCCTTGCCCCGTCAAACCCCTTTTGGTGGTGATCGAAGCGGCCGGTGGCCGGCTCCCAGACGCCGCCGACATCGACGGCAAAGTCCGCCGCTTCAATCACGGCAGCGTCGCGCGTCCGGATGATGTCGCATCCGGGAAAGACAATATTCAATACCGCGACCGCCCACGCGTCGTCCGCGTGGAATTTGCCGCTATGTGTCACGATGACCATGGAATTCCTATCCTGATAAGACAGGCTCGATCATACCGGCATTGACGCCACCGGCGCACGTTAATCCAACGGATCGCCATTGCATCGGATGCGCTGGCAACTGCAGGGACTGGCCGGCGGCATTGCAGAGCAACAGATTCAGCCGCCATCGCATTAGCGCAAGCATAATTTAAAAATAAATTCCCTATTATTTTGTCGCACCGCAATGAAGATCCTTTAATATATTTCCATATATTATTAAATGTCACAAAAACCGCCTCAAAACTGATATAGAACAAAATTAAGATGATTTACCAGAGTAGTATTCCGCACTGTGCTAATGACGCATTGCAGCAATTAATCGTCTTTTCACATTTTGCGACAGGGAAAATAATTGATGGGAATCAGTTTTTTTACCTGATCAGCACATTTTGTTTTAATCAAATTTCTATGAGGTATTTATGTATCCCTATTCCAAATCTGTTGCTCCTGCTGTCCGCACCCATTTAGAAGCGCAAACCGCATTTCTGAATGACGTATCAAAATCGTTCTTCCATTCGTTCCAGCAACTGAACAACCTGAACCTGCAACTGGCGCAAACGCTGCTGGAAGAAGCCACCATTGCCACTCAACAACTGCTGACGGCCGACCAGCATACCGACGTGATCAGTGCTGCCGCCTCCCGCGCCCAGCCTTCGGCCGACAAGTTGCGCGCCTACCAGCAGCACCTGTCGCGCTTGGCTGCGGAGACGCAGGTCGAGCTGTCCCGTGTAACCGAAGAGCACGTACAGGAAACCGCGCAGACTGCCAAGGCCTTGGCGGAAGAAGTCGCCCGTACCACGGTGGAAGAGACTGAACGCAACATCCTGAAACAGGAAGAATCGATCCGCCAGTTCAGCGATCCATTCACCAAGGGCGGCGGCAAACGCGGCAACTCCAGCACGGTCGTACGTGGCAGCGCCAGTGTGCAAAGCAGCTCGAGCGGCAACGCCCAGGGCGGCTCGGCAGGCAGCAGCCAAGGCTCCGGCAAACCGGCCTGACCGGCGTCTGAACTGGCTCGTCAACGGTAATAGCCCGGCCAGGTAGACGCACAAGTCGTGCCCCCCATCCAGCCCGCCGCGTTTCCGCGCAGCGGGTTTTTTATTATGGAATGGCCGGCACCTGTCGGCCGGCTGCCTATACTGGAAAAAGCGCCTTCGCGCTCGCAATACCCCGCAAAGGAAAATATATTATGACGCGCAAATTTATTGATTGCCGGGAATTCCCCAGCGACGTCCATTGTTCGGTTGCGATCTCCGCCGACAACGAGGACGAGTTATTACAAATTGCGGTAGAGCATGCGGTCTCGGTCCATCACCATAGCGATACACCCGAGCTTCGCAAGCAATTGCTGCAATTATTCAAGGACGGCATGCCGCCCGAATATCGTCCATCCCGATAAAGCGCGCACTTGCGCATTTTCGCGCGGCATCCCCCAGCCTTGAGCGACAACCGATATCGAATTTGATATGTCACGTTAATAAATTTTCATTGGACCGTTATCGCATCTCGACTTACTGTCGAACCCCGACTTCCCAATGAAAATACAATAATGAAGAGACTACTCCCCGCGCTGTGCCTGGCCGCCAGCGCACAGTTCTGCCTGGCCGCGCCCTCCTCCACCGCACCGGTCCAGCTGACCATCGATGCGGCCCAGGTCAAGGGACCGATGACGCCGATCTGGGCCTGGTTCGGCTACGACGAACCCAATTACACCACCGCCCCCAACGGCAAGAAGCTGCTCGGCGAGATCGCCGCCCTGAGCCCGGTCCCGGTGTACGTGCGCGCGCACAACCTGATGACGTCCGGCGACGGCAGCTACGCGCTGAAATGGGGTTCGACCGGCATGTACAGCGAGGACAAGGATGGCAAGCCGGTATACAACTGGACCATCGTCGACCAGATCTTCGATACGTATGTGGAACGCAAGATGAAGCCGCTGGCGCAGATCGGCTTCATGCCGCAGGCGCTGTCGCAGCGCCCGCAACCCTACCAGCATCAATGGAAACCCGGCACGCCATACCAGGACATCATGACTGGCTGGGCCACGCCGCCCAACGATTACGACAAGTGGGCCGAGCTGATCTACCAATGGGTCAAACACTGCGTGGCGCGCTACGGCCAGCAGGAAGTCGAGAGCTGGTACTGGGAAGTCTGGAATGAACCGGACGGCCATTACCTGATCGCGGCAGACCCCAAACAGGAATACTTCAAGATGTATGACTATGCCGCCGACGCCGTCAAGCGCGCGCTGCCGACCGCGCGCATGGGCGGACCGCACACGGCGGGGGCGGGACGCTTTATGGATGATTTCCTGAAGCACGCTTTGCACGGCAAGAATTTTGCGACCGGCAAGACCGGCTCGCCGCTCGATTTCGTGGCGTTCCACGCCAAGGGTGCGCCCAAGGTCGTCAACGGCAAGGTGCAAATGGGTATGAATACGCATTTCAAGCGGCTCGACGAGGGCTTCGCGCTGGTGGAGAAATACCCGGAACTCAAAGGTGTCCCGGTCATCATCGGCGAATCCGATCCGGAAGGCTGCGCCGCCTGCGGCATGCAGACCAATCCGGAAAACGCTTACCGCAATGGCACCCTGTACTCCAGCTATACGGCGGCCTCGATCGCACGCGAATTCGACCTGGCCGGCAAGCGCGGCGTCAACCTGATCGGCGCGGTGAACTGGTCGTTCGAGTTCGAGGACCAGCCCTGGTTTGCCGGGTTCCGCGACCTGGCGACCAACGGCGTCAACAAGCCGGTGCTGAACGTGTTCCGCATGTTCGGCATGATGCATGGCGACCGGGTGGCGGTGGGCGGCAACCAGGCGTATGACGCGGCCCGCATCATGGCCGAAGGCGTGCGCGGCGCGCGCAACGACATCAATGCGCTTGCCACACGGGGCCAGCACAGCATTGCCGTGATGGTCTGGAATTACCATGACGACGACGTCATCGACGCCGGTTCGCCGGTGGAATTGCAAATCGCCGGCATTCCCGCCAAACAGGTGCAGGTGCGCCACTACCGGGTCGACCAGGACACCAGCAATTCTTACAGCGCGTGGAAACGCATGGGCTCGCCGGCCAACCCGAACGCCGCGCAAATCGCCACGCTGCAGCAAGCCAGCGAACTGGCCCAACTGGGCGCGGCGGAGCCGCTGAAAACACCCGACGGCAAGGCGACGATCCGCATGCAGTTGCCGCGTCAGGCGGTGTCGCTGATCACGCTCAGCTATTAGCAACTTAGAAAGGATTAGGGGTTGAGGTCCATAGCGCGTACACTGGTCTGACAAGTCGATGAGGAGTGCATGATGCAGAATGTCACCTGGTTCCTGGGCTGGAAGATCATCCTGCGGTGCGCGCAGTTCAACTGCCAGGATAAACCGCAGTTTGCGTCGACCGCGATCCTGAAGCATTTACCCCCGCCTTCGGATCACATCGGCATTGAGTTGCTGCATCCTACGATCCGCTCCATTGTCTTTCCCGTGGAAGCGTTCGGCACGCCGGCGGAAGCCAACGGGGATGCGTTGCAACAAGCCAAGCGTCAAATCCTGGAATTGAACGCGGCGGCGAATTGATGAACCCGCCGCTTCCGAAAGTATTTTGTGCGTCGCACAAAATACTGTGTTACACTTCGTTTTGTTGTGAGGTTCTCGAGTGCCTCACTGCTGTAGCACCAGTTACATTGGTCACAGGTTGGCACCTCGCAGATAGCAAGGGTCAACAGCTTCGCACCATGCAGATAGCATGGGCTGGGCCGCGATTGAAAGCATTGGCATTACATTGAAATGAAGCCCGCCTTATGCGGGCTTTTTTTTCGCTCCCCGACCAGGTGGTCCATGACCGCCTCCCAATCGCAGCCTGGCACGTTGCGGCCAACCAGCAGCAGCCTACAAGGACCCCCAATGGCCAAAGAAGAATTGATTGAAATGAATGGCATGGTCGCAGAAGTCTTACCGGACCAGCGCTTTCGCGTGGACCTGGACAACGGCCATAAACTGATCGCCTACGCGGCGGGCAAGATGAAAAAGAATTTCATCCGCATCCTCGCCGGCGATAAAGTCACGCTCGAACTGTCACCGTACGACCTGAGCAAGGGACGTATCGTGTTCCGTCATATTGAAAAACGCAGCCCCGGCAGCTCGCCGCCGCCGATGCGCCGCCGCTAATCAGCAAGGCCATTGCGCAGCCGCCACGGGAGCGGCTGGCAACGGCAACGCCGCCCATGGCAAACCGAGGGATCGAATATGGGAGTCGTCATCAACCCTGCCGAAATCGAGTTCAGCGCCATCCGCGCACAAGGCCCGGGCGGGCAAAACGTCAACAAGGTATCGTGCGCCGTGCATGCGCGCTTCGATATCGCCGCCTCATCGCTGCCGCCCCATGTCAAGGCGCGCCTGCTCGACATGCGCGACGCCCGCATCACGCGGGATGGCGTGCTGGTGCTCAAAGCCCAGCAATCGCGCAGCCTGGAACAAAACAAGGAAGATGTGCTGCGGCGCCTGCAGGCGCTGGCCGACCAGGCCGCCGAAGTGCCGCTGGTGCGCCGTCCCACGAAACCCACGCGCGGCTCGCAACGGCGCCGGATGGATGAGAAATCCCGCAACGGGCAAATCAAGGCGCTGCGGGGCAAGGTCAGCGATTAGACTGCCGTGCTTGACCACGGCCATTTTTCGGCCTATATTAAACCTATTGGTTAATTAATCAATTGGTGAAATTCGATGCAAGACCGCCTCAGCCAAACTTTTTCCGCCCTCGCGGACCCGACCCGGCGCGCCATGCTGGCCCGGCTGTCGCTGGGCGAGGCCAATGTCTCCGACCTGGCCGAACCCTTCCTGGGCGATATGAGCCTGCCCGCCGTGACCAAACATTTGCAGGTGCTGGAAAAGGCCGGCCTCATCACCAAGACCCGCAAGGCGCAATGGCGCTCCTGCAAGATCAACGGCGATGGGCTCAAGGATGCCGCCGATTGGATGGAGCAATACCGCGTGTTCTGGGAAGAGAGTTTCGACCGCCTCGATGCCTACCTGAAAACCGTCACCGCAAAAACCCCACCTCAAGGAGATGAAAATGCCTGAATTCAGTGCCCCGAATGAAATCCGCATTGTCCGCATGTATGACGCGCCCGTGCAGGCCGTGTGGGACGCCTGGACCGACCCGGCCCAGGTGGCGCAATGGTGGGGACCGCGCGGGTTCACCCTGACCACGCACAGCAAGGACTTGCGCGTTGGCGGCAACTGGCGCTACACCATGCACGGGCCGGACGGCACCGATTACCCGAACACCACGCTGTATCACGAGGTGGAACCGTTGCGCAAACTGGTCTACGACCATGGCGGCAGCGATGACCGCCCGCCGATGTTCCGCGTCACGGTGCTGTTCGAGGACGTGGACGGCAAAACCCGCATGGACATGACCATGGGCCTGGCCGACGCGGAAGCCGCCAAGCAAACCCGCCAGTTCATCAAGCTGGCCGGCGGCGAGTCGACCTGGGACCGCCTGGCCGAATTCCTCGGCAAGCGCCTGGCGGACAGCAACACCTTTGTCATCAACCGCAGCTTCGAGGCGCCGCTGGAAGTCGTGTTCGACATGTGGACCAGGCCGGAACACCTGGCGCGCTGGCTGCCGCCGGCCGGCATGGACATGCAGTTCATCCGCGCCGACATCCGCACCGGCGGCGGCTCGCAGTACAGCATGGGCAATGCGGCCTTCACCATGTATGGCCGGGCGCATTACGAGGAAGTGCACCGCCCCGACCGGCTGGTCTACACCCAGCAATTCTGTGACGAGCATGGCAACGTCGCGCGCCATCCAATGGCGCCGCAGTGGCCGGAAACCATGCGCACCACCGCGGTGTTTGCCGCGGAAACGCCCTCCCGCACCCGGGTCACGGTGACCACGGAAGTCATCGGCAACTTCACGCAAGAAGAGCTGGCGGTGTTCCTCGAACACCGCGCCAGCATGACCGGCGGCTGGAGCGGTTCGTTCGACATACTCGACGCGGTACTTGCAGCCTGACCTCGCCGCCTGAACGCAGCTTTCCGCACCACTGCAACAACGCCACCTCCGGGTGGCGTTGTTGTTTCCATGCAGCTTTCTTGTGGAAACTGTTACGCCGTCGTATTATATAGTATACGATTTCAAACGGCGTCCAGTTGACGAAAGTGGTGCTCAATCATGAATCAGCTCACGAATGCAAACGGATGGGACAATCCCGACGCGCTCAAGGAATGGTTTCGCCGCACCGGCGCAACCGAACCGCTGCGTGCCTGCATCGGCCCATTGCCACTGTCGGGCGCTGTCATCGTGCGCTGGTCGGCGGACGGACCGGACAACCAGGTCCGCACCATCGTGCCGCATCCCGACAGCTACCGCGTCGCGATCCAGCTCGAACCCGTGCAATCGGAAATCTGGAAAGACAATGCACCGGTGTGGAATGGTGTGATCGGCGCCAACCGCTTCCGCGTCTGCATGCCCGGCGCCCAGGGACACTGGCACCGCTTGAGCAGCTGCGACATCGTCAACATCTTTATTCCGACCACCACCGTGCACGCCATGGCGGCCAGCTCCGGCCAGGACTTGGCTACACTGGCGAACAACTGGTTTGCCCCCGACCGCGTGGTGATGGACCTGACCCTGAAGCTGCTGGAAGCCGATGCGCTGGCCGGCAGTTGGGCGCCGCAATTCCGCGACCACCTGACCTCCGCCCTGGTGGCGTACCTGCTGCAGCAGCATGCGCAATTGCCGGAAGCATCAAGCGCCAGCAGCCTTGCCGGCTCACGCCTGAAAAAAGTACTGGCGTACATGGCCGAGCGCCTGGGTGAAGAAATCCCCGTGGTGGAACTGGCCGACGCCTGTGCCATGAGCGTTTCCCACTTCTCGCGCGAATTCCATAAATCGGTCGGCATCCCGCCGCACCAGTACCTGATGAAGCTGCGCCTCGAACGCGCGCGCGAAGCGCTGCTCGAAAGCGATGCGCGCATCATCGACGTGGCGGTCGAACTGGGCTTCACCAATCCCAGCCATTTCGCGCGCGCCTTTGCGCGCCGCTATGGCATGGCGCCGGCGGCATTCCGGCAACTGGCGCGCGAGACGCCAATTGAAATGTGCGCAGCATAAGCAACACAAAGCGGTTTTGTGCTCCTTCGGCAGGATTTGACGCGCAGGGTTTCCTTGATCATTTCAAGATGGAACCCAGCAGTTTTTAAAAAGACGTCAAACAGGGAGACACCATGTTGCAAAAGAATCGCATCCACCTCGCCATACTGCTCGCCTTTGGCAGTACCGCCCCAGCGCTGGCGCAGGAGCAGGAACCGAAACAAGACCAGGCCGTGCAGCGCGTTACCGTGACCGGCTCATCGATCAAGCGCATCGATGGCGAATCGGCCTTGCCGGTCACCGTCATGAAGGCCGATGAATTCGTCAGCAAAGGCATGACGACTGTCGAGGAAGTATTGAGCTCGGTGTCCGCCAACCAGCAGGTAACGGTCAGCAGCACCAGCATCGGCTTCGATGGCGGCGGCAAATCGTCGGCCAACCTGCGCGGCCTCGGCGACGATCGCACCCTGGTGCTGCTCAATGGCCGCCGCCTGGCCAACCATCCGTTCGACGGCAGCAGCGTCGACCTCAGTTCGATTCCGCTGGCGGCGCTTGACCGCGTGGAAATCCTGCGCGACGGCGCTTCGCACATCTACGGCACCGATGCGGTGGCCGGCGTGATCAACTTCATCACCAAGCGTGCGTTCAACGGTGTCTCCGCCACGGCCGAAGTCATCATCCCGCAACAGACCGGCGGCCGCGAAAAGCGCGCCAACCTCACGGCAGGTTTCGGCAACCTGGAAAAGGATGGCTACAACATCTTCGGCGTGGTGGATTACCATGACCAGTCGCGCGTGCGCTCGATCGACCGCCCGTACTCGGCGACCGGCATTCAACCTGAATTCGGCATCAACAAGACCAGCGGCACCACCTTCCCCGCCAACTTCTTTTCCGCCAACGGCATCACCGGCAATCCACGCTTCGCGACCGGCTGCTTCGCCCCCGATACGATTCCGCAGGCCGGCAATGGCGCCAAGGACAAGGGCACCTGCCGCCAGGATTACGCGCGCCTGGTCGATGATATTCCCGACACCAAGCAAGCCACGGCCTACGCCAAGGGTTCGCTGCGTTTCGGTGAATATGGCCTGGCATCGCTCGACTACATGCATTCGGAGAGCACGAACATCAGCCGCATCGCACCACCGCCGCTGACCGGCCTGAAAATGCGCGCCAATAACAAATGGTATCCGGGCGGCTCCGGCGGCAATCCCGCCGTGGCCGGCCTCACCGGCGAAGACTTGACCGTCAACTGGCGTCCGCTGGAAGCGGGCCAGCGCACCTCGAAGAACCTCGGCGTGTCGGACCGCCTGGTGCTGAACGTGGAAACCTCGGCCTTCGGCTGGGACCTGGTGGCCGGCGCCAACTATGCCAAAACCAAGGTTACGCAAGACTTCATCGGCGGCTACGTGAAAGATGCGCTGATCCAGCCCGGCATCGATGCCGGCACCCTGAACCCGTTCGGCCAGCAAGACGCCCAAGGCGCGGCTTACCTGAAAAACGCCCTCTTGATCGGCAATGCCCTCGACACCCGCGCGCGCAATGCCGGTGTCGATGTGCGCGCATCGCGTGAACTGATGACCCTGCCGGGCGGCGCACTGGCGCTGGCGATCGGCGCGGAACACCGCACCGAGCATTCGAGCTATACCGTCAACCATCCGGTCGTGGACCAGGCGTCGATCTACCGCGCCACCGGCCTGTTTGGCGTGAAGGATAAAGACACGTCGCGCAACCTGTCGGCAGTGTATGCGGAACTGGTTGCACCGCTTCACAAAACGCTGGAAGTCCAGCTGGCCGGACGCTCCGACCGCTACAGCGATGCCGGCAACACCTTCAATCCGAAAGTCGGCATCCGCTTCCAGCCAATGAAGCAACTGCTGTTCCGCGCCTCGGCAAGCACCGGCTTCCGCGCGCCGTCGCTGTACGAACTGCACTCGCCCATCTTCGATACCAACACCGTGGGCGCTTATGACGATCCGCTGCTGTGCCCTGGCGGTGTGCCAAAGGCCGGCGTCAATCCATTGACCGCATGCCACTCGGTCCAGCCAGGCAAGAGCGGCGGCAATCCCGACCTGAAGCCGGAAAAATCGCGCTCGTTCTCGTATGGCGTGGTGTTCGAACCGGTCAAGGACTTGACCGCGTCGATCGACTACTGGCGCATCCGGGTCACCGACGGCATTGGCTCATCGCTGACCGAAGCCGAGATGTTTGCCGACTTCGACAAGTACCGCGACCGCTTCCGCTACAACGCCAATGGCACCGCGCTGGACTACGTCAACCTGTCGTCGCTGGCCAATCTCGGTATCCGCGAAAGCAGTGGTGTTGACGTGACCATGCAGTACCGCTTCCCGCACACCCCGATCGGCTGGTTCGACACCTGGTTCAACGGCACCTACGTCACCGGCAACGTGTGGCAACCGACGCCGGACAGCGAACCGTTTGAAAGCATCGGCGTCTACAACGGCGCCACGCGCTGGAAGCACAACCTGGCGGTGCGCTGGATGAATGGCGCGTGGAGCGCAACCTTGTCGCAGCGCCATACTTCCGGTTATACCGACCAGAACGCGGTGGCGGCGCAATTCATGCGCGACGTGAAGGCCAATTCCGTGTGGACGCTGTCGGGCGCCTATACCGGCTTTAAAAACATGACCATCACGGCCGGCATCAAGAACTTGCTGAACACCGACCCGCCATTCTCGAACCAGAACGCCAATCCGCAGACCGGCTACGATCCACGCCTGTCCGACCCGATCGGCCGCGCCTACTATGCGCGCGTCACCTACAAGTTCTGATGCAAAGGAGCGATACGTGTTGAAATTCAAACCGGCCACCGCCCTGTGCTTCATGGCGCTCCTCACGGCCTGCGCGCATGTCAGCCCGACGGCGGACAAGGTCATCAAGCCGCCCGCGCGGTATGGCCTCAATCCGTTCTACGCCAAGTATGCCGATGCCGATGGCATTCCGATCACCGGTTCGCAACTGGTGCCGGATACGGCGATCCTGGTGACGCGCGACATCGTGGTGGCGATGCTGGCGCACCGCCCCGACGTGCGCGACGAGCTGGTGCAGCAAGGCGCCCGTATTGGCGTCATGGCCATCACGGAAGCGACGACGGACATGCCGGAACAGCGCGACTGGAAAAAGCCCACGATCGATGATCCCCGGCTGACCAAGTGCGAAGTGCGCGATTATGCCAAGACCATCGGCCAGATGACGGACCGCCAGTATTGGGATGGCCGCGCGCGCGGCATGGGCGGGCTGTTCACCACCGCCGGTGCGGAAAACGTCATGGGGGTGCCAAAGACACGCTACTACGGAGAGAACATCATGGTGCATGAATTTTCACACAACATCATGAATGCGCTGCGCACCATCGACCCGGGCCTGATCGGGCGGTTGCAGGCGGCGTATGCCCAGGCCCGGGAAAAACGCCTGTGGCAAGGCGCCTACATGGCCAATACCATCGAGGAATACTGGGCCGAAGGCACGCAATTCTGGTTCAACTCGAACAAGGCTTACATCACCGACACCCTGACGGTGGTCAATGCCGAGGACTTGCAGGCCCGTGATCCGGACCTGTACGCCATCCTGTCGGAAGTGTATGGCAACAACCACCATATTGCCGCCGACGCGTTCTACAAGCACCCTGCGCGCATGGACAGTCCGAAGGTGACCATCGACAGTTCGGGCAAAGCCAAGGATGACTGTTATTCCTGATAGCCGGCGCCGGCAATGAAAAAAGGCGGGGATCTGATCCCCGCCTTTTTTCAGTTTCTAAACTCCCGCCTTAAATCCTCCAGCGTCGACGCGATATGGTCATGCATCATGCCCGCCACCGCGTTGGCCTTCCCTTCCGACCATAATTCCAGCATCGCCAGGTGTTCCTTGTGCGCGCGGTCGTCACGGCCTGCCGGCTCCAGGTGCTTGCGCACATAGCGTTCTGAAATCACGTTCAGGCGTTCGATGATCTGGATCGTCAGCGGACGGCCCAGCGGCTCGACCAGCGCCATGTGGAAGGCCCGGTTCATGCCGCCCACCTGGTCCTTGTTCGAGACCATGGCTTTATCGAGCGCTTTCAGCGCCAGCCTGGCGGCCGCCTTGTCGGCCAGCGTGGCCACTTTGCACGCCTCGCCCACCGCATCGGGCTCCAGCCGCAGCCGCAGCGCATACACTTCCTCGGCTTCATCCGCGCTCAATGGACGTACAAAGAAACCGCGGTTGGCGTGCGAGATCAGCAAGCCTTCCTGTTCCAGGCGCGCCAGCGCTTCGCGCAGCGGAATCTTGCTGACACCCAGTTCGGCCGCCAGCGCGTCTTGCCGGATCGGCGTTTCCGGCAAGATGCTGCCGGTAATGATGCGGTCACGGACCAGCGTGAAAATTTGCTCGGATAGTGTCTGGACGACGAGACTCATGGCCTGGAATTTCAAATAAGGTATACGAATTAACGCACACCGTACCGGCAAAGGCAAGCCGCCACGGTGCATGTTTGGGCTTTACCAGAAGATCACGCGCTGGTCCGGTGGCAGGTACATCTTGTCGCCTTCCCTGACGTCAAACGCGTCATAGAAACCGGGATGGTTTTTGACGCTGCCGTTGACCCGGAATTCCGCCGGCGAGTGCGGATCGGACTTGACTTGCGCGATCGCGGCGGCCTCGCGCGCCTTGCCACGGCGGGCCTGCGCCATGCCCATGAACAGGCGCTGTTCCGCGGTGTAGCCATCGATCACGGGACCCGGCTTACCCTTCAGGTAAAGCTTATAGGCGCGCGTGGCCATGATCAGGCCGGCATTGTCGGCGATGTTTTCACCGAGGGTCAGTTCGCCATTGACGAAGTAGCCCGGCAGCGGGCTGTAGGCGTTGTACTGCGCCACCAGCATCTTGCCGCGCGCGGCGAATTTCTCGCCATCCTCGCGGGTCCACCAGTTGCGCAAATTGCCGTCGCCATCGTATTGCGAACCCTTGTCGTCAAACGCGTGGCTGATTTCGTGCCCGATCGAAATGCCCACCGCGCCATAATTGACGGCGGGTTCCGCGTCGGCGTCATACAGCGGATATTGCAGGCGCGCGGCCGGGAACACCACTTCGTTCAGCGACGGGTTGTAATACGCGTTCACGGTTTGCGGCGTCATGCTCCAGGCGGCGCGGTCGACCGGCTTGCCCAGCTTGTTGATCGCGTACTGGTGGCTGAAATCGCGCGAGCGCAGCACGTTGCCCACCAGGTCGTCGCGCTTGACCGCCAGGGCCGAATAATCGCGCCACTGGTCCGGATAGCCAACCTTCACGTTCATCTTCGACAGCTTGATTTGCGCTTCCGCCTTGGTTTCCTTGCTCATCCAGTCGAGCGACTCGATGCCTTCGCGGAAGGCGGCAATGAAGTTGTATGCCATGTCCAGCACTTGCTGCTTGCGCTCCGGCGGGAAGTATTGCTTGACGTACGCCTTGCCCACCACTTCGCCCAGCGCGCGGTTGACTTCCGCAATGGCGCGCTTGGACAGCGCGCGGTTTTCCTTCGCGCCCGACAGCACCGTGCCCCGGAAGGCAAAGCTTTCATCGACCAGCGCTTGCGACAGGTAAGGCGCGTAAGCGCTCAGCAGGTGGAATTCAAAATACGCTTTCCACACCGGCAGCGGCGTGGCGGCAATCAGCTTGTCCAGCCCGGCCAGGTAGCTGGGCTGGCGTACGATCAGCGTGTCGATCTTGCCCGCCACGCCAACACCCTTCAGGTACGCGTCCCAGTCGAAGTGCGGCATCAGCGCCTTCACTTGCGCCAGGGTCAGCTTGTTGTAGGCTTTGACGGGATCGCGCCGCTCGACGGCGCTCCAGTGCAGGCGCGCAATCTCCGTTTCCAGCGCCACGATCTGTGCGGCTTGGGCGGCAGCCTGCGCATGGCCGGCCAGCGCCAGCATTTTCTCGATGTGCTGCTGGTATTTGGCGCGGATCTCGGCCAGGCGCGCATCGTTTTCGGACAGGAAGTAATCGCGGTTCGGCAAGCCCAGGCCGGACTGGGAAATGTTGACGATATAGCGGGTCGACTCCTTGTTGTCCTGGCCAACACCCATGTCAAGCGGTGCGCCGCCATCGATGCGGTTCATCTGCGCCACCAGCGCGGCCAGGCCCTTTTTTTCCGACAGCGCGGCAATGCGCGCCCGCTCGGCTTTTAGCGGCGCCAGGCCCAACGCATTGCGGCGGCCTTCATCCATGAAGCTGGCGTAATAATCGCCGATCTTTTGCGCATCGGAGCCCGGCTTGCGCGTCTTGTCCTGTTCGGCCTGCTCAATGATCGAGCGCACCTGCTCTTCGACCTTTTCCTGCGCCACATTGAAGGCGCCCCAGCTGGAACGGTCGGCCGGGATGTCCACGCCGCTCAGCCATTTGCCTTGGCTATGGCGGAAAAAGTCATCCTGGGCGCGGACTTGCTGGTCGATGCCGGCGGTATCGATCCCCGCCTGCGGGCCCGCCGCGTAAGCCTGGAAAGCGCTGAACAGGATCACGCCGAGCATGGTGCGTTTCATTTTGACAACTCCAACGAATGAATGAAGAGCAGCAGTATGACGCAGCGCGGGGCGAACTTACGCGGGATTTTGTATCAGGAATGTTTCAGTAACGCGCGCTGTCGCAACGCTTCCGGCGCCGCCAACAGGAACATGGTGCCCTGCAGCGCATCCAATGACTGTTGCCGGCGCGCTTCCCGCGCTGCGCGGGTCTGGTCGACATCCGGCGCTTCCCCAGCCTGGTATGGCGCCAGGCTGTCCATCAGGTCGCGCACGAGTTCCTGCTGGCCCGGGAGGGTTTTATCCGCCATCAGCTTGCCCATCATATACGTCTGGATGCGCTCGGACTGGCTGGCCGACTGGCGCAAGGCCGCCTTCACCAGGCGGCCCTCCTTGTAGCCCAACTCGACATTGGAATCGGCCGTGTCATCGATCTGGTGGTATTCGTAGGTCTGCGATTGCGGCGTGGTGTCCAGTATCAGGTCCCGGCCCTTCTTGATGGGTGTATGGAATTGTGCGGTTAATTTCGCCTGCTGGGTCTGCGACACGGTACGATCATCGCGCCGCGGGCCGTCGATGCTGGTCTGCTGCGACACCGCATAATTAAAACTTTCTTTTTCCGCCGAGCGCAGCGGATTGATCCATTTCGGCGTCTGCGTGATCTCGGCGCTGAAATCCGCCAACCCGGTCAGCACCGCGCGATCTTCCGCCGCCAGCGGCCACGGGCTACCCGGCAAAGTCAGGCCAGGCTCCGGCGCTTCCGTCCGCGTCGATGTGCGGCTCAGGTCGGCAAATGCCTCCTTGAACATCGCCATCAATCCGGCATCGCCATGGCCGCGCTGCGCCGCCTGGTCGAACTGCTTCAGGTAGTGGTTGATGGCCCGGGTTTGCTGTTCCTGCGTGCCCAGGCTGGCCAGCCGGGCGGTATCGACCGCGACGTCCGCCTTGCCGGACGGGCCGGCGATACCGGCCTTGCGCCCGCTGCCATCCGCATGGAAGTCCAAGGTCTGCGTCCCCGGCGGCAAGGTGGACAACGTGACTTCCGCATGAAAATCCACCGATTGCAGCGCGCCGCCGTCGAACTGCGCCAACGCGCCCAGCCGGATATGCGGGTCGGCCGCCGCCATGCCATCAATGGCGGCCTGAAAACCGTCCGCCAGGCGCGACAGCGCACTGCGCTCGGCGTCGCTGAGTTCCGCACTGGCGCTGAGCTGGAAGGCCATGCCATCGTCCAGGCTGGCCAGGGTCAGGTCGACCTTGGTGCCGCTGCGGGTCACGATGCCCAGCGTGAATTTATGCTCCACACTGTCCGGCAGCGCCGCCTGCGTCACCGGCACCGGCGCACCCGTGCCGAATTGCCGCAACATGGCCGCGCCCACCTCCCGGAACCGCGCGGAGACCGGCAGCACCGCCTCGGCCGTTTCCGCTTGCCGGGCCGCCGCCAGGCTGGCCGGACTCAACGTGACGACGGATGACGCGGCGCCCGGTGCGGCCGCGTCAAATTGCGCGGCGCGGCCAGCTGTGGAGGCGGGCAGGCGCGGCGCCGGTTGCCAATTTGATACAGAGGAAATCAGGGTCATCCCCCTTTAACGGCAAACATTGCCGCTTCGTTAATGACCGTGCGTAACTCATTGATTTTCCACATAGAAACTTTGTTGTTTTTGCGTCAAGCGTGATCAATTAATCCACTGCCGCGATTGACCTGCCGTTAGAACATTCCTAACATCGCCTTTCCACAACGCCGCCTTCCGGCACTACCGTGCCAGCGGTTTGACGATAATGATTCCACCTACAAGGGGAGATGCATGTTTCATTCCACCAAGAACACCATCGCTGCGGCGGTAACGGTAATGATTGCAACCGCAGGCGCAGCCTATGCCGCACCTGCCGCCAGCACGGACGAGACCGCACGCGTGATCGTCGGCTTCAAGGCAGGCGGTAAACAAAATGGCAAAGCCGCCATTGCTGCAGCAAAAGGCAACGTCAAAGTGGACATGGATGAGATCAACGCCACGGTGGCCGAAGTACCGGCCAAGGCGCTCAAAGACTTGCGCAACAACCCGCACATCGAGTTCGTGGAAAACGACAGCAAGCGCTATCTGACGTCGCTGGCCACGCCATCGACCGGCACGCCCTACAAAACCGGCCAGCAAGTGCCGTTCGGGATCGGCATGGTGCAGGCCGACCAGTTACCCGACACCTACGCCGGCAACCGCACCGTCTGCATCATCGACTCCGGTATCGATATGGCGCACGAAGACCTGGCCGGCAACCGCATGACGGGCCACACCAATCCCGGCACCGGTCCGTGGTACACCGATGAAAACCACCATGGCACCCACGTGGCCGGCACCATTGCCGCGCTGAACAACGCGGGCAAAGGCGTGGTGGGCGTCAACGCCAACGGCCAGTTGAACCTGCACATCATCAAGGTGTTCGGCGCCGAGGGCTGGGCCTACACGTCGACCCTGATTGCCGCCGCCAACAAGTGCGGCGCGGCGGGCGCCAACGTGATCAGCATGTCGCTGGGCGGCGACGAGCGCAGCGTGGCCGAAGAACGGGTGTTCGACGGGCTGGCCAAGCGCGGCGTGCTGTCAATCGCCGCCGCCGGCAACGATGGCAACACGACGCAATCGTATCCGGCCGGCTATCCCAGCGTGATGTCGGTGGCGGCGCTCGATGAAAACAAGGTGGTCGCGAACTTCTCGCAATTCACGCCCAAAGTGGAAATCGCCGCGCCAGGCGTGGGCGTGCTGTCCACCGTGCCGATGGGCAGCGGCCGTGAATCCGCGCTGAAAGTCGGCGCCACCACGTACGCACCGGGCGGCATGGATGGTTCACCGGCCGCCTCGGTCACCGCCCCGCTGGCCGACTTCGGCCTGGGCGATGTCACCAATGCCGCGATGGCCGGCAAAGTGTGCCTGATCAAGCGCGGCGCGATTGCCTTCGGCGTCAAGGTCGCCAATTGCCAGGCCAGCGGCGGTGTCGGCGCCGTGGTCTACAACAACGCACCGGAAGGCTTTGCCGGCACCCTGGGCGGCGCCGCCTCGTCGATTCCCTCGGTAACCGCATCGGGCGTGGAAGGCGCCACCCTGCAAGCGCAGCTGGGCCAGGCCGCCACCGTCAACGTCACGGCCACCCACTATGCGTACTTCAACGGCACGTCGATGGCCACGCCGCACGTCTCGGCCGTCGCGGCGCTGGTGTGGAGCTACTTCCCGAACTGCAGCGCCAGCCAGATCCGCAACACGCTGAACCAGTCCGCGCAAGACCTGGGCGCGCCGGGCCGCGATGTGTACTACGGTTATGGCCTGGTGCAAGCCAAGGCCGCATATGACCGCATCCGTACTGCCGGCTGCAACAACTAAGCATTGCATATGGCTATGACAACGCCGCCTTCGGGCGGCGTTTTTTTGTTCTGGCAACCCTTGAAAAAAGCAGTGCTTTCTGCATCCCCATCGCCGCAACACATTTATTGTGCGGTGCGATTCAGCGCTTGATTCCGGCGCGCGCCCCTGTCAGCATGAGTTTCCTCACAGCACCCCTCTCCGCCCCGGAACCATTCCCATGCGCCGCACACCCGATATCAAGACCCGCTTTACCATGTTGCTCGCCTGCTTTGCCCTGGGATTCATAGTCTATGGCGCCTGGTCCATCAAGCTGCTGCAGGAAGTGCGCGTCACGGGCCCCATCTATGACCGCATCGTGCAAAGCAAGGACCTGGTGGCCGATATCCTGCCGCCGCCGGAATACATTATTGAATCGTACCTGGTGGCGTTCCAGCTGCAAGCGGCAACCGGGCAGCCCGAACAGGAACGCCTGGTGCAGCGGCTGCAGGCATTGCAGGCGGAATACGATACCCGCCACCAATTCTGGCTGGGACAAGCGCTGGAACCGGAACTCAAGCAAGCCTTCCTGGCCGACGCCCACACGCCGGCACAGGATTTTTATGGCGTGGTGCAGCGCGACTTCGTGCCCGCCATCCACAAGCAGGACAAGGACGCCGTGGCGGCCGCCATGCTAGGCTTGCGCACCCAGTATGAAAAGCACCGGCAAGCCGTCGACCGCGTGGTGGAAATGGCGAACAAGCGTTCCGCCGGCGATGAAGCCGCCGCGCGCGCCACCATCGCCGCGGCAAGCTGGCAAATGCCGGCCATCCTGCTGCTGTCGCTGGCCGCGGCGACCGGCGTGGCGCTGCACATCCTGCGCCAACTATTCCGCCAGCTGGGCGGCGATCCCAGCACCGCAGCCGAACTGGCCGGCCGCATTGCCGCCGGCGACCTGACAGCCCATATCCGCTTGCGCCCCGGCGACAGCAACAGTCTGCTGCATGCGATGCAAGCGATGCGCGACAACCTGGCGCTGATCGTGTCCCGCGCCCGCAACGCGACCGAAGCGATTTCCACCGCGTCATCGCAAATCGCCATCGGCAACCAGGACCTGGCCACGCGCACCTCGGAGCAGGCCGGTTCGCTGGAGCAGACCACGGCCTCGATGCAGGATCTGACCGATATCGTGTCGCAAAATACCGGCCTGGCGCAACAAGCCAGCGAACTGGCCGAAACCGCGTCGGAAACCGCGCGGCGCGGCGGCGACGTGGTAACCCAGGTGGTACAGACCATGGGCGCCATCAATGCCTCGTCGCACCGCATTGCCGACATCATCAGCGTGATTGACGGCATCGCCTTCCAGACCAATATCCTGGCCCTGAACGCGGCAGTGGAAGCGGCCCGCGCCGGCGAACAGGGACGTGGTTTTGCCGTCGTGGCATCGGAAGTGCGCACGCTGGCGCAGCGTTCCGCGGCCGCCGCGAAGGAAATCAAGGACTTGATCAGCGATTCCGTGCAGCAGGTTGATGCCGGCAACGCCCTGGCCGGCCAGGCAGGCGCCACCATGGAGCAAGTGGTGGCCAGCATCGAGCGCGTGGCCGGCATCATGAGCGAGATCACGCAGGCCAGCAGTAATCAGAACGGCGACATCAGCCAGATGCACGATGCGCTGCGCCAGATGGATGCGGCCACCCATCAAAACGCGGCGCTGGTGGAAGAAGCCGCCGCCGCGGCGCAATCGATGCAGGCGCAGGCGGGACAACTGGTGGAAGTGGTCAGCGTGTTCCGGCTGAGCGAGGAAGCGGCGGCGCCGCTGCATGGCGTGTCCACACTGCCGCAAGCGCCGCGCGCCAGGAAAGACATACGGCGTCTGCGCGCTGCCTGAGCCTGCCGCTGTGGTGGCGCAGGCATGGCGGCTCGATACGCCGCAACACCCGCCGGGTCACGCCTCGATCGGTTTCTCGCTGTCCGGTTCGGCCTGCTGCGCCGCCTTATCCGCCTTGTGCGCAGCCTTGTTCGCATACATGGCCTGGTCCGCATAGCGCATCAAGTGGTCCGCCGCATCGCCATGTTCCGGATACAGCGCGATACCGATACTGGCGCGGGCCTGCAAGCGCACGCCGCCCAGCGGCAATGGCTTGCCGATCGTCTTGTGGATCTTGGCCGCCACCGCTTCGGCCTGCGCCATGGAGTCGACATTTTCCAGCAGCGCCACGAATTCGTCGCCGCCGATGCGCGCCACCGTATCGCACTCGCGCACACAGGTCACGATGCGGTTCGCCACCGATTGCAGCAGCTGGTCGCCGACCGCGTGGCCATAGTCATCATTGACGCGCTTGAAGTCGTCGAGATCGACGAACAGCAGCGCGCCGCGCGAACGGTCACGGCGGCTGCGCGCAAACGCCGATTGCAAGCGGTCCTGGAACAGGCGGCGGTTCGGCAAGCCGGTCAATTCGTCGTAGCGGGCCGCATACGCCAGGTCCGCGTGCAGCGCCAGCCGTTCAATCACCGTGGCCGCCTGCGCGGCGGCAAATTGCAGCACATCCCGGTCGTGCGCGGACAGGATGCCGGCGCGTTCGACATCGAAGCGCAATTCGCCAAATTTCATGCCCGGCGTGGACATCGGTTCGGCAAACCAGCGCGAGGTATCCGGCGCCGCCCCGCCGCAACCGGGGCTGGCCGCCGCATAAGCGATGCGCGCGCCGGGATCGAGCACCGCCGCCAATCCGCGCAGCGGCATCAGCTCCAGCAAGATCGCGTGGAAAGCGGCAAACAGGGCATCCTGCGACTCCGCGCCGTGCGCCGCCGTCGACAGCGCCAGCATGCCGGCCAGGCGTTGTTCAGCCATCTTGCGTTCGCTGATGTCGTGCGCCACGCCGATGCGCAACTGGTCGTCCTCCGACCACCGCGCCGTCCAGTGGATATGCGCCACGCTGCCATCCTTGCGCAGGTAACGGTTTTCAAAGCCCACACCGGGCCGCCCGGCCGCCACCCGGCCCATTTCAGCTATCGTGTGCTGCAAATCGCCCGGGTGAATAAAGCCGAGTATCTGGCGCCCGATCATTTCCTCCGGCTGGTAGCCAAACACGGCGGTACAGGCCGGATTCACGTAGGCAATCCGGCCGTCCTCTTCCACCAGGAAAACCACATCGAGCAGCAAATCCGCCAGGCGGTGCAAAGTGTTGTTCATTGCCAGTATCAACCTATCAGTTGGTTGATTATAACAAGCCACCATGGCTACGCCGCCATCGACAGCGCCCGTGGCAACACTTGCGTCATTCCGTTGTAATGCCCCCTCAATCCACGCCGCCGCGCACGGCGTCCGGCGCTAGCTGAGACCGCCCGGCGCTTGTATAGTGTCGTCTCCATTCAACCAACCGGGACCAGCAGCGCATGGATGATTTCATCGGGGTGTACGACAACGCCCTCACACCGGAGCAATGCGAGCACATCATCGGGCGCTTCAACGCCAGCAAGGATGTCAGCCGTGGCAAGACCGGCCAGGGTGTCGACACCAGCAAAAAAGACAGCTACGACATCACTATTTCCAATTACAAGGAATGGAACGATGTGTCGAACCTGATGATGTCGGCGGTGCTCAAGCACCTGGGCGCTTATGTGAGCCAATACCGCATGCTGTTGATGGGCGCCTTGTCGCCGACCTTGGTGCATCCGGGGACGGGGCAGCCAGCGGTGTTGTCGCTGGACAACTTCGACGATTTCGATGCCGGGAGCATCAGCGATGTGATTCGCGCCATGTACCGTGGCGGAGCGATCAATCTGCAAAAGTATCTGCAGAACAGCGGCGGCTACCACCACTGGCATTCCGAGGTGTATCCGCAAAACGCGACTTGTGAGACGCTGCACCGGGTGCTGCTGTTCCAGTTCTACCTGAACGATGTGCAGGAAGGCGGTTCGACCGAGTTCTTTTACCAGAAGCGCCACGTGGAGGCGCGCCAGGGCCGCCTGGTGATCGCCCCGGCCGGCTTTACCCATTCCCACAAGGGCCACGTCTCAAAGAGCGGCGACAAATACGTCGCCACCTCCTGGATCCTGTTCCAGCGCGCCGAGACCCTGTACGGCAGGTAGCGACACTTGCTGTTACATGCAACCGATTGACCGCCATCAGCACAGCCCCGATACTTGCCGGATTTCTTACGCCATTCACCCCACCAAGGAGATCCCCAGTGAAGAAAAACGCCATGCTGGCTACCACCATGCTGTTGGCTACCGCGGCCGCCACCGCCGCGGACCCCGCCCCTAAAATCGATGCGCAGCGCCTGTCGCATGACGTCAAAGTGCTGGCATCCGATGAATTCGAAGGCCGCGGCCCGAATACCGCCGGCGAAACCAGGACCGTCAATTACCTGATCGAGCAATTCAAGGCCGCCGGCCTGAAGCCGGGCGGCGACCTGGTCAAAGGCAAACGCGCCTGGACCCAGGAAGTTCCGCTGGGCCGCTTTGAAATCAAAGGCCCGGTGGCGCTGACCCTGAATGATGGCAAATCCAGCCAGACCTTCCTGCAAGGCGACCAGATGGCCGTACGCGCCGCCATGAATGGCCAAAAGCGCGTTGATTTCGACAAGGCGCCGCTGGTGTTCGTCGGCTATGGCGTCAAGGCGCCGGAACGCAACTGGGATGACTTCAAGGGCGTCAACCTGAAGGGCAAGCTGGCCGTGGTGCTGATCAACGACCCGGACTTCGAAACGGGCCAGGGCGATTTTGGCGGCAAGGCCATGACGTACTACGGCCGCTGGACGTATAAGTATGAAGAGATGGCGCGCCAGGGCGCGATCGGCACCATCATCGTGCACGAGACCGCACCGGCCTCGTATGGCTGGCCGACCGTGAAAAATTCCAACACCAACGTCATGTACGACATCGTGCGCAAGGAGCCGGGCAAGTCGCACGCGCCGATGGAAGCCTGGATCCAGCGCGACGTGATGGTGGACTTGTTCCAGCGCGCCGGACTGGATTTCGAAGCGGCGAAAAAACAGGCGCAAACGCGCGACTTCAAGCCGGTCGAACTGAAAGGCATCACCCTGTCGGCGCATTACGCGGTCGATGCGCAAGTGATCAAGTCGCAGAACGTGGCGGCGATGCGTGAAGGCACCAGCCAGAAAGACCAGACCGTGATGTACAGCGGCCACTGGGACCACCTGGGCGTCGGCTTGCCAGACGCCAAAGGCGACACGATTTATAACGGCGCGGTCGACAACGCCACCGGCATCGCCGCCCTGCTGGAACTGGGCCGCGCCTATGCCCAGGCCCCGGCGCCAAAGCGCAGCGTGGTGTTCCTGGCCGTGACGGCCGAGGAAAAAGGATTGCTGGGCTCCGAGTACTATGCGGCCAACCCGCTGTACCCGCTGGCCACCACGGCCGGCGTGATCAACATGGACGCCCTGAGCCCGCAAGGCCCGGCCCGCAACTTCACGATTTCCGGCAGCGCCAAGCTGGACTTGATGGATGCGCTGGTCACCAAGGCCAAGCAGTGGAACATCAGCTACTCACCGGACCCGAAACCGGAAGCCGGCCACTTCTTCCGCTCCGACCACTTCCCGCTGGCCAAGCGCGGCGTCCCGGCCTTCTCGTTCGGCTCCGGCGAAGACTGGGAAGACGGCGGCCTGGCTGCGGGCAAGGCGGCGGAAGAAGCGTACAACACCAATCACTACCACCAGCCGTCCGACGAATGGAGCGCCAAGTGGCCCTTCACCGGCATGGCGCGCGACCTGCAATTGCTGTACAGCCTGGGCCGTGATCTTGCCGATTCGAAAGATTGGCCAAACTGGGGCAAGGATTCGGAATTCCGCGCCCCACGCGATGCCAGCGCCGCGAAACGTCATTAATCCGCAACGTTGAATCCTGCCTCCCGGGCGCCATGCCCGGGAGCGTAGTGTGTTGACAACACCTTCTCCTGCCGTCACAACGGCGTCACCAGACCCCGCTAAAATCAGATCAGGTAACGGCCCACCCGTTCAGGGAGAGATTCCTATGCCTTGTCTGTTTCACCACTCTGCCAGCCCGATTGTAGCATTGCCGGCTGCCCCTGCCCTGCCTGCGCCGGTCCGGCCTGCGCGCGCCAAGCGGATTTCCCACGATATAAAAATCTGCTCTCACATTGCGGAACGCGGCAACGCAAAAATGCGCGGCGATCGCTTCATTTTCTGAAAAACAATTTCACATAGCAAAAACATTCCCGTAAGTACTTGAAAGATAACGGGCAATTTAAGTTATATGTCTTATATAAGACATCTTTTACAAAACTCAAAAGAGGTCTACTATTTAGTCATGCAGTTAGCTTTTGGATTCAGTACCGGACCGCGTCTCGCAACATTTTCTTAATTCACTTAGGATCACTACCATGTCTACCTACAACGACGACATCAAAGCCATTGCTACCCTGAAAGACAAGGAAGGCAGCGCCTGGAACGCCATCAATCCGGAATCGGCCGCCCGCATGCGCGCCCAGAACAAATTCAAGACCGGCCTGGATATCGCCCGTTACACCGCGAGCATCATGCGCGCCGACATGGCCCGCTACGATGCCGATCCGTCGCAATACACCCAGTCGCTGGGTTGCTGGCACGGTTTCATCGGCCAGCAAAAGCTGATCTCGATTAAAAAGCACTTCAACAGCACCGACCGCCGCTACCTGTACCTGTCGGGCTGGATGATCGCCGCCCTGCGTTCGGAATTCGGCCCGCTGCCAGACCAGTCGATGCACGAAAAAACCGCCGTGTCGGCCCTGATCAAAGAGCTGTACACCTTCCTGCGCCAGGCCGATGCCCGCGAACTGGGCGGCCTGTTCCGCGAACTGGACGCTGCTGATGCCGCCGGCAAACCAGCGATCCAGGCCAAGATCGACAACCACGTGACGCACATCGTGCCAATCATCGCCGACATCGACGCCGGTTTCGGTAACGCGGAAGCGACCTACCTGCTGGCCAAGCAAATGATCGAAGCGGGCGCTTGCTGCATCCAGCTGGAAAACCAGGTGTCGGACGAGAAGCAGTGCGGCCACCAGGACGGTAAAGTCACGGTGCCACACGAAGACTTCCTGGCCAAGATCCGCGCCGTGCGTTACGCATTCCTGGAACTGGGCGTGGAAGACGGCGTGATCGTGGCCCGTACCGACTCGCTGGGCGCCGGCCTGACCAAGCAAATCGCCTACACCAACGAACCAGGCGACCTGGGTGACCAGTACAACTCGTTCCTGGACGTGGAAGAAGTCACCACCGAAACCATGAACAATGGCGACGTCGTGATCAAGCAAGGCGGCAAGCTCGTCCGTCCTAAGCGCCTGCCAAGCAACCTGTTCCAGTTCCGCGCCGGCACCGGCGAAGCGCGCTGCGTACTCGATTGCATCACCTCGCTGCAAAACGGCGCCGATCTGCTGTGGATCGAAACCGAAAAACCACATATCGCCCAGATCGGCGGCATGGTGTCGGAAATCCGCAAAGTGATCCCGAACGCGAAACTGGTGTACAACAACAGCCCATCGTTCAACTGGACCCTGAACTTCCGCCAGCAAGTGTATGACCGCCTGAAAGCGGAAGGCAAAGACGTGTCGGCCTACGAACGCGCCAAGCTGATGAGCGTCGAGTACGACACCACCGAACTGGCGATCGAGGCTGACGAGAAAATCCGCACCTTCCAGGCTGACGCGGCCCGTGAAGCCGGCATCTTCCACCACCTGATCACCTTGCCGACCTACCACACCGCCGCGCTGTCGACCGACAACCTGGCCAAGGAATACTTCGGCGACCAGGGCATGCTGGGCTACGTGGCTGGCGTACAGCGCAAGGAAATCCGCCAGGGTATCGCTTGCGTGAAACACCAGAACATGTCCGGTTCGGACATGGGCGACGACCACAAGGAATACTTCAGCGGCGAAGCGGCACTGAAAGCCGCCGGTAAAGACAACACGATGAACCAGTTCCATTAATTCATCGCCGTCGTCCCTGTGACACACAATGCCACCTTCGGGTGGCATTGTGCATTTGGGTGCACGTGCTTAAAACGCGCGGCTGACGCCCAGCACCACGTCACGCGTGGTGCGCACATCATTGGTGTAATAGGCGCCGCCGGTTTTACGCTTGCGCGCCGCGTCGAATGACAATTCCGCGCGCCAGTCTTGCCAGCCCGCCTGCACACCCAGCCGCACATCGTAGCGGCTGATCATGCTGCCCGGCGCCGCGTGGACCGAACCAAGATAACCCACGTGCCAGAACGCGCGCAGCCGCTCCACGGGCAGCTCGATGCCGCCACTGGCTTCGCCATACCAGGTGCGCGTGCGCAGGCCCAGGTAATCGGGCGCATAGGACAGGCGCGCACTGACGTTTTCGAACGCCACGCCGCCAAATACTTCATTGAAATGCCAGCCCGGCCGTTGCGGGAACGCGTAGCGCGACACCCCTGCTTCCCAGCTGATGCCGGACGCCAGCTGCTGCGCATAGCCGGCGTAACCAACCCATTGCGACGCGCGGCGGTTGGCGCCACCCAGCCGGGCCGCCACCACCTGGCCGCCCGCATACCAGCCGTCCGCGCCATCGTAGTTGACGGTGACGCGCGGCGCCGCCTGGCCGTCACTGAGACTGACACCCCGGTATAAATAATCAGAGACGATGCCGGCGCTGCCGCTCAGCTGGGCGTGTGCAGCGGGGCCGGTCAGCAGGACGGCGGCGCCCAGGCAGGCGCACAGGGAGATACGCCACTTACGCAAGCGAACTCTCACGCATCATCAGGGCGAGCGCGCAAAGTTGGCGGCACTGCTGTTGGTATTGGCCGGGCTGCATGCGCATGTACATTTTCCAGTGACGCGCGTAACGGTCGCGCACAAGTCGATGCTGGCGATACTGGCTGTAGTGCCGGCCTGGGGGACCAGCGTGTCGCGCAATTCCGTCAGCGGCATGCGCGGTTTCAGTTCGCTCAGCACGGCCATCATGCCAGAGACATGCGCGGCTGCATAGGATGAACCGGACACCATGCCCCAGCGTGCGCCGGTCATCGTGGTGGGCACGTCGCGGCCGGGCGCCGCGATGATATGGCCGGCGCGGGGCACGGCGCCTTCCGCCGCCACGGCAAACACGCCCGGATGCGAGGCGGGGAAGCCGCCATCCGCACGCGCCGCGTCAAAAGCGCCCACGACCCGCACGCCACGGGCGCGGGCCACATCGATCAATTGCTGCAGCAAGCGGTCATCCGGTCCGGACAAGCTCATATTGATGACGTGCGCGCCATGCAGCAATGCGTAATTCAGTGCCTTCGCCAGCGTAAAACTGTTGCAGCGGGTAGCGCCGTCGCCCTGCTGCCAGCAAGCGCGCAACGCCATCAGCCGCGCACCGGGGGCCACCCCTTCGATGCCGACGCCGTTGCCGGCATGGGCGGCGATCACGCCCGCCACCGCCGTGCCGTGCAACTCGCCGGTATAGCGCTGGCCATCGACAAAATTTTCGCTGACCGCCACCTGGCCTGCCAGGTCGGGATGGTCCGTTTCGATGCCGCTGTCGACCACGGCCACCAGCACCTTGCGGCCAGTGGCGACTTTACGCACTTCCGTCAATTGCCACGGTTGCGCCGCCGGTTGCACCGGATAGAGCGGATCCCCTCCGGCCTGTGCTGAATAGCTTTGCACCGGTTGCGCCCATTTCACCCGGGTGTCGCGCGCCAGCGCTTCCAGCACGCCGGCAGCGGAGCCCCCCGATGGAAGTTGCATGCGGTAGCAATCGACATTCAGTGCCGGCATGGCCCAGTCTTCCAGCAGCGCCAGCCCGTGTTCCCTGGCCAGTGCTTCCGCAATACGGCGGCGCGCGACGCGGGCCGCGTCATCGCGGTAATTCGCGCCGTGGTAGCCGTCCGGGCGGAAGTGTGGCGCGGGCAGGTGCAGCATGACCAGGATTTCGCGGGGGGATTGCGGTTCCGGCTGCACCATGGGTGCGGGAGCCGCCGCAGGCTGCGCCAAGGCGGCGCCAACAGGCAAGCATGCCGCAAGCACGGAAGCAAGGATGGTGGCCGGCAGCGGGACGCGCAACTGCGCGCACTTGACAGCGCGCAGCGGCCCTGCCGCCGGGCGCCCCGCAGCGGCCATGGAAAACCATGTGCCGGGCAGCTTCACGGCGCCGCTCCCGCGCCCAGCGGTTCGGCCAGCCGCACGGCGGGATCGGCGCGCAATGCCGCCAGCAATTGCGCCCGCCGCGCCGCGTCGACATCGAGCAAATACGCGCCCGTCACCGTGGGGCCGTCGACGATGCGGGCGCCGGATGCCTGCAACACTTGCTGCACGTGATCGGCGCGTGCATCGGGCTGGAACATCACCACCACATCCGGCGCCGCCGCGGTTCCATTGCCCAGCGCCCGGTAAGCAGGATCGGCATCCTGCCAGGCCGGCATGAGCAACGCGCCCAGCCCGACGATCACCGCGCCTTGCGCAGCCAGCGCCCAGTTACGCCAGCCGCCGCTGTCGAACGCCCCGGCGACGCGCCGCCACAGAGCGCGCCATGCGGCATCGCCCGCGCCTCGCCGCTGCGCCACTGGTCGATTGCCCGCCACGCCGTCCCGGGCGGCGGCAGATGTAGCATCCTGCGCCGCGGCATCAGGTTGCGGCGCCAGGCGGGCCAGTGCCGCAGCCGGCACAGCGGCGCTCGCTATGCCGGGCTGCGGCGCCACCTCCTGCACCACGCCATCCAGCCGGGGCATCAGCCGGGCCAGCGCCGCCTCGGGGTCCAGCCCCTCCGGCAGCGGGTCCGCCGCCGCCACGCCCGCCAGCAAGCGCTGCTCCAGCGCCAGGTCGGCGCGGCAGGCGGCGCACGATGCCAGGTGCTGCGCCACGTTGGCTTCTTCATCGGCATGCAGCATGCCGGCCACGTACCACGGCAATATGCGCTGCACCGCCAGGTGTTCGTCAACAAAGGATGGCTGCGGATTCATTGTGTGGATTCCATATGCCGTGACAGCACGGCTTTCAAACGCTGGCGCGCATGAAACATGCGCGTCTTGACAGTGTTCACGGGACAGCCCATGGTGTCGGCAATTTCCTGGTAGGGCATGTCATGGAAATACGCCAAACTCACCACCATGCGCTGCTCCAGCGGCAACGTGTCCAGCGCGGCGCTGACACCTTGCTGCAATTGTTTTCCGGCGACCGCATGTTCCGGTTCCAGCTCCGGCCCGCACGGCTCTTCCACCGTGGATTCGACCGGTTCATCCAGCCCGCGCAGCGCCTTCAACCCCTGCCGGTAACCGATACCGAAAATCCACGTCGACACCTTGCTGCTGCCGTCATACGTCTGCGCCTTTTGCCACACCACCAGCAAGGTGTCGTTAATGATTTCTTCGATCAGCGGGGCGTTGCGCGTCATGCGTCCCAGAAAACGGGCCAGGCGGGGAAAATACAGGCGATACAGTTCCTGAAACGCATGACGGTCTCCACGGCTGATACCAGCGATCAGCCGCGCGTCGCCGTCACCGGCTTCCGGTCCTCCCATTCCCCAGCTTTTCTGCATGCAGCATTTCTCCCCAGTTGCCGTAGATACCCGTTCGCTGCGGAAAGGTTCAATCGCCCCGCACAATTTTAGCGCCCTATGCCGGCAACTTGGCGCTGATGTCCGGCATCGGATGCCCCCGGGCGCGCCGGCCAGGTCAGGCGCTCGCTGCCGGCGTCCGCTGTTGCCGCAACAAGCGCACGATGGTCGTGCTGTTCACCACGGCAATCACCAGTTCCAGCGCCGTGCCGCCAATCGAACCGGACAGCATGTTATTGGCCACCCACAGCAAGGTGCCGCACAGCATCACCAGCCGCATCGGCGCCCCTTGCAGGCGGAACAGCGCAAACGTCCCCAGGCATGACGCCACCAGCGGCAGCCAGTCCGCCGGCTGCTTCACCAGCACCACCCCCAGGGTCAGGCTGGCGGCAATGAAGACGGCGGCCACCCATGCCTGGCGGGTGCGCAGCGCCGCGACGGAGCGCAGCACCGACACCATGGCGCTGGCCGCGGCGGTCGGATTGCCCAGCAAGGCAAAGTGCACCACATACGCCAGGCATTCCGCCGCCATCCATTGTTTGAAGCGGCGGTCGTCGGTCTGCAGGAACGAGCCGACGCCGAACACGAATGCAACGTAACCAACGCACTGCGCCGGGGAAAACCAATCTATCACCATGGGAAGGCCAATCGACGGGACAGCATGCTGCCGGAACCCGTCACTATAGCAGTCATCGTACAACCATACCGACTAGCAAGTGACAATGTACGCATTTTTACGCCCGGCAATTCGGTATGCTGTCGGCTCTTTTTCATAACTAAAAATAAACAATAACCATGTTTAAACCTCTGACTACCCTCTTGCTGTGCTGCCTGCTTGGCCTGGCTCCGGCCGTGCGCGCGGCAGACGCCGCCAGCGCGCCGCAAATGACGCAGGAACAATTCCTGTCGTCACTGACATTCCAGCAAGGACAAATCACCCTGCCCGGCAATATCGCCACGCTGGACTTGCCGTCCGGCTTCCGCTACCTGTCGCCGGCAGACGCGACCAAAGTGCTGGTCGATGGCTGGGGCAATCCACCGGGCGTCACATCGCTGGGGATGATCGTGCCGGCCAACACAAACGTGCTGAGCCAGGACGGCTGGGGCGTGGTCATCACCTACAACAAGGATGGCCACGTCAAGGACGATGACGCCGACAGCATCAAATATGATGAGTTGCTGAAAGAGATGAAGGAAGGCTTGGCGAACCATAACGAAGAACGCCAGAAAGCCGGCTATCCCGCCATGCACTTGATCGGCTGGGCGGAACAGCCCAGCTATGAAAAGGCCAGCCACAAGCTGTACTGGGCCAAGGAATTGAAAACCGACGGCGCACCGGAAAACGGCTTGAATTACAACATCCGTGTGCTGGGACGCGAAGGTGTGCTGGTCTTGAATGCGGTCGCCGGGATGGGCCAGATTGCCCGCATCAAAACAGAAATGAAACAAGTCACGGCATTCACGGATTTCACCGATGGCAACCGTTATTCAGACTTCAACAGCAGCACCGACAAAGTCGCGGAATATGGCCTTGCGGCACTGGTCGCGGGCGGCGTGGCGTCGAAGCTGGGGCTGTTTGGCAAACTGCTGGCGTTGCTGGTGGCATTCAAGAAAGTGATTTTCCTGGTAGTCGCCGGCGCCTTCGGCGCCATCTACAAATTCTTCAAGCGCGAAAAGGCCTGATCCGATGGGGAAATGATTGGGCTGGCTGCTGGCGGCCGTATCACGTACTGATGCGGGTCACCAAGTTCAAGGTCAGCCCAACTCAAAGGTTGTAACGCCATAGGTCCGCTCCAGGTCCAGCGCCGGCGCTGCGCCTGTATACATGCGCGCCGTTTCGAAACACGGCTGCATGCCATAACTGCGCGCCAGCGCCAACGCGGCCCGGTTCGGCTCCGGCACATCGAGGTACACGGCACTGCCCGCCGGCGCGTGCATCAGCAGGGCATCGAACAGGGCGTGCGCCTGCGCCGGCGTATCGGCAAACAGCGGTCCCACCTTGTAGCCGGCACGGCATGGCCGCAGCACGGCATAACCGGCCAGCCGGCCGGCGGCGGCAACACCCAGCGCCACGCTGCCGGCCTGCGTGATCCAGCGCCGCACGAAGGCGCTGCGATCATCGGCAAAGAAGGGCCGGTCATAGCGCACCACTTCATCGGGATTGATCGAGGCCAGCGGCACAATGCCGCCATGCGCGCCATGGGTGGCGGGACCGCCGGAGGCGCCCTGCATGCCGCGCCCCTGCCCGGCAAAGCGCACATTGCGGTGCGCCAGCACGAATCCCGACTTCGCATAATTGCCCTGCTGCGCCAGCACGCCATCCAGGCCGACATTGCGTCCCGCCAGCCGCGCCATGCCGGCCGTCCACACCGCCATGCCGATCCCCTGGCCACGATAGGCAGGCAACGCGATATAACCGCCGATAAAACCGAACTGTTCACCATAGCGCACGGCAAAGATACTGGCGGCAGGTTCGCCATCCACGCGCGCCAGCAGAAAACCGCCGGGATCGGCCGCATAAAAACTGTCCGCATCGTGCAGGCCGGGGTTCCAGCCTTCCGCCGCCGCCCAGTCCAGCACCATGCCCAGCTGGTCCTGGTCCATGACCTGAATTTCCATGATGACTCCTTGTTTGTTCCCTGCACGCTACGGCGGCAACGTCCCCCTGTCAATTGTTGCCTGAAGTCCACAACCGGCTTGTCACAATGGACGTCTGGACGCACACTGGTTCCACCTATCCGATTGCAACCATGACCAAGCTCCGCCGCCTCGCGCTAGCCTTGCTGCTGACCTGTTGCGGCAGCGCCCGTGCCGAGCCGCCGCTCGACCATGTGCGCATGCAGCTGCGCTGGACGCACCAGTTCCAGTTTGCCGGTTATTACGCGGCCGTGCAGCAGGGGTATTACCGCGAAGCGGGCCTCGAGGTGGAACTCATTCCTGGCAATAATGTCGCTCCGGCCATTACCCGGGTGGTCAACGGGGAAGCGGATTTCGGCGTCACCAATGCGGGGCTGGCGCAAGCGTATATCGAAGGCAAGCCGGTGGTGGCGCTGGCGGCAATCCTGCAATCGTCGCCCAGCGTGTGGATCACCACAGGGGATCTGACCCGGCCCGCCGACCTGGCGGGCAAGCGGCTGATGACGTTGCCGCCGCCGGAAAATGCGGAATTGCTGGCGGTCTTCCTGTACGAAGGCATCCCGCTGGACCAGCTGAAGTTGGAAATGACCAGCTACCGCATCGAAGACTTGATCGAGGGTAAAGCGGACGCCTTCAATGCCTACATCAGCAATGAACCGGATTTACTGCGCGCCCGCGGCATTCCCTATAACGTGATCAGTCCGCGCCAGTATGGCGTGGATTTTTACAGTGAAGTGCTGTTCACCAGCCAGGAACAGATCCGTGAGCATCCGGAGCGGGTGCGCGCCTTCCGCGCCGCCACCTTGAAGGGCTGGCAGTATGCGCTCGACCATCAGGATGAGATCGTCAAACTGATCCACACCAAGTATGCGCCGGAGCTGTCGATCGAGCACTTGCGCTATGAAGCACAGGAAATTTCCAAACTGGTGTTACCCACGCTGGTGCCGCTGGGCCACATGAACCCGGGCCGCTGGCAGCATATCGCCGACACGTACCACAAGCTGGGCATGGTCAAACGCACCCGTCCGCTGGACGGCATGATTTACGACCCGGAACCGCCGCGCGCCGATCCGCGCCCGCTGTACTACACGCTGGCCGGCATCAGCGTGCTGCTGCTGGCGGCGGCGGCGCTGGCCATGACCTATCACCGGCTATACCGGCAATTGCAGCACACCACGGTGGAACGGGAAGCGGCGCTGCGCGAAGTGCGGCGCCTGGCGCATTTCGATCCCCTCACGCATTTGCCCAACCGGCTGCTGCTCGATGAATTGATGCAACAGACGTTGGCCGCCGCGCGCCGCCAGCGCCAGCAGGTGGCGGTCTGCTTTATCGACCTCGATGGCTTCAAGCCCATCAACGATGCGCTGGGCCATGCGGCAGGTGACCACGTGCTGCGGGAAATCGCATCGCGGCTGCGCCAGGCGCTGCGCACCAGCGATGTGGTGGCGCGCTGGGGCGGCGATGAATTTGTCGCGGTATTGCCGGACACGTCGGAACTGGCCGCCGTCGAATGCATGGCGCAGGTGCGGCACCGGCTGGCGCAGTCATTGCAGCTGGCCGGGCACGATTACCACGTCAATGCCAGCGTCGGCATTGCCATGTACCCGGCCCACAGCGAACACCGCGCGGAATTACTGGAACTGGCCGACCAGGCCATGTATTGCGCCAAGACGCAGGGCAAAGGCAGGACGTGCGTGGCGGCGCGTCCCGCGACTGCTTAGGCCCGTAATTACCCGGCCCAATGCAGACGGGCCCGCAGTGCGGGCCCGTACAGTTACGACCTTACGACGTTACGACATCAGAAGCGGTAGTTCAGCGACGCGGCGAAGGTGCGGCCCAGTTGGCTGAAGTGCGAGCCATCGTAGGACACCATCGAATAACGGCCGTTGAAGGTCACCAGGTTGCGCTGGATTTCAATCGGGGTCAGGTTATACGACGGATCGATTTTCTTGTCGTCGATAATCGCCTGGCCGGCGGCGTTCAGCGCCTTGAAGTTCCACTGCGGCGTCACGTTCAACAGGTTGTTGATGTTGAACGACAGCGTCATGTCCTTGGTCAGGTTGTAGTTCATCGCAAAGTCGGTCACCGTCTTCGTCTTGAACTCGACTTCCAGGCTGCGGTCCATGCCGGCGTTGCGGAAGCGGGTCGGACCAAACACGGTGTTGTTCAGCGAGAAGTTCACGTTACGGTAGTCGAGGTCGATACCGAGGATGGTCTTGAATTTCGGACGCGACGTGAACATCAGCGCTTCCTGGGTTTCATCCAGCACCGACTGCTTGGCGTTCGCCACCAGCACAGGATTGTTGACCGCGCCGTCACGCTCGTTCTTCAGCGAATAGTTACCGGACAGGTTCAGGGTCATCTTGCCGTCCAGCGCAGGGATGTTCTTACGCGACAGCACGTAGTCGATACCCTGGGTGGTACTGGTCAGCGCATTGACAAAGAAGCTGACCGATACCAGGCCGGCCGGCACCATCACCTGATCCAGCGGGCTCGATGCCAGGCAGGCGGCCGTTACCGGCTTAGGGCAAACCGGCGTAATTTCCTTGCCCAGAACGATGCGATCCTTCACTTTGATGTTGTAGTAGTCAACCGTGATGGAGGTGTCGCTGTCCGGCTTCAGGCCCAGGCCCAGCGTCACGTTGTCGGATTTTTCCGCACGCAGCTTTGGCACCGTCAGCTTGGCCGCTTCCGCCGACACGTTATTGACCAGACCCGACACCTGGATGCCCGAACCCGGCACGAACGAATACTGCGCCTTCTGCGTGTAAGTCTGTGCCAGCGACGGAGCGCGGAAGCCGGTCGACGCCGAGCCGCGCAAGGTCAGCGAGTCGGTCACTTTGAAGCGGGATGCCGCTTTCCACACGAATGCACTGCCAAAGTCGGTGTATTTCTCGTAGCGGCCGGTGCCGTCAATCACCCACTGCTTGCTGATGTCCCAGGTGGCGCCGGCATAGACGCCATAGTTCGAACGCGACGATGGGAACGAATTGACCGGGGCATTGCCGGCAAACGAATCAGCACCGCCTTTATCATAGGATGCCAGTTCGCCAGCAACGACTTCATATTTTTCGTGGCGCATTTCGGTACCGGCAAATGCGCTGACGTCCGGCAGCACTTGCTTCGAAATGTCGCCGTTCAGTACCCAGTGATGGAACTTCACGCCGCCCGCGTTGAATTCGGTCGGCGAATGCACCGTACTGGTACCTGCCAGCACGGCATCTTCCATGCCACGGTTGACGGAATTGCCGACGTGGTATTTCTGCTGGTTGCCGCCGTAGGTCAGGCTGACATCGCCGCTCCATCCATTCACGTCGAATTTCACGCCGCCGGTGGCATTGTAGTCATCCAGCGTACCGATAAAGGTCGGCACATAGCCGATGTACGGCGTGCCGGCTTTATGCAGCAGGCCGTAATCGGTCGGACGCCAGTACGGGGTACGGTAGTTGGCGTAGCTGTTGACCTTCTTGTGCACATAGGCCGCGTTGCCGTACAGGCTGGTGCCGTCCGCGATCTCATAGCGCGTATTGAACAGCGCCTTGCCGGCGGTGGTTTTTGGCGAGCCGTTAATGTTGCCGGCGTCCGGCTTCTGCGCCAGGAATGCCTGCACCTGGGCCAGGTCGGCGCCGAAGTCGCCCGCTTCACCTTTTGCATTGACCAGGCCCGGACGGTTGGACAGGCCCACGTTGGACAGATCGACGGTGTAATTGAAGAAGCCGCGGTCGCCCAGCGCGACACCGTGGTTCAGCGACAGGCCGCCCATCTTGCCGTCTTTTTCGTGGGTCATGCCGGCGCGCGCCGTGATCGCGCCGCCTTCCGCGTTGTCTTTCAGGATGATGTTGACCACACCGGCAATCGCGTCGGAACCGTATTGTGCGGATGCGCCGTCGCGCAGCACTTCGATACGCTTGATGGCGTCAGCTGGAATGGCGGAAATATCGGAGCCGCTTTCACCGCGGCCTGGCGAGGTTTGGGTATAGACCAGCGAGCTGGCATTTTTACGTTTGCCGTTAATCAGGATCAGCACGCGGCTCGGGCCCAGGTTACGGATCTCGTATGGGTCCAGCAGCGACGTGGCGTCGTTGACCGGGGTTTGCACGGTATTGAAGGATGGCACACGGAACTGCATCGACTTGTCGAGAGAGACCTGGCCGGTCTTGGTCAGTTCGCGTGCACCCAGGATATCGACCGGCACCGGCGTGTCGACCATGGAGCGCTGCGAACCGCGGCTACCGGTGGAAACGATGACGACCTTCTGAACTTCATCCTGCTGCGCGCCGGATGCGGCCGGATCGATCGACTGAGGAGCGGCGGCATCGCCGGATTGAGCAAAGGCAAACTGGCTGGCGCACAGCATCATTACTGCAAGTGGAATACTTTTCTTCTTCATGTACTTATCTCTCTTTTTGTGAACGTCGGGCGTGATCAACGACAGGCGTGGTCCGGGTACTTCCTTGCATGCAAGCCAAGAAAATATAGGTAATCCGTCTATACAGCCATGCTTTAAGGTTATGGGTGTATAAAAAACAACACTTTCATGCAATTTTGTTACGTAGGGCAGATTTCACTTTTCAATGCAAGTGGTATTAGCGCCACACACAGGCTAGCGTTGGTCGTTTCGCAACGCAAACATAGAAAAAGATTGTTTGTCTTGAAAGGGGGCAATACGGGTGCTACAACAAATGAACGGATGCAATAAATCTGTCCGTATAAAAATAGACACCACTTCAGGGAGGATAGCTATGCTTTCGAGAAAGATATCCCGCATTTCCACCGTCTCCATTGTCGTCCTGCTGGCAGCCTGCGGCAGCTCCGACAGCCCTTCAATCCCGGCCCCCCCCACCACCACGACCACCACCACGACCACGACCGCCGCCTCGGTTGTGACGGGCTCGATTGTCAAAGGCAATGTCTCCGGCGCGACCGTGACCATCAAGAATGCCGCCACCGGCGCCACCCTCGGCACCGGCACCACGGACGCGAGCGGCGCTTACACGGTCAGCATCACCTTCACCGGGGATGTGATTGTCGAAGCCAGCGGCGGCACCTACACGGATGAGGCGACCAACCAGTCGACCCAGCTTTCGACCCCGCTGCGCGCCGTGATTGCCGTTGCGCCGGGCAATTCGACCGCCATGGTGACGCCGCTGACGACGATGGCGTATGCCAACGCCTTCTCCAGCGCCAGCGCCGCCATCACTGCCGCCGCCTTCAATGCGCAGGCCGCCAACGTCGCCAAGCTGTTCAAGCTGAATGGCAGCCTGACGTCCACCATGCCGACCGTCAGCGGGGCCAACATCAACGATTACGGCCGCGCGCTGGCCGGCCTGTCGAAATACATGCAGGCCAACAGCGCCAACCTGGCCAGCGTAACCGCCGCTGCCTTCAACACCGACCAGTGGGGCAAATTCGTCAGCGCCTACAACAGCGCGTATGTGGCGATGTTCCCGAACATTTCGTTCAGCCTGGACGGCTCGGCCTTCAATATTTCCGGCACCGGCGTGGGCGGCGGCACCGGCACCTGCGGCATCGCGGTGCAAGGCTCGGTATCGGCCAATGGCCTGACCGTGCCGGTCAATTTCAACTACTGCATCAACGGCATCGCGGCGGGTTCCTGCGGCGCCGGCAATGCGTCGCTTTCGCAAGCCTTGTCCGGCCAGTCCGGCCTCTCGGGCGGCGTGAACCTGACGTACCAGTATTCGTCGACATGCGCACCGGGGGCGATCACCATCAACCTGAAGTGATCTGTTGAAATAAAAAAACCGGCTTGCCACCTTGGTGGCAAGCCGGTTTTTTGTCGTCCCGTTATTTGTAGGTGCGGGTCTCGAACAGGTAATCGCCGCCAGCCGCGTGACCCGCCGAGACGGCCGCGCCATACTGCGGCACTTGCGGGTACGCCGCCGTCACCTGTTCGCGGGTCGCGTCGAACACGCGGCTGCCTGGTTCAACCTGCCCTACTTTCTTCATGCTTTGCATCAGGCTCCAGGCAAAGATCGAGTGGCCTTCGACGCCTTCGTCCGACACCGGTTCTTCGCCGCCGGATGACATCACCACCACCGAGCGGCGCGCCAGGATGCTGGAGGGATCGCCCGCCACGCCGACCTTTTGCTCCTTGCTGAAAGCACCGGAATAGCAGCTGTCCGATACCAGCATCACCTGCTTCGCCGGGATATTGGCCAACAGCTTCGACACGTCCGCATTCGAGATCCAGTTGGCCGGGTTGCTGGCGGCGCCATCGGCGGGTATCCAGTAGCCTTGCGCCGGACCTTTCGGCATGGCGCGCAAGTAACCGTGGCCGGCGTAATACACCACCAGGCTGTCATTCGGATCCAGTTCGCGCGACACGTTTTGCAGCGCCGCCACGATGTCGCCGCGGGTGGCATTGCGCAGCACCCGCGTTTCATAACCCATCGATGTTTCCAGCTGGCGCGCCACCGCATCCGCATCCGGCACCGCTGTATCGAGCTGCGGAATGCGCTGGTCGGTGTACTGGTTGATACCAATGACGATGGCCACCTTGCGCTCGATTTGCGGCAGCGAGGCGGCGACGGGCCTGCGCACCAGTGGCCGCGCGGTCGGCCATTCCATGCGCGCCTGGGCAAAGCTCGGCATGCAGGTATTGCTGATATTGCCGCCGCAGGCAGGCAAATCGGCGGCGCGGCCATTTTGCTCCAGCACCTTCAACGCATCCTTGAACAGCACGCCCTTGTATTCATGGCGCAGCGCCGCCAGTTGCGCCAGCTGGCTGGCCGTCATCGACGCGTTGGCGCCCGCCACGAAGGCTTTCACGGCACGTTCACGGCGCGCATTGTCGCGGCGCGCCACTTCGGCCATGCCGTCGTCGGCCTTGCGCTGCTTGCCATCGGCCGCCTGCGCCTTGGCGTTGGCGGCCGACTGGCTGGCCTCGGCCCGTTTGGTTTCCGCCGCCACCAGTTTCTCGGCAACGTCCTTGCCGCCCTGGGCCGTGCGTCCGGCCCCGCCTTTGCCGGCGGCCAGCACCTCTTCCTGGCGGGCGCGCGCCACCGCGCGCTGCATGCGCATTTCATCGCGGCGCGCCTGCGCCAGCGCCTGCGAGGCCTGGGATTGCGCCTGGCGCGCGTCGGCCTGCGCCTTGCCCTGTTCGGCGGCGAAACGCAAGTCGTCGGCGTACGATTTGCGAACATCGCTTTCCGCCGTCCGCTGGGTCGCTTCGATGCGCTTGTCGTCGGCGACACGCTCGGCGGCGGCGCGGCTGACCGGGTCTTTGGCTTCGCGGGCGCGTACCAGCGCTTCCTTGTGCGCCAGGTCGGCCAGTTTCGCTTCGGCCGCCGCTTCCCGCGAGCGGGCATCGAGCACCGTGGCGTCGGCTTGCGCGCTGCGCGCCCCCGCTTCGCTGCCCTGCGCGCCCAGTTCAGACTTCCTGGCGCGGGCATCGGCCAGTTTGGCTTCCGCCCCGGCACGGGCCGCTTCCGCCGTCGCCAGGCGCAACTGGGCCTGGTTTTTCAGCGCCGGCGTGCTGGCCGCGCCAAGTGCGGCACGGGCGTCGCGGGCATCAGCTTCGGCCGCGCGCAAGTCTCCTTCGGCCGCGCCCACCGCCGCCGTGGCGCGCACCGCCTGCGCTTCCGTCTTCGCGGCGGCGGCGGCAAGGCGTTTCGCTTCGGCCGCTTCCTTCTGCGCCGCCAGCGCGGCCTTGCGCGCCGCTTCCTGGCTGGCCTTCGCCAGCGCACCGGCGTCGCGCGCCTCGCGTTTCAGGTCGGCGGTGGATTTTTTCTGTTGCGCCGAGCGCGCCGCTTCGCGCTCACGCACCGCCACGCGCGGGCCCTGCACTTTCGGCGCCGGTTCGGCGGCCGGTGGCGGCGTGTCGGCCTGGTTCTGCGCCAGCGACGCCGACAGCGGCGTTTCATCAACGCCGCCCGTCAGCGCCACATCGATCACCACCGGCGCCACCGCGCTGGTCGGCGTGGCGGCAGCGATCGGCGGTGTCACGCACAGGGCGGGATTGGCGCTGCAGGCGGCTTGCGCAATTTGCTCATCCGCATGCACGTTCACCACTGGTGCAGTGTCCGGCAGGATGAAGCGGAAGTCTTGCGCGTTGCTGGAATTGAAGGCTTCCGTGGTCCATTGGTAACCGTGCGACGATAAGGCACCATAGGTCAGTGTATTGACTTCCGTTCCGGCCGATGCCGCCGCATTCTTGCCGAGTACGGCGATCCAGCTGCCGTTCGGCGTAAGGATGGCGGCATTGTCGCCCACTTCGATGCCGTCGCTGGCAAAGATTTCCGCCACGATGGGTTTCGCGCCGAGCGCGCGCCAGCCGGGGCCATTGATCGCACCACCGCTGTAGCTGCCGACCAGCATGCTGTCCGGCGCGGAACTGGTGACATTGATGACGCCATCCAGCGCAAAGTATTTACCCGATGCCGCGAACGTCGACGTCGTGAAGCTGTCGCTGTTGCCAAGTTCGATGCCGGACGATCCGGCTTGTGGCATCGTGTCAGCGCTCAACACACCGGTGCCGATGCCGGCGACCGATGCCCCGGCATCCATGCGGGTGGTCCCCTGAATGTCGGCGGTGAGCCTGCCGCCGTTGGTCAACAGGATGCCGGCAGGCGACGTGCTGCCCGCCCCGCCACGGATGACCAGGTTGCCACCCACTTTCAAGTCGACATTGCCCCTGGCCGCAATCCCCGCCAGCGAGCCGAAATCGGGCCAGAATGCCTTCGACGGATCAGTGCTTGTCCGGTAAGCCACACTGCTGGCGCCACCGTTCATGAGCAGGTCGCCCGTCACATTGACGATACTGCTGCCATTGCCGGCGGCCAGCAATGCGCCCCCGCGCTCATTGGCAGTGCCGCCGCCGTTGAGCGTGATGGATTTCGCATTGATGGTTTTCACCCCGGCGGCAGCGGCCGTTGGCGAACCGCTGTCAAAAGCGCCCAGCGCCGCCACGTTACCGACATTGGCGCCATCCGCAGGATTGTAAAAGCCGCCGCTGCCGCCCGTCAGCGTGATGACGGGATAATTGGCGGCGCCGCCGGAACTGGTGATGGTCTGTGTGCCGCCATTGTCCATGTTACCGATCAGGAGCGCCGAGTTATCACTGCCACGCGTCCCGCCCGTCAGCGTCAGCGTCCCGCCGGCAACAAAGTCCACCACCTGGCTGCCGCCGCCATTGGAAATCAGGGCCCCATTAGAACTGAGCACGCAGCCACCGCAGTATGACGTGGCAGGCCGTCCGGTCGCCGGCAACGCATCACCCGAGCCGCCTTGCAATGCCAGCGAACCGCCCCCCCTGATCGTAATGGTTTGCTTGCCCACACCGCCAAAGATGCCAGCCTGGTTGCGCTGCCCACCACCGCCTGTCAGCGACACGCGGGTGGCGCTGAGGGACTGGTCGCCGTTTGAATTACTGATATACGCGAGGTTGCCGCTGCCGCTACTGCCGCCGGCCAGCGTCATGCTGTCCGCACTGATGTTTTGCGCACCGTTTGCGCCCAGGAAAGCGGAAACATTGGTACCTTGTCCACCGGTCAGCGCCAGCGCGCCCGTCAGGTCGACGGTTTGCATGCCCCCTGCGCGGCTGTTTTGCACCGACGCCGGTGTCAGGCGCCCGGTTACGGTCATCGAACCGCCTTTGATCGCCTGCGTCCCGTAGTTCAGGATCAGGGCATTGGAGGCCGAATCGGCAGCGGTACTGGCGCTGCCGGTCAGATTGATGGACGCGGCCGTGATGCGCTGCGTGGAGGGCGTGGTGTCCTGGTAACCGGCGGCGATATGCGCCCAATTGCCGGCCCCGTTGCCGGCACTCAGGTTCAGGCTGCCAGTGGCGGTCACCTCTTGCGTCACGCGCGTGCCGTTGGCGTGCAGGCCGGCGATGTTGTTGCCGCCGCCCTGCCCACCCAGCATGGTGAAGGTGGTGGCCGTGATTTTTTGCAGCGCGTCGGTGCCGTTGTTGATCGAGACATTGGCATGGTTGCCCGATCCGCCGGAACCACCCGTAATGGAAAACGCTGCGGCTTCGATGGTCTGGTTGCCGCTGCTGAACAAGGTTGCGCTGTTGTTGGTGCCGCTGCCTGCCGCCAGAGTCAAGGCATTCGTTGCCTTGACCGCCATGTCGGTTCCGCTGCTCATACTGGCGCCATTGTTGGTACCGGTCGCGTTGCCTTGCATGGCGATGGAACCGGCATTGACGGTCAGATCCGTTCCGGACGACACACTGACGCCGTTGTCTTGCGTGCCGCCACCGGCTTTCATGTCCAGCGCGCCTGCTATATCCAATGCCAGGCCTTTGGTGCTCGAAATGAAGGCCTGATTACCAGTACCTGATGCCCCGCCCTGCAGGGCGATGCTTGCTGCCGTCACATGCAGCGCGCCGCCGGAACCAATGTTGGCGGTCGCCGACGCTGGGCCGGAACCACCGGTCAGGCTGATCGCGCCTTGCACCGTGATGACGGAATTACCCTTGCCGACGCCAATCGCGCCGATCGCATCGGCGCCGGTACCGCCGTGCATCGTCAGCGACGTGGCTTTCAGGACCAGACTGTCGGCATTACCGCTGATGGTCGCGTTGGCATCGGTGCCGCCAGTTACGGTAATCGCAGCTGCCGTAACTTGCTGTTTTGCGGCCAAGGCGCCGCTGTTATCCTGAGCATCGAGGTGCGCCCAATTGCCCACGCCATTACCGCCCGTGATCTTCAAGTCCCCACTGACTACGTCCTGCGTTATGCGCTGTCCGTTGGCATGCAGACCTGCGGAGTTATCGGTCCCGCTGGCGCCGCCGGTAAGCGCGATCGTGCCGGCACTGATGCTCTGGACCGCGTCCGCCCCATGCGCATACAAACCGAGGTTGACTTTATTTCCTTTTCCCGACGCCCCGCCGGCAAGGTTTAGCGTACCGGCAGTGATGGTCTGGTTGGCTTCGGTGGACAAGTATGCTGTGCTGCCCAGCGTGCCCGCGCCGCCGGTCAGCGACAGGACGCCGCTGACCCTGACAGTTTGCCCGCCGATGCCGGCGGATACTTCGGCATAGGGCGCAAAGCCGGCGGTCGCTGTGCCGCTGTCCCCGGCAGTCATGACCAGTGACGATGCCACGATGTTTTGTCCACCCGGCGTATACAGCGACGCGTAGTTGTCGCCGGCGCCTGTGCCGCCCGTCACCTTGATCGCACCGCCCGTGATTTTCTGCGTCGCCGCGGATTCCGTGCTGCCGCCCCCGCTCCTGATGATGGCAAAGTTGCGCTGCCCGCCGGCGCCGCCATTGACGTCCAGGCTGACATTGGCGGTAACGTCCTGCACTGAATTATTACCCGTGGTGACTATCACTGCGCGGTTGTCCACGCCGGCACTGCCACCAGTCAGCGTAATCCGGTCGGCTTTGATGGTCTGGGCAGCACCATCGGCGTTATCGGAAATGATGGCCCAGCCGGATGCCCCCGCCGCCAGTGTGATGCCGGTGGCGTTAATGGCCTGGCTGCCCTTGGCGCTGATCTCGGTATGGTTGCCCGAGGCGCCGGCAGTATTGCCGGCCTGCAGAATCAGCTGGCCGGCATTAATGGTTTGCGCGCCCTCCGAAAACAGCGCGGTCTGGCGCGCCTGTCCCGACGCATCGTTGCCGCTGCCAGCTTCCAGCAATAGCTGGCCGGTGGTGCTGAGCGATTGGGCGCCTGTCGCGGACGTCATGCGCAGCGCGGTGTAGCCGGTGCCGCCGTGCACCAGGTTGATATTGCCTGTACTGAGCAAGGTTTGGCTGGCGTTGGAAGTCAGGTGGCCCCCGACATCAATGCTGCCGGTCAGGTTGGCGCCGCCCGCGTCATGCTGCGTGGTATTGCCATACGCACCGGAGGCATCGAGCCGCACGCCCACCACCTTGGTATCGATATTGCTGCCATTGCCAAGCTGGATATACGGCGCCTTCACATTCAAGGTCAGCCCGGCGGGAATCGAATTGCTGACCGCGGCGGTGCCGCCGGCCGGCAGGAACGTAATGAAGTCGGTCGCTTCCAGGGTGCCGCCGGTCGACACCAGGATATTGCCCAGCGTATTGAAGTTGGTCGCCCCCGCCGCCGCCGCGCCCGTGCATTCGGCACTGCTGGTGTGATAAAAACAGAACACCGCCGGATCGAGCAGCCAGTTGCCCGTCACGCCCTTCGGCGCCAGCGTATCCACGCGGCCCTGGTCGAATGACAGCAGCTTGCCCGAGGTTTCCACCTGTCCGCCATTGCCGCCCAGCGCACCGCCGCGCGCAACAATGCTGCCCGCGTAATCGGTCTTGTCGTTGGACCACACCACGACTTTGCCGCCATCGCCATTGCCGGTGGCGCTGGCGTCGATCCGCGCCCCTGCCGCCACGCTGGCCGTGCGCGCATTGGGCAAAGCCGGGTTGGAGCCTTTGAAGTCGCCCCCCACCAGCACCGTGCCGCCGCCATCCCGGCCCGAGGCGTCGATGCGTGCCGCGCCGTCCAGCGCCACGCTGTCGCCAAGCACGTGTACCGTGCCGCCCGTGCCTGCCGCATTGGCGGCGCTCAAGGTCCCCGACACCATCGTGTCGCCGCTCGCCTTGAGCACGATATTGCCGCGCGCATCGACCACGGCGCTGTCGGCCCGGGCAATGCCGCTGTGATTGACCAGCGCGCCATACATGTCAATACTGCCGCCCTGCGCGGTCAACTCCCCCAGGTTCAGCGCCTGCTTGCCATCGGCCTTCAAGGTGACGGACAAGCCCGGCGCGCCGCTGTCCGCCAATTGCACCGACTGCCCGGCCGCCAGCAAAATACGCCCGCCCGGCGCGGTGATCACGCCATTGTTAGTGACGTCGCCCCCGATCAGGAACACGCTGCCGCCCAGCGGCGTGGTGATGCGCCCCTGGTTGTTCAATGCCGCCCCGCCACCGTTAAACGCCATGCGCCCGGCAAGGAAATCCGCGTCCGCCAGGTTCAGGGTCGAGGCGATCAGTCCCGCCACATCGACTTGCGCATTCGGTCCGAACAGGATGCCATTCGGGTTGATCAGCACCACGCGCCCGTTCGATTGCAGCAAGCCGAACAGCTGGCTGGGGTCGTTCCCGGTCACGCGGTTGAGCACCACCGATTGCGGGTTTTGCTGCAGGAAGCGCAGCAATTCGCCGTTGGCCACATTGAACTGGCGCCAGTCGATAATCGTGTTCGGCGCGTTGGTGACGGTGTAGACATTGCCGTTGACGGCAAAGGTCGCCGTGCCGGCGCGCACCACCGGATCCACCGGCGCGGCCTGCACGGACAATGGCAACAACAAGACGGATAACAGGGTGGCGCCCGATGCGGCGAGGTATGCGGCGCGGATCTGGGCGGTTAAGCAGGCGAGGCGTGGCATGGGCAGTCCTCCGGGGGGAAATCAGAACGAATAGGTGAAGTTCAGGTGAGCGAAGGCATCGTGGCGCTCGCGCGCCGATGGTCCGCCCGTCCCCGCCGCGGTCTGCGCCAGGCCGACATCGCAGCGCAGCGCCACGTCCTTGCCCAACCCGTAGCGCAAGCCGGCGCCGATACTGGACAGCCGCTTCGCGGCGGGTGGCGTGCCATCGCTGTTATGCACATGCCCGGTGTCGTAAAACGCCAGCAGCCGCAGCGCATGGCGTCCCGCTTGGCCAACGGCCGCCTTGGGCATGAACAACTCCGGCGTGTACAGTTCCAGGCTGGCCGCCACGCCCTTGTCGCCGGCCGAGGTGCGTTCATCGTAGCCGCGCACGGACGCCGCGCCGCCCATGCCGAATTGTTCGCTGGGGATCAGCGCATCGCTGCTGGCCTGGCCGTTGATGGTGGCGCGCCACTGCCAGTCGCCGGTGGCGACGCCGACAAAGGCGCTGCCGCGCAGCGCCTGCCAGTTGCGGGGACGGGCGCCATATTCGGCGACGCCGCCATGGCTGCCGCCGGGGAGGTTGCGGTAGTAGCCCAGGCTGGCGCCAGCCTGGAAGCGCGCGCCCACGGCCTGCCCCAGGTACGTGACGCTGAGCGGCACGCTGGTGATGGTGCCGCAACGGTCCAGGGCAATCGCGCCGATGCGGCAACTGTTATTGAAATCCTTGTAGTCGATGCCGTACACCAGCTTTTGGCGGTAATCGCCACGGCTCGGCAGCGGCTGGTTCAGACGCATGCCCGCATATACGCCCTTGCCGCTGAAGAACAGCGGCCCGGCGATCGACGTGGTGTCGCTCTTGCTGTCGGAGTACGCGGCAATCACGTCCAGCGACAGCCGCTGCTGGTAAAACGGCATGCGGTAGGCCGCCGTCAGGCTGGAGCCTTTGCCCGGATGCTGCAAGCCTGCCATCGCCTGCAAGTTCAGCACGTGGTCGCGCTGGAACAGGTTGGCGTGCTGGTAGCCCAGTGCGATCCTGGCGCGGCCCGTGGTGCGCGCACCGGCATTGTCCAGGGTAACGGTGGTCTTGCTGACCTTGTCCTCGGCCACGTCGATGCGGGCATCGACCTCGCCCGGCGCCGTCCCCGGCGAAAAGTTCACGGACAACTGGCGCGCAGGATTGTCATTGGCCAGCAATACCGCGGCAGCCACCGCATTGGTATTCGGCTTGTCCCCTTCGCGCAGCGGCGGCAGGCTGGCCCGCACATTGGCTTCAGTATAGGTGCGCTGCCCGGCCACGGCGATTTTCGCGACCTTGCCTTCCACCACCCGCAAGGTCACGGCGCCGCCCCGCAATTCCTGCGCCGGCGCATACACCTGCACGATCGGATAGCCCGCCTGCGCATAGGCTTCCCGGATGGCCGCGCTGGCGGCATGGATGCCCTCCATGCCTTTGCCGGCGCCGGCAAAGGGCGCCGCCAGCGCCTGCAGGCGGGCGGCATCGACCAGGGCCGCGCCTTCTATATTGAAAGTTGAAATGTCAAATGCGGGGGATTGTGCCAGTGCGGACTGACAGGCGAACACTACCGGCAGCAAGCCGGCCAGGCGGGACATCGTCATAGAGCGTCTCCCAGGCTATCGCGAATTCTTGCCAAGCTAGCATCGGAAAAATTTCATGTAAATAAGATATTTCTATAAGAAAGTGCCTTTGAGAATGAAACATCAGCAAAACGCGTTGGCGCTTTGTTGTAGACATACATCAATCCCATGCATGGCCGGTTTTGCGGCAGCTCAGTCCCGAATTCCTGCAATCCATCGCAAATTTAACAATCGTCAATGCAGCGCCCCTACAATTCCACCATCAACCACATGAGGACTATCGTTATGCGCCGTTTCCTGACTATTGCCGCACTGACCGCCACCGTCGCCGCCACCTTTGCCGCGCCTGCCCGTGCCGATGAACAGCAAGTGCGCGCGCTGCAACCGTTCACCGCGATCGACAGCCGCGGCCCCCTCAGCATCACCGTGGAAAGCGGCAAGGCGCAGTCCGTGACGGTCTCGGGCAACACGGAATTCGTCAGCCGCGTGGCGACGGAAGTCGTGAATGGGGAATTGAAAATCTATATGAAAGAAAAGGGCCCGCTGACCTTGAAGGGCGATCCCCGCATCACCATCACGATGCCGTCGCTGGCCAAATTCATCGGCGAAGGCGCCGGTGAAACCATCCTGAAAAACATCCAGGGCGAACGCCTCGACGTCAGCTACCAGGGCGCCGGCAGCCTGACCGCCAGCGGCAAAGTCGCCCTGCTGCGGCTGAAAGCGCAGGGTGTCGGCGAGATCAACACCAAGGCGCTGGAAGCGGAGCGCGCCGACGTCAATTTCAACGGCCTGGGCAACGTCAAGGTCACGGCCAAGGACACGCTGAACGCCGTGGTCAATGGCATGGGCAGCCTGAATTACTACGGCAAGCCGCGCACCGTGAACAAGACCGTCAACGGCATCGGCAGCGTGAACGCCGGCGACTAAACAACGCAGCCAAGTGTCACGCCAGCGGCGCCCCGCAAGTGTTGCGGCGGCGCCCTGCCCCGTTGCAATTTGACAGGGGTAATGCTCTTTTGAAAGATTTTTAGGAGCACAATCAGGTTATCCATTGACACCCACTTTTCGTATGGGGATAACCATGATGCGTACCGTCGCGGCCCGAATGGCTTTGCTGACTGCAACCGCACTGCTGGGCCTGGCCCTGGTCACGGCCGTCGGGCGCTACGAAATGGAAAAAGTGTACGACGGCGCCAACTTTGGCAACGTCAACGCCGTGCCCAGCCTGATCATGCTCGATGAATTGCGCCGCCATTTCCTGAACTTGACGGTGCAACTGAACCGCCATATCAGCGCCTCCGACACCACGGAAATGCAGCGCATTGAAAAGCTGGTGCAAGACCATCGCCGCGCCGTCGCGAAATCCATCGTGCGCTATGAAACCGATGGCTGCCTGGGCACCGACTGCTTTGCCGACAACAAGGACAAGGCCTACCTGGAAGAAGAAAAGGCGGCGTGGCAAAAATACGATGCGCGCATCGATGCCATCCTGGCCGAATCGTCGAAAGACTCGCCCCGCCTGGGCGGCGCGCGTGCGCTGTTGCTGGACCTGGAACCGCTGGCCGACCAGATCGCGGACCTGATCACCGCGCACATCAAATACAACTCGGACGCCGCCACCGCCCAGACCCAGCACGCGCTCGATGTCAAGACGGAAGCGCTGTACATCACGCTGGGCATTGCCGCTGTGCTGTTGCTGGCGATTGCCGCGCTGGGCTTCCAGACCGCCCGTTCCATCGTCTCGCAGCTGGGCGGTGAGCCGGATGCGGCCGCCCACCTCACCAGCCGGCTGGCCACCGGCGACCTGTCCACGGTGATCGAACTCAAACCAGGCGATACCGCAAGCCTGATGGCACGCATCAAATTCATGAGCGATACCATGGAACGCCTGGCCAGCCGCGCGGAAGCCATCGGCAAGGGCGACCTGGACGGCACCGTGGAACTGGCGTCCGACAAGGACCGGCTGGGCAAGGCCATCAACGAGATGACGCAGATGCTGCGCGCAGGCAGGGAGGCCGATGCGCGGCGCAACTGGCTCAAGGACGGCTATGCAAAAGTATCGGCGGCCCTGACGGGCGACCTCAGTACCGAACAGCTGGCCGACAATGCGATTGCCATGCTGGGCCGCTACCTGGAAGCGGGCCGCGGCGTGTTTTACCTGTACGCGCAAAGCAGCGGCCAGCTGGAATTGATCGGCAGTTACATGTATACCGAGCGTAACAACGTCGGCGCCCGTTTCGCGCTGGGCGAAGGCGCCGTCGGCCAGGTGGCGCGCGAACGCAAGCCCATCATCCTCACCGTGGCGGCGGACGATGCGCCGCCCATCGTGACCGGCACCACGTCGGCGCCGCCGCATTACACCTACACCTATCCGCTGCTGCATGAAGCGGAATTGATCGGCGTGATCGAACTGTCGTCGGCGGTGCGCTTTTCCGAGGTCAAGCAGGAATTCCTGGCCAATATGACGGGCACGCTGGCGTCGCTGCTGTTCGTGGCCGACCAGCGTGTGCATATCCGCAAATTGCTGTCCGCCAGCGAAGCGGCGGAGAAGGATTTGCGGCTGCAGGGCGAGCAAATGCGCGAGATTAATGCACAAATGGAAGAACAGCAGCAGCAATTGCAGCAGCAAACCGAGGAATTACAGCAAAGCAATTCGCAGATGGAAGAACAGCAGCAGCAAATGCAGCAGCAATCGGAGGAACTGCGCCAGTCCAATGCGCAAATGGAAGAGCAGCGCCAGCAATTGCAGCAGCAAAACGAACAACTGCAGGAGGCGCGCCTGCTACAGGAAGCCAAGGCCCGCCAGTTGAACCAGGCCAGCCAGTACAAGAGCGAATTCCTGTCCAACATGTCGCATGAATTGCGCACGCCGCTGAACTCCATCATCCTGCTGTCGAAAATGATGGGCAGCGATGATGCGGGCAGTGACAAGGTCAGCGGTGAAGCCTTGAAATGGTCGCAAATCATCCACCGCTCCGGCCAGGAATTGCTGCGGCTGATTAATGACGTGCTGGACTTGTCGAAAGTCGAGGCGGGCCGCATGGAATTGCACGTGGCGCCCGTGTCGAGCATGGCCATTTGCACGGAAATGCAGGGCTTGTTCGAACATGCGGCGCGCGACAAGGGGCTGCAGCTGGTGATTGACGACCGCATCAAGGGCGACTTCGTCACCGACTGGGACAAGCTGGCGCAAATCCTGCGCAACCTGCTGGCCAATGCCATCAAGTTCACGCGCGAAGGCAGCATCACGCTGACCGTGGCGTACTCCGGCGGCGCCGCCCTGCCGCTGCGGCTGGCGGTGCACGACACCGGCATCGGCATTGCGCCGGACAAGCGGGCCGTGATTTTCGAGGCATTCCAGCAGGCCGACGGTTCGACCTCGCGTGAATTTGGCGGCACCGGGCTGGGATTGACGATCAGCCTGCGCTTCGCGCAAATGCTGGGCGGGACCATCGAACTGGACAGCACGCCCGGCCAGGGCAGCACCTTCACCGTGCTGCTGCCCGCCACCCCGCCATCGGCTGCCAGCGTCTATGACCCGAACATCCTGATCGAAGCGCAAGCCGAACACGCCGCGCTCGCCTCCGATCCGTCAGCGACGGCGGCCTCCACCATCGACGATGACCGCAACCGCCTGCGCACAGGGGACCCCACCATCCTGCTGATCGATGACGACACGGTCATTGGCCAGTCGCTGCTGGCGATCAACCGCCGCCTGGGCTACAAGACCCTGCTGGCGCGCAGCGGCGCCGAGGGACTGGAACTGGCGCGCCGCCACCGGCCGCATGGCATCTTGCTGGACCTGGGCTTGCCCGACATGGATGGCGTGCAAGTCCTGCATGAAATCAAGAGCGACAGCACACTGGCGCGCATCCCCGTGCATATCGTGTCGGCGCGCGACCGCGATGAAGCGCTGTTGCAGCAAGGGGCCATCGGCTTCCTGCAAAAACCGGCCGGCGACGATGGCCTGGCGGCGGCCGAGGCGGCGCTGCTGGAAGCGGTGGGACCGGCGCAGGGCCGCGGCATCCTGGCGATCGAATGCGGCCCGGTCACGGCCGCCGCCATCGGCATCATGCTGGGCAGCGGGCATGGCCCGGTGCATGCCGCCGCCCCCGGCGCCGACTGGCCCGAGCTGCTGCGCCAGTATCCGTGCCGGGTCGCCATCGTCGGACTGGGCGCGGACGGGCCGGAACAGGCGCTGTCGGTGGCCACCGGCCTGCGCGCCGCCCAGCCCGATATCGGCATCGTGTTTTACGCGGAGCGCACTCCCGGCGATGAAGAGGCGCAGCAATTGCAGCGCTATTCCGATTGCGTGATCGTCAAGGCGCCGTATGCGGAACGGCGGCTGCTGGACAACGTCGAACGGTTCCTGCGCGGCGTGCCCCAGGAACGGGCCGCGCTGCAGGCGCCACCCGCTCCCACGGTCGGCAAGGTGCTCAATGGCAAGCGCATCTTGCTGGCCGACGACGATCCGCGCAACCTGTTCGTCATCACGGCGGCGCTGGAGCGTCATGGCGCCGAGCTGTTCAGCGCCCTGAATGGCAAGCGCGCGCTGGAATTCCTCGCCGGCCAGCAAGTCGACCTGGTGCTGATGGACATCATGATGCCGGAAATGGATGGTTTGCAGGCCATCGCCGCCATGCGCGCCGATCCGCGGCTGGCGGACATCCCGGTGCTGGCCATCACGGCCAAGGCGGCGCCGGCCGACCAGGCCGAGGCGCTGGCGGCAGGCGCCGATGATTACCTGGCCAAACCGGTCGATTACGATGTGCTGGTGGCCAAGGCGATCCGCTGGTGCGCCGGGAGGGCCGCTTGAGCATAGCGCTGCACCACGTCGGCAGCCTGGCCCGCGTAGCGGTGCTGGGCCGCGTCGACGTGCCCGCCGTCATGGTCAAACTGCGCGACACACTGGCCGCCGCGCTGGCGTCTTGCGGCAAGGATGGCGTGGAACTGAGTTTTTACGATGCCGATACATTGCCGCGCGAAACGGTCGACCTCTTGTCCAGCCACATGGACGCCGATGCGCCGCTGCGCGTGATGGCTTACCACCCGCTGCTGGCGCACAGCCTGATGCGGCTGGGACTGCCGGCGCGCCAGGTCTTGAAAAACGCCGGCGGCGGCGCGCCGGCGGCGCCGTACCGCGCCATCGCGCTGGCCGGTTCCGCAGGCAGCCTGGAAAAGATCCTGCATATCGTGTCGCACCTGCCGCCGGGCGGGCTGTCGGTGTTTGTGGCGCAGCACGTCGACGAACAGCAGGTCAACCTGCTCGACCAGCTATTGAAAGTGCGCACCGAATACCAGGTCCTCATGCCGCAGCACCTGGTGCCGGTGGAGCCGGACACGATCTATATCGCGCCGCCCGGCTGCCACATGAAGGTGGCGCACGGCCTGGTGTACCTGACGCGCGACCGCAAGGTGCAATTCACGCGGCCCGCCATCGACACGTTGTACGCGTCGCTGGCCGGTGAATATGGCGCCGCCGTGCTGGCCGTGCTGCTGTGCGGCTATGGCAGCGACGGCGTCGACGGCTGCACGGCGCTGATGGCGGCCGGCGCCACGGTGCTGGTGGAAGATCCGGCGGAATGCGCCGATGCCGCCGCCATGCCGGAGGCGGCGCGCGCGGCGGGCCAATGCAGCCATATCCTGGGCTTGCCCGCGCTGACCAGCCTGTGCGCGGCGGCGGCGGCGGGCGACATGGCCGCGCCCAGCGACGCCGCGCTGGAACTGTTCCTGGAAGCCATCGCGGCGCAATGCGGCGCGGATTTCCGCAATTACCAGCGCGACAGCCTGAAACGCCGTATCCACAGCCTGATGCAGCAATTCGGCATGCGCAGCTTCGGCGCCTTCCAGCGCGCCGTCCTGACCGATGCCGCCCTGTTCGAACGCCTGACGGCGGAACTGCCGGTCGGCGTCACCAGCTTTTTCCGCCATCCGGAACAATTGCGCCTACTGCACGACGATATCCTGCCCTACCTGGCCAGCTTCCCGATGCTCAAGGTATGGTCGGCCGGCTGCTCCAGCGGGGAAGAAGCCTATTCGCTGGCCATCCTGCTCGATGAATTGGTGCTGCTGGAACGCAGCCACCTGTTCGCCACCGATATGAACAGCCACTTGCTGGCGCTGGCGCGCAGCGGGCTGTACCCCGCCACGGCGCTGGAGCTTAACCGCAGCAATTACCGCGCCAGCGGGGGAACCCGTACGTGGGATGATTATCTGCCGCCGGGGCGGCGCTACCTGCGGGTGCCGGAACGGTTGCGCACCCGTGTGCTGTTTCACCGCCACAGCCTCACCAGCGATGGCATTTTCAATGAGTTTCAGCTTATCCTATGCAGGAATGTGCTGATCTATTTCGATGCGGACTTGCAGCGGCAGGTTTTGCAGCGTTTTGCGCGTTCCCTGCACGTCGATGGATTCCTCGTGCTGGGGCCGCAGGATGGCCTGAACCTGATCGCGCAAGAACAGGGGTTTGTTCCTTATCGGGCCGGCAGCCACATCTACCGGCGCGGGAGATCACATGAGTAGCACCTTCAACGTCCTGGTCGCGGATGACAATGCAGGCAACCGCGCCACCTTGCGCGCGCTGCTGTCGCGCCTGCATGGCTGCACCGTGGTGGAAGCCGCCTCCGGCGAAGCGACGTTACTGGCGACCGTGGAGCATGATTGCCATTTGATCCTGCTCGATGTGCACATGCCCGGCATGGATGGATTTGAAACCGCGCGCCACCTGCAAATGACGGGCCGCACCCGCAACATCCCGATCGTGTTCATCACCGCCGTCTACATGGCCGATGAATTCATTGCCCATGGCTATGCGCTGGGCGCCGTCGATTACCTGGTCAAGCCGGTCGATGACAACCTGTTGCTGAACCGGGTGCGCCAGTACCAGCACCTGCATGACCGGGAATTGACCCTGGAGCGCCGCACCAGCGACCTGGAAGCGTCCAACGTGCAATTGCGCGAAGCGCTCGATCGCCTGCACATGGCGCAGGACAAGCTGGTGCAGTCGGAAAAACTCGCCGCGCTGGGCGCCATCGTGGCGGCCGTGGCGCACGAACTCAATACGCCGATCGGCAATTGCATGACGGTGGCGTCCACCCTCGATGACAAGATCGTGGAATTCGAACAGGCGTTGTCCGGCGGAAGCGGCGTCAAGCGGTCACAATTGCAGGATTACCTGGCCGTGTCGCGCACCGCGACACAACTGATGCTGCGCGGCCTGGGCCGCACGGCCGACCTGGTGGCCAGCTTCAAGCAAGTGGCGGTCGATCACACCAGTTCGCAGCGGCGCCAGTTCGATTTGCGGCAAAACATCGACAGCGTGGTGGCGCTGATGTACACCAGCCTGCGCAAGACGCCGTACCGCATCACCCTGGAAATCCCCGATGGCATTGCCATGGAAAGCTACCCCGGCCCGATCGACCAGATCATCTCCAACCTGATCAACAATTCGGTGGTGCACGGCTTTGCGGGCCGCGACCATGGTGAAATCATGCTGCGGGCGGAAACCGAAGGGGACTATGTGCGCCTGGTGTACAGCGACGACGGCTGCGGCATGAGCGACGAGGTGCGCCAGCACGTGTTCGATCCCTTCTTCACCACGCAACTGGGCAAAGGCAGCAGCGGCCTGGGCATGAACATTTGCTATAACCTGGTCACGGGCCTGCTGGGCGGCAGCATCGAAGCGCGCGACGGCGTCAAGGGCGGCTGCGCATTCATGATCCTGCTGCCGAAAACGGCGCCGGCCACGCAGGCCGCGCACATGGCGCCGGTGTAATTGAAATAACCGGGGACCACGGCTGCGTAGGGCGGGTTCCACGAACCCGCCACGCGTGCAATACCGGCCAGCGCAGGCAGCACCAGGCCGCATGCATGGCGGCTTTGTAAAAGCCGCCCTACCAAATCCACGTATTACTGCTGTTTCTTCTTGGTGTCTTTCTTCGGCGCTGCCGGTTTGCCAGGCTGCTGTGCCGGCGCCGCGCTGGTCGAGGCCGGCGTGGTGCCGCCCTGTACGCCCAGTGCGCCGCCCGTTCCCAGGCCGCCCTGCACTTCCTGCGCCTTGTAGTTGCGCACGGCTTTGACCAGCTGGTTGTACGAATCCATGAAGGACGCCACCAGGATCTTGCCTTCCGGCGTATTCGAATAGCCGCCCGCGCCCGCGAAGCCGCCGGCGAACACGCCGCCGAACAGGTTAAAGTCGAAGTTCTTGGCGCTGCCTTCGGCTGCCGCCAGCTGGACGCCGGAACGGTTATCCACCATCAGCAAGGTGGTTGACGCTTCATTGGCCTTCATGCCGCCCGCCACCATGCCGGCCACGCTGCCGATGATGCCGAAGCCGCCCAGCGCGCCGGACACGCCTTGCGTGCCTTTCTGGCTGAACGTGATCGATGGCGACATGGTGTAATCGGCCGCCACCATCTGGCCTTTGCCGAAGCTGCTGCCCGAGCGCATTTCCCCGCTGTCCTGCAGCGCGCGTTCCGTCTTCATGTTGTTCATGGCGGCGCCTCGTTCCACCACCACGAAGCAATTCGATTGCTGGATCATCATGCGCAGCACCGGCAAGGTCGAACCGAGTTTGTATTGCGACAGGTGGTGATACCACGGCGCGGCGGAATCTTCATGCACCGCCAGCGTGCCCAGCGGGCGATCGCATTTTTCCAGTTGCGAATTGGCGTTGGAGGCGGTCGCGCCGCCGGCCGAACCGGTGGCGACGGTGCCGCCGCCGCCCAATTGCGGCGTAGTGCCGGCGCAGCCCGTCAAGACTGCGGTGGTGGCCGCGATGGCCAGCAGGTGTATACGAGGTGTTTTCATTGTGGCTCCCCTGGGACAGGCCCAAAATACTGGGCCATTTTAGTGTGTAAGTATTATAAGTAAGTAAATACCGTAAATTCTCTCACATTGTCCTGTAATCAATGATTTTTTGATATCGAATTGTGCGCGCTGATAGCAATCAGCTAGTGTGCGCGGAAAACCGGCTGCGGTATTGGCCGGGGCTGATGCCCAGGTGGCGCTGGAAAGCACGGCGCAAATTCTGCTCTTCCGCATAGCCGCTGCGCACGGCAATGCTCTTGAGCGGCAGGCTGGTTTCTTCCAGCGCCTGGCGCGCCGCTTCCAGCCGCATGGTTTCCACCATCTTGCCCGGGGTGACGCCGATTTGCGCCACATAGGCGCGGGCAAAGGTGCGCGGCGCCATGCCGGCTTGGGCCGCCAGGCGCTCCACCGTCAATTGTTCGTGCAAGTGCCCGGACATCCACGCATGCAGTTCGGCGAACCGCCCGCCGGATTTTTCCTGCGCCGCCAGCGGCGCGGAAAATTGCGACTGGCCGCCGGACCGCTTGATGTACACCACCATCTGGCGCGCCGCCGCGATCGCGATGCCGTGACCATAGTCTTCCTCGATCAGCGCCAGCGCCAGGTCGATGCCGGCGCTGACGCCGGCCGAGGTCCACACCTTGCCATCGCGGACAAAGATGCGCTCCGCATCGACCTTGACGGCCGGATGCAGCTTTTGCAGCTTGCCGGTCCAGGCCCAGTGCGTGGCCGCCACCCGGCCATCGAGCTGCCCCGCCGCCGCCAGCACGAAGGCGCCGGTACACACGGAACACACCCGACGCACCTGCGGCGCACGGCGCGCCACCCAGGCGGCCAACTGCGGCGGCGCATAAAACTCGTCCCCCGCGCAGCCACCGGCCGCGATGACGGTGTCCACTTTTATCCCATCGAGCGCGGACAGCGGCTGCGTCTGCACCGGCAAGCCCGCGCTGGTGATAATCAAGCCGCCGGACGCGGACACCACCACCGCTTCATACAGGGCGCGGCCGCTGCTGCGGTTGGCCGTGCTCAGCGCCTGCAGCGGACCGCTCAGGTCCAGCAGGTTCATGTGGTCGTAGGCCAGGATGGCAATCGTCAGGGGTTTCTTCATCGTCAGGGCATAGGCACGCCAGGGATCGCCGGGATACTCGAAATCAAGGGCGACACGTTGCGCCGCCGCAACCGCATCGTCAGTCCGATCGGCGACATGACGAACGCCATCAACTCCTCCGCTTCCAGGCCATCCGGCGTCTGCACCGCTTCGATGTCGTAACGGGCCAGCAGCATTGCCATGGCCACCTTCATTTCCAGCAGCGCCAGGTAGCGTCCCGGGCAGGTGCGCGGGCCGGCGCCAAACGGCATCGAGATTTTGCGGTCGATCGCGCCCGGCCCGTCATGCAGCCAGCGCTGCGGATCGAACTGCGCGGGCTGGGCGACATGGCTGTCGGCCATGCTGTGATGGCGCAGCACGCACCACACCAGCGTGTGCGCCGGCACATGGATGCCCGCCACCGACGTGTCGTGCATGGATTCCACCGGCAGGAACGGCGCCACCGGTTTGATGCGCATGGATTCCTGGATGCAGGCATTCAGGTATTCCAGCTGGTCCATCTGTTCTATCGTGAAGGCCGCCGGATCGGGCGCGTATTGCAGCACTTCGTCGCGCGCGCGGGCCAGCGCTTGCGGGTTGCGCTGCAACTGGTACAGCAGCCAAGCGATGGAATTGGCAGTGGTGTCTTCACCGGCCAGCAGCATGATCATCACATTGCCGACCACCGCCTGGTCATCGACGCCGCTGCCGGGCTGCGCGGCGGCCACCAGCATGGCCTCCAGCAGGTTGGCGGGATGCGCGGCGCGCTCCGGGTCTTGCGCCAGGCGCGCGCGCGCCTGGCCGATCAAGTCACCGATCGCATGTTTCACGGACGCCACCGAATGGTCCAGGCGGCGGTCTTGCGGCAGCTTGAACACGCGCCAATACGCGACAAACGCCAGCGAGCGGCGCGCAATGGCAGGCAGGATCACATCCAGGTGGCGCTGGATGACTTCCTCGCCACCATTGATGGTATCGACGTCGGTGCCAAACGCCAGTCCGGCAATGATATCGACCGTGTAGCGCTTCAAGTCATCCGACAGCACGATGGCGCGCCCCTCGCGCGCCGCGCCATCCCAACGCTGCTGCAGCCGCTGGGCGACCTTCACCAGCGACGGGAAATATGCCTTGATCGCCTGCGGCGAAAACGCTTGCATGACCATGCGGCGCTGGTTGCGCCAGTCCTGCCCTTCGGCATCGAACAGGCCCGGCACGCAACCCATTTCACGCATGATGCGCTCGGACAGCGCGGGGCGGCGGAAGGTGTCGGGGCGCTGCTTGAGCACTTGCGCGACCGCTTCATGGTCGGACACTACCAGCGCCTGTTCCGGCCCCAGGTACATCTGAAAAAAATCGCCGTACTGGCGGCACCATGCCTCCACATCCTGGTGCAGGCGCAGCGGCCTGATTTGCAGCACATTGCCGACCAGCGGCCAGCGGCGCGGGCCGGGCAGCGACTCGATGGTGCGCATGGGTGAAGGAAAAGTTGGCAGCGGCAGGGCTGCGGGCGAGCTGTCCATATGAAAGTCATTATCAAATTATTATTTCTTAATGATAACTCCTGGCCGGCATTTCGTGCATGCCGTGCGAGCCAAAATTTGGCGGCGGCGTACTATCGCCACATGGAACGCAGATCGCCCACAGCATGGGGACGCGCTGCGCGGATCACGCTGGCGGCGGCATTGCTGCTGTGCTGTACCAGTGCGGCGCAGCAGGCGGCGCAGCCAGCGGGTCCCTCGAATACGGTTCCTTTGATTACGGTTCCAAATACGCGCGATCCTGTCGACAAGTCGTACCGCAAGATGGTGCGGGGCATGGACCGCTACGCGCGCAACATCGCACTGGCGCCCCACTCCACCCTGCGCTTCCGTTTGCTGCCGCGCCTGCCGACGGTCCGGCTCGATGGCGTGACCCTGCAAGTGGTGGGTGACCACATCACCCTGCCCGTCCCGGTGGCGCCCGACCACAGTTTTACTCTGGAGCGCCATGAACAGGCGCTGCGCGAAGATGCCGCGCTGGTGGCCAACCGCAAGACCAGCAGCATGACGTGGCGCGCGCAAGTGACCAGCAGCGGTGTGCCGGACGGCATGCGGCGGCTCGGCGACTTGCGGCTGGAATGCCTGGTGGGGGTGGAAGCGGGTCTGGTGTCGAACAATGCGCGCATGTTCGCCTGGCTGTCGGAGTGGCTGGCCGGACCGGACCAGGTCTGTACCGCACCGGATGGCAATTACCTGCAATTTGCCGGGCGGCCACTGTTTGGCGTCACCTTGCGCGCGGGGGAGCGGGTCGCCATGCTGCCGTTCCGGGCACTGTATGCGGGCGGCACGCAAACACCGGACACGCTGCCGTTCTGCGATTGCCAGGTCTTGTTGGACCGCAGTTATTACGCGCCGGTGTGGGATGCCAGCTGGCCGGACGACACGCTGCTGGAGTTTGATTATATGGACGAGGCGCCGGGTGCGCCGTTGGACGCGCCGCCGGACCGCGCCGCTGTGCGGACGCAATTGGGCGCGCCATTTAAAACCATCGCATTCGACAGCGGGTATGAAGTGTGGCAGTACCAGTATCCGCCGGCGCGGCGCGTGCCGGCGCTGGCGGACGGGACGCCGCAGATGGCGGAACTGGTGCTGCTGTTTGACCGCGACGGGCGGACGGTGAAGGCGCGGCGGCGCGAGCCGTGATGGCGGCTTTTGCCCGCCCGAGGCATCACCGCGTTCAACTGCCGGAATTGGCTTGCGGGCTGTATTTATCCGCCTGCACCTTGCCGCCCACGCCGTGCGTGCGCACTTCCTGCGTGATCGGCAACATGCCGGCATTCCACGTTTCCCATTGCGATTTCAAATCCGCCAGCTTGTCCGGATGCCGGTTCGCCAGGTTGGCCCGCTCGCGCTGGTCGGCCGACAAGTCAAACAGGAATTCATTGCCGTTCAACTTCAGGTACTTCCAGTTCCCCGCCCGCACGGCGCGCTGTTCATTGGCCTTGTAGCGCCAGAACAGCGTGCGTTCGACAGACTTTTCCTGGCCCAGCAGAACCGGCAACAAGTTCGCGCCATCCGGCTGGTAGGCCGGGTCGGGCGTGGTGCCGGCCGCCGCCAGCAAGGTCGGCAGCCAGTCCATGCTGATCGCCACCTGGCTGCTGACTTGCCCGGCCTTGATGCGCGCCGGCCAGCGCACGATACCGGGCACGCGGATGCCGCCTTCGAGCAGCTCGGTTTTCTGGCCGGAGAACGGCCAGGTTTTCGAGAAACGCTCACCGCCGTTATCGCTGGAAAACACCACGATGGTATTGTCCGCCAGGCCCTTTTGCTCCAGGGTTTTCAGCACGCGGCCGATCGAGGCATCGAGCGCCACCACCATCTTGCCGTAGGTGGCCAGGTCGCCGCCATCGTAGTGGAAAATGCCGCCGCCACCGGTGCTCAGCGAACGCGAAATGGCTTCATCGCCCGGACCTTCCCAGGGCCAGTGCGGGGCCGTGTAGTGCAGCGACAGGAAAAATGGCTGCGCGGCGCTTTGCTGCTTGACGAACGTCGAGGCGCGCTGCCCCAGCAAGTCGGTGTAGTAGCCCGCTTCGCTGACCGGCACTTCGCCTTCGTACAAGTCTTCCTTGACGTTCGGCCCAACACCCGGCTTGTGGGTGAAGTAATCGATGGCGCCGCCATAGTTGCCATAGAACGAGTCGTAGCCGCTTTTCAGGGGACCGAATTTCGGCAGCGATCCCAGGTGCCACTTGCCGACCAGCGCGGTGCGATAGCCGGCTTTTTTCAGCAGCGATGGCAAGGTTGGATGCTCGGGCGGCAAGCCGATGGTGTCGGAGGCGCCGGCAATCGGTTCTTCCAGGCCGCCGCGCAGGCGGTACTGATAGCGGCCCGTGATCAGGCCGAAACGGGTGGCCGAGCACACGGCGGAATTCGAATAGTGCTGCGTCAGGCGCAAGCCCTGCGCGGCCAGCTTGTCGAGGTTCGGCGTCTTGAAATCGGTCTGACCATACACGCTCAGGTCGCCCCAGCCCAAATCATCGGCCAGGATAAAAATGATGTTGGGCTGGCTGTTGCCGGATTTTGCCAGTGCGGCCGGCGCCACGGCCGATGCCAGGCCCAGGGCGGACAGGCCGCCGATAACGGTACGGCGTTTGCGGTTAATCTTGCTCATCATGAGTCCTTTCAGAATTCGTAGCGGCCGGTAACGCCCACCGTGCGCGGCGTGCCGATCACGGCGTTATAGGAACCGAAGTTGCTGTTCCACATACTGGTGTAATAGTGCTTGTCGAACGCGTTTTTCACCCACAGCGACACATCCCAGGCGGCGCCCCGCGTGCTGCGCAAGCCCAGCGAGAAGTTGCTGACGCTGTAGGCCGGGATCTTCGAATACTCGGACGCGTCCAGGGTGCCGTAGGTCGCGCCGCGGTACGAGTAATTGGCGTTGACGTAAGCCTGCAACCCTTCGCCGGCGCGGCGTGCATACTGGGCGCTGGCGTTGGCGATCCAGCGCGGCGCATTGACCAGCGCATTGCGGCCGGACAAATCGCAGAAGGTGGCGCTGCGCTCCGGCGGGCATGGCGCATTGGTGTACGACAGGTAGCTGGCTTCGTTGAACGAGACGTTCGAGCGCAGGGTCAGGCCGCGCGCCGGGGTTGCCACCAGTTCCAGTTCCACGCCGCGGGTGCGGGCATCGCCGGCATTGGTCAGGTACGAGGTACGGCTGACCGGGTCATAGGCGTTGCTCTGGTAGCCGTGCACGATGGTGGCGTACAGGTTGCCGTTCAACTGCAGGTTGTTGTCGAACCACTGCGACTTCACGCCGGCCTCGAGGGCGTTGGCGCGCTCGGTGCCCACCAGCAGCGAGGCAATACCGCCGGCGCCCGGCACCGACAGGTTGATGCCGCCGGATTTTTCGCCGTGCGACAGGCTGGAATACAGCAGCACATCTTTATTCACCTTGTAACCCACGTTCAGCAAGGCGGTCGGGCTGTCTTGCGTCAGGTTCACCACGCCGGAATCAAAGGCGCCATAACGGCCGTTGCGCGACGCCAGCGCCGCGCCGGTGACAGCCGGACCGGCCGGTGCATTGCGCGTGATGCGGGCGCTCTTGTCTTCATAGGTGAACCGTGCGCCGGCCGTCACATCCAGTTTCGACGTGGCGTGCCAGGTCGATTGCGCGAACAGCGCATAGCTGTCGACGTCGAGCCAGGCCGGCGCGTTGCTGGTGACGTTGGACCAGGCGCCGGCCGGCGTGGCGTTATACAGGTCGTTCAGCGGGCCATTCACGTTGAATGAATTGTTCGACAGTTTCTGGCGGTAGTAATACGCGCCGAAGACCGATTCCAGCGCCAGGCCGGACGGCGTGGCCCAGCGCAGCTCTTGCGTGAATTGCTTGTGGCGCGCGGAGGCGCCGGCGTTCAAGGTAACGGGAACTGGCAAGCCGTCATCGTTTTGCGGCGTGAAGGCCCAGAAGCGGTAAGCCGTCACGGACGTGAGTTTCGAATCGCCGGCAAAGGTCCAGTTGGCCTCTGCCGATGCGCCGCCCTGGTGCACCGCCACATGCGAGCCGGTATCGAGGTTGACCGCGCGTTCTCTCGGGTTCAGCACCGGCGAAGCGCCCACCAGCTTGGCCTGCGCCAGCGCGCGGCCGCTCGGACCGGCGCTGTAGAACATCAGGGTGCCGTTATTGGAATCTTCTTCATGGTAATCGGCGATGACGCGCAGGTTGAAGTCCTTGCTGTTCTCCACCAGCACCTGAGCGCGCACGCCGTTGCGGTCGCCGCCCTGCACCTTGCTGCCATCGTAGCGGTTGGTGATATAGCCATCGTCACGCGACGCATACGCCGTCAGGCGACCCGCGACACCGTCGGCCAACTGGCCGTTCAGCACAAAGCGGCCCTGCTTGTGGCCATACTGGCCAAACGACAGGTCGGCGCTGCGCTCGGTATTGAAGGTCGGCTTCTTGGACGCGATATTCAATACGCCTGCCGTGGTGTTCTTGCCGAACAGGGTGCCTTGCGGGCCGCGCAGCAATTCCAGCTGGGCGATGTCGAGCGCATCGAATGCCGCCATGCCGGGACGGGCCAGATACACATTGTCCAGATAGACGCCGACACTGCCTTCCAGGCCGTCGCTGGCCGGGTTGTTGCCCAGGCCGCGCACCGCAAAGCTCATCTGGCGGGCGTGCACATAATTGACCGTGGTGCTCGGCAGCAGTTGCGGTAAATCCTGCACGCGGTAGGTGCGGCTGCCGTCGAGCACATCTTCGCCCAGCACGGTCATGGGCGTCGGCACATTTTGCGAACTTTCCACGCGGCGGCGGGTGGTGACCAGGATGGTTTGCACGGCGCCGGCCGACGCGGCGTCCGCGGCATTGGCGCCGGCTGCGCCAACCGCGGCTGCCGCGCCGATGGTGGCCGAGCCGCCTGCCGACGTGTCGGCGGCGGTGATGGTCATGATGTCGTCGGCGGCTGCCGTCACACCGGCCGCCGCTGCCACGGCGGTGGCGATGGCGGCGGCGGCATGCGACTGCACCGGCTGCGCCAGCGCCAGGACGGCCAGCGCGATGGCGGTGCGCTTGATTTCCACTACTTTTTTATGCGATACCACGGTTTATCCCTTTGCTCTGTTTTTAGCGTAGGGCGGATTGGCTTTACCAAGCCGCCATGCGTGCGTTACCGCTACGGCAAGCGATAGCCGGCCGCATGCATGGCGGCTCGCAAGCGAACCGCCCTACGGGTTTTATTTATTGCTTATGTCAGGCGCTACGGCCCGTCTGGGTCAGCGCTGGTCGGCGACCTGTACGCCGCTGTCCGCGTTTTGCGCGGCCACGGCCTTTTCCGAGCGGGGCGTGCCTGCCGGAACCCAGTCGTACGGCACGGGTTGTGCGCGGTAGACCCAGTTGGTTTTGACGGTTTTGCCGGCGCCGCCCACGGCGGAGTTGCCGTAGTACGGGCTGACGTATTCCCATACGATGTCGCCCTGTGGCGTGACCTGGAAGAAGCGGCCATTCATGCCTTCATCGACCAGCGTATTCCCGTTCGGCAGGCGGCGCGCGCTGCTGATGAACGCGCTATAGAAACTCCACAGGGCCTGGCCCGAATTGGCGGCCGTGTATTGCCATACGATCTGCTTCTTGATTGGATCGATTTCCAGCACCCGCGAATGGGGGAAGATGCCCGGGCTGATTTTCGGATAACCCGCTTCGCCCTGGTTATCGAACACCAGGATATTGCCGGCGCCCGGCAAGCCTTGCGGGATCACGTGCGCATCGTGCAGGCCGATGATCTGGTCCACCGGGCGCGGTACGGCGGAAGAACCGATGGCCGGATAATCCGGGCCCAGGTTCCACACCACCTTGCCGGTTTTCTTGTCGATGATGGCAATGAAATTGGCTTCGCGCGAATCGATCAGCACATTATCCGGATGGAAGCGCGTATCACCCTGGTCGTGCCATTTGTTCGGCCCGAGCACCGACATGTTATTGACGTGCAGGTAGTCCACCGCCGTGGCGCCATTGCGCGGCTGCGCGGCGCGCACCAGCTTCAATGCTTCCGGTGAAAAACCGAATTCTTCCAGGTGCTCGGACGCCACCCACTTCCAGGCCACATCGCCCTTCGGCGTGACTTCAACAATCACGTCGTCCAGCACTTGCGCGGCCTTGAAGCCGGCCACCGCGTGGACCTGGTTGGCCAGCACCAGGGTATTGCCATTGGCCAGACGGCGCCAGTCATGGTGCTGCTTCGCGCCGCCCGCATTGGCGCCGTTTTGTGCGCCGCCTTGCACGGAAGCCGACGCATACGCATCCTGTGCGCCTTCGCCCCACTGCCACACCACCTTGCCATTCCAGTCCAACTCACCGATGGCCTTGTTGCCAAGGCCATTGCCGGAAGCGGCGCCGGGCACATTGGCCAGTTGCAGCAGGATATTGCCGCGCTTGCCGCCGGCCAGCGCCGGGTCCAGCAACACTGGCGGGAACCCCACGTGCGGCCACTGGCGCACTTCATTGCCGTTCATGTCGATCAAATGCGTCTTGCCGTCCTGGCCGCTGAACACGACATAGCCATTCCATGCGCGCGCCGGTTCATAGCGCGTCACGCCGGTGGGAAAGACACTGGGCGCAGCACTGGCCGTTGCCGCAGCAAAGGCGCAAGCCATTGCGGCGCACATCATGGCGAATTGCCGTGCGCGGCGCGGACGGCCTGTACCTGTAGGGGAAACTGCTGCGGACGATGCAAACATCGGATGCTCCTTGGTGGTTATCAAACAGTAGGTGCATCTTACGCAGCACCCCATATTGCAAGCCACGAATTAATTCGCATACGGATATTTGCAGCAAACGCATTTGCACAGTACAAATCGGCAGAACGGCAAAGCAAGCGCGCAGTGACGCCATGCCGGCGCCGGCTAGCGCGGCACGATGGCGTATTCGCGCTGGCCGGGCGGATAGTACTTATTGAAATGGCGCCATAGCACGCCTCTGCCCAATGACGCCAGCAGCGCCTGCAGCGCGCGCTGGTCGGCGGGCGGCAGCGAACGGCGCGAAACGTACGCGCCGCTTTCCGTCATCGGCAATCCGGCCAGCGGCTGGAACGCCAGTTCCTGCCCGAGGCCGCGCAATTCATCCGTCGCCTCCAATTCGGAGACGAACAGCGGCGGCACATTGATGGTGAAGTCGGCGCGTCCCGCGCGCAGCAGGCGGCCCGCGGTGGCCAGGTCGTTCACGTAATGAACGCGCTGCTGCGCTTCGAGCTTGCGCAATAGCGCATTGTATTCATCGCCAAACACATAACTGCGCACGGCCACGCCCACCAGCTGTTTTTGCGCCAGCAAGCCCTGCACGCTGCGGATCGCCAGCGCGCGGCGTTTCAGCGTAATCAGTTCCACCTTCCATTTCATCATCGGCACAAAGGTGGCGGCCTGGTCGCGCTCCGCGCTGCGCGAGGCCGGCACCAGCACATCGGCCTCGAGCGACTCCAGGAACTGGTAAGCCATGCGGGCGCGCGGCATCACGGGAAACTCGAACTGGCACCCCAGCAGCAAGCCCTGCTCGCGCAGCGCATCGGGAACCGCGCCGGACACCGCGTCGTCATGGACGATGACGCTGGCGCCGGTCGGCGCGGCCGGCACCCGGATCACGCGCGAACAACCGGCATGCGCCGTGGCGAGCGGCGCCACGGCCAGCAACAGGACGGTCAATCGGAAAAAAGTGCGCATGGCGCCATTCTAGCCCGCAGTTCTAACCTTCCAGCGGGTTTGGCGTTGAAATGCTCTGCCCATTATTTAGGCAAACCGCTGGCAAACCCTTAAAAAAACAAGCAAAAAGATGAAAAGGGACTAGGCAAACCGGATTCATGCCGCTACAATCTTGGTCTCTTGGCCTGGTAGCTCAGTTGGTAGAGCAGAGGATTGAAAATCCTTGTGTCGGTGGTTCGATTCCGCCCCGGGCCACCAAGAATTTTAGAAAACGCCACCTTCGGGTGGCGTTTTTGTTTTACGGCTCCGGCGCAGCGGTGAACTTTTTTCCCGCGCCCTTCCTCAGCCGAGCCGTGTGATGTCCGGGCCTCTGCTGCCAGCGGCAAATCATTTAATTCCGCCCGTGCCTCGCTTATCCAGGATACGGTGGAGAGCATGGAGCGGTTTGTTGCCGGAGCCGTTTTCATTGCGGAGTGGACGCGCCCGATGGCCGTTGCCGCTCGAAGAAAGCCCAGATCATGGCCGGCCCGTTGGGCTCCATCGGCGACGGCCCCAGCAATCGTGGGCGGCGCGCATAGGGCTGTGGCAGGCCGTGTCCGCCGCCATCAATGGTCACCAGCTCGACCTCCGGCTTGCCGTCGTTGCTCCAGCGGGACTGCTCGACGCTGACGCCCTCGGCGGCTGGCGTCCGGCTGACCTGCGGTGCGCCGGCAAGCCCGTTGCGGTCGGCGAAGTACTGCGCCGAAGCACGTGACGACAGCACCTGGCCACTCTTGTAGAACAGCCCCAGCAGACTCACCTCGCCACCCGCATAGGGCACCAGCGGATCCAGTGTGCCGTTCATGATCATCACCGACGTGGTCTGCGCCACCGGCTTGCATTGGAAATTTTGCGGCGCCGGTAGATTGGCGATCACCGCGGCCACCGCCCGGTAGCGGGTCGGCTGCTCCAGCGCCAGGCGGATCGCCATCGAGCCACCATTCGACACGCCGGCGGCAAACACCCGCATCGGATCGAGCCCGATTTCGCCAACCAGCTTGTCGACCATGGCGCCCAGGAAGCGCGCATCGTCGGCAATGACACCGTTCACCCGGGTGTCGCCGATCGAACTGCAGTCATTCCAATCGGAGGCGAACGATTTCGGGTAAGCAACGGCGAAGCCATGCTGGTCGGCCAAGCGTTCGAAACCATAGCCGGTGCCGCGACGGATTTGTTGGGTCCCCTCGCCGGAACCATGCATCACCACGACCAGTGGCGCTCCCTTGGGCAAGCCCTTCGGTACATACGTCCGGTAGCGCCGCGTCAAGCCGTCCACTTCGATGGCGCCCTTACCCAGCGTACCGGACAACTGCGGCTGCTCGGGCTCGGGGGTGTAGATAAAATAGCCGAGCAAACCGGCCACCACCGCCAGCAGAGCGAGCAGGCCCAACAGGGCGAACAGCAGGACACGTAGCATTTTTTTCATGGTAAGGCTTTCTGTTTTGCAATTGCATCCACCTTACCAGCGGGGTCCGGCCGGGGCCAAGCCACCAGTGATGAACGACGCCATCGTCTGGACGAACCACGCCCCGGCACGACCAACGGCGCCGGGTCCCGCGCAGCGGCCTGCGGAGCCGCTCATCCCGCCGCGCCGTACTTTAATACCCGATCACGGTGGTTCGTCCGAAAGGCCGTAGCGGTCGGCCGGCGCCGCCATACCATGGCGCTGTCCTGTCGACATCGGAACCGCACTATTTTTCTTCCCGCTACTTCAAACACCCACTTTATGACAACGCCGACCATGAAAACGCAACCCCTTCTCCCTCGCCGCACCCACTCCATCGCAGGCGCCGTCGCCACGCTGGCACTGCTGGCCACCATGGACACAGCCCAGGCAGCCATCTTCAAAAACGCACAGCTCGAGTCGCTGCAAGATGCCGGCAACTATACTGAACTGGAACAGCAAGCGCGCACCCGACTGAAGGCAGACGCCGGCGACGCCGAGGCCAGCGCGGCCTTGGCCCTGGCGCTGACCTTCATCGATGCCAGCGACGCAAAACAGCTCGAGGCCGGAGCGAAACAGGCCAAGCAATGCGTCGAGCAACATCCAGCGGCGGCGGTCTGCCATCTGGCAACGGCACAGAACCTGAGCATGCAAATGCTCAGCGCCGGGATGATCAAGGGCTTGCGCATGCTTGATACCCTGAAAGCGTCCTGGCACCGCACGCTGGAACTGGCCCCCGACAGCTTCGTGGCCCGCGTGCAATTGGCCAAGCTCTATCTGGCGGTGCCCGGCATGATGGGGGGCAGCGTATCCAAGGCCAGGGAACTGGAAGCCGCCGTACGCGCCAGCCAACCGGAAACGGCGCGCATCATCCGTGTCCACCTCGCCGCGGAAGCCAAGAAATGGGGCGAGATGGAGAGCGAGTTGCTGGCGCTCAAACCCAGCAAGGATGGAGCCATGCTGGGGGAAATTCGCGGCGCCACCATGGAATTGGCCAAGGTCTTCCTGACGGACGACAAAGACCTGGCCAAGGCCAAAAGTCTGTATGCGGCCCTGCTGCGCGATCAGTCCCACCATGCCGCCGGCTACTACGGCCTCGGCCGGGTGTACACACGGATGGGCCAACAGGACGAGGCGATTCGCCACTTTGAGCGGGCCAGGAGCATGAGTGGCGCGAACGACTATCCGATCGACCACCGCCTGGGCGACGCCTACCTGGCCAAAGGCGACAAGGCGCAAGCCAAGGCGGCCTACGAGCGCTTTATTGCGAACAAACGCTCCAATCCGGCCAACGTCGACAGCGCGCGCAAGAGCCTGGCCAAGCTCGGCTGAACGAATCAACCAGGCCCAACGGCCTCGGCGAGGCCTGGCATGGTCCCCACTGAAAGTGAGTTATCTGCAATGAACCAAGCTCATCGCTCCCTCTGGCGCTTGAACCTGCCGCGCGCCTTTTACTTTCTGGCATCGGTGGGGCTGGGCGGAGCGATGACGCCCTCCCTTCCACGCGCCATTCTGTCGAGTATCATATCGTGATGCCATCCGACCAATCCGTCCAACTCGGCGATCCTGTCACGCCGGCCAACTGGCGCGCCATGTTCGGCTGGCGCCGCCTGCGCACCGTCGCCATCTTGTGTGCGCTGATGATCTTGCTGTTCAGCTTTGGCTGGAAGCCGCCCCTGTACATGCTCGTGGCGAGGGTGTTTGGCGTCGGCCTGGCCCTGTTGCTGGTGTTCGGCCTGTTTGAACAATGGCCGCGCCGCCTGCCCAAGTGGCTGGCGCGCTGGGCCCTGCAAGTCGTGGCGGTCGGGGTAATGGTGCCGATCGCCATGTTCATCGCCTACCTTTGGAGCACCGAGCCGGGCGCGCCCATGTTCTGGAACCAGCCGAATCGACTGGAAGGCTTCATGACCTTCACTTTCCTGGGCATGCTGCTCGCTCCGTGGACCGCGCTGACGGCCCTGTTGCGCCAGCGCGAAGCGACGGTGGAAGAACAGGCGCTCGGCTTCGAATTGGAGCGCAGCGAGATGGCGCGGGCGGCGCTGGATGCCCGCATGCGCCTGCTCACCGCCCAGGTGCAGCCGCATTTCCTGTTCAACACGCTGGCCAATGTCCAGGCCTTGGTGGAGGCCGGTTCGCCGCGTGCGCCGCAACTGCTGCAAAGCCTGACGTCCTATTTGCGCGCCGCCGTGCCCCGGCTCGACGGCTCGGCCAATACGCTCGGCCAGGAGCTCGAACTGGTGCGCGCCTATCTGGAATTGATGCAGATGCGCATGCCCGACCGCCTCGCCTTTGCGCTGCATATCGACAATGGGGGGCATCTGCTGCACTGCCCGCCAATGACGCTGCTGACCCTGGTGGAGAATGCGGTTCAGCATGGCATCGACCCGAGCGAAGAAGGTGGCCGCATCGATGTGTCCGTCGAGTTGCTCACAGGCAGTGACGGTGCGCAGCGTTGCCGCCTGACCGTCAGTGACACCGGCGTTGGCCTGCAGGCGACCGGCCGGGGCCTCGGCACCGGCCTGGCGGCGCTGCGCGAACGGCTGCACTGGGCCTATGGCGGCAATGCAACGCTGGACCTGACCGCGGTGGACCCGCACGGTGTGCGAGCGACCATTGAATTTCACATCGAGCCAACATGACCAACATGACCAACGCCATCAGCGCCCTGATTGCCGACGACGAACCGCTGCTGCGCGAGATTCTTGAAGCACGGCTGGCCGCCGCCTGGCCTGAGCTGCACATCGTCGCGCAGGCCCGCAACGGGCGGCAGGCGATCGAGCTGTTCGAGCAACATCTGCCGACGATATGCTTCCTGGACGTGCATATGCCGGGCCTGAACGGCATTGAGGTCGCGCGCCACATCGGCAAGCGCTCGCACCTGGTGTTCGTCACCGCCTTCGACCAGTACGCGCTGGAAGCGTTCGAGCATGGCGTGCTGGACTATCTCGTCAAACCGGTCACCGTCACGCGCCTGGCCGAAACGGTGGCACGCCTGAAAGCGCGCATGCAAACGGCGCAACCGGCCGTGCACAGCGATGCGCTGCTGGCGCAGTTAGCTGAGCGACTCAAGCTTGACCAGCCGGCGACGCTGCGCTGGCTGCGCGCGACGGTGGGCGGCTCCCTGCGGATGATTTCGATCGACGATATCGACTACCTGAAGAGCGACACGAAATACACCCTGGTCGCTTACCGGGACGAAGGCCAGCCTGCGGAGGCGCTGATCCGCACGCCGCTGAAGGAGTTGATTGCGCAGCTCGACCCGCAGCAGTTCGCTCAGGTACACCGCTCGGTTGTGGTCAATCTGCGCGCGATCCGCCGCGTCACACGCGGCGAAAACGAGACGGCCGACATCGAACTCAAGGGCCGCGGCGAACGTCTGCCGGTCAGCCGTAGCTACCTGCAACTGTTCAAAGAGATGTAGAGAAGGGACGACGCGCAACCTGAACATCCTGGCGCCCTAGGCGCGATCGCGCCTAGGGCCACCAGGCATACTTCAACAAACCCGCCGCCTACGCTACGGCAACCTCGGTGTATGGCTGCGCCGCCAATGGCGCCGCCGGCGCCTCAAACTGGTAATCCCGCGCGTCATGCAGCGCCCAGGCCCCCTCCCCCATCAATTGCAGCACATGGGTGTGATAGCGCAGCACGGCGGGACGGTGGGCGATACTGATCAGGGTCGCACCACTGTCGCGCAGGCGGGCGTAGAGCGACGATTCATTGCCGCTGTCGAGCGCACTGGTGGCTTCATCGAGAATCACGATGCGGGGCGCATGCACCAGCACGCGGGCAAAGGCCAGACGCTGCTGTTCGCCCACCGACAACAGCTTTTCCCAGTCCTGCACCGCGTCCAGCCCGCCCATGCGCCCGGCCAGGTGCGGCAGGTGCACTTGGTCCAGGATTTCCAGCAATTGTTCGTCGTCCAGGTCCGACTGCACGCTCGGATACAGCAGCTGGCTGCGCAGCGTGCCGGTTTGCAGGTAGGGCTGCTGGGGCAGGAAGAAGAAATCTTCCTGCGGCGGATGGTGGATCGTGCCGCTGCCGGTATGCCACAAGCCGGCAATCGCCCGCAACAGCGAACTTTTTCCGCAGCCGCTGTCGCCGGTGATGAGCAGCGCGTCGCCCTGCTTCAACACCAGGCTCAACTCCTTGATCAGCACCCGCTCCGATTGCGGCGGATGCAGCGTGACCGATTCCAGCGCGAGGTCGCTGGCCGGCCGCAGCGCGATGCGCGGGGAGGAGCCGGCGGCGCTGTCCGGTTCAGCCTGGGGCAACACCAGGTTCGACAAGGCCTGCAAGCGGCCGATCCCCGCCACGAAGCGGCTCAGACTCTCGAAGTTATCGACGATCACCGCCACCGCGCCAAGCACGGCGGTAAAGGCGCCGGCCGCCTGGATCGCCCGCCCGACCTCCAGCTCGCCCGACAGCACGCGCTCGGCCAGGATCACGCCCGGCAGCACCAGGGTCAGCTGGCTGAACGTGCGCTGGAACAGGTTGAGGGAACGCTGCTTCCGGATCAGCTTGGCGAAGTTGTTGATGACCTTGTCGAACTTGCAGTCGATGTGCGCCCGCTCTTGCGCCTCGCCCCGGTAAAAGGCGATGGATTCGGCATTTTCGCGCAAGCGCATCAGGCTGAAGCGGAAATCCGCTTCGCGCCGCAGTTGCCAGAAATTCAGGTGGATCAGTGGATTGCCGAACACATACAGGGCAATCGCGGTGCCCAACAGCGCGTACACCGCCAGCACGCCGACCAGCAGGTGCGAGATCGACCACAGCACGGTGCTGAACGCCACCAGCTGCATGATCGAGCCGAGGAAAATCAGCAGGAAGTGGATCGAGCGGCCGGTGAAGGTGTTGATGTCTTCGCTGATGCGCTGGTCGGGGTTGTCGATCTCGCTGTCGTTGGCCAGCGTGTAGTACTTGCGGCCTTTCAGGTAGCCATCGAGAAAACGGCCGGTCAGCCAGCGCCGCCAATGGTTGGCGAACACATCGCGCATGTAGTAATAAAAGGCGTAGACCGGCACCGCGAACGCCAGCACCAGCAGGCAGGCCCGCACCGTGGTCCAAAAGCGGCCACTATCCTTGGCCGCCAGGGCCGACGTCATCTCGCCGGCCTGGTTATTCAGCATGACGGCCAATTTGGTCTCGACCAGCATCAGCACGATCAGCAGCAACAGCAAGGCCCACGCCTTCTTGCGCTCTTCCTCCAGCCAGTAGGGTTTGGCCACGTTGACGAACTGCCGCCATGCGGCCAGCGACAGGCGGGTGGTGCGCGGGCCCTTCCGGGCCGGCGCGGTATCTTCAGGGGCGGCGGCGCCGGCGGTAGTGGTGGTAGCCATGCTGTTGTTCCATTCGCTGTCGTGGTCGGCCCGGTCGGTGACGCGGGCCGGCATCGCATGCCTGCACCGCCTTCCAAGCATCCCACCGGGTACGCACCCGTTCAGTGCGGAAACAGACATAGCAACGATTTCCCGCCGTACACGCAACACGACCAGGGCAACAGGCATGCATGCCGATTTGTCTAGAACAATGTGTAGCAATACAACACATTATCTTGCCACGAAGACATGGTCACTACGAATGCGCTACCCTGTTTTCTCGTTGAATATATTGAACAATAAGGAAACTCATGGTCTCTCCCCACCTGAAAGCACTGGCATTTGCCGCCCTGCTGCTGCCAAGCCTGTCCATGGCAGCCGATACCCCCATTGCATTCGACAAGAACTTCCGCGCGGCCGAGCTGGCGCCGTCACTGATGAAGCTCGATGGCGACGGCAAGCAGGTCGCCGGCTTGAAGCGGCTGGCCATCACCGGGTTCGACGTGGAATTCCTCACCAGGGGCAGCGCCAGCGCCAGCGCCACCGAGATTGGCAAGCGTGGCAGCGCCAGCACCAGCATGACCGTCACGCTGGGCGGCGTGGCAGACGCCGAGTTCCAGTCCATGGTCGACAAACTGTATGCGGATTTCACGGCACGGCTGACGGCGGCGGGATTCGAACTGGTGCCGACCAGCCAGATCCTGGCCTCGCCCCTCTACCGCAAGCTGAGCGCCAACGGCGGGCCGTCGCCATTCAAGAAAGACGGCGGCGGCGAATCGTCCACGGTGGTCGCGCCGGAAGGGCGCATCGTGCACGGCTTTTCCACCCAGGGCAAATCCAGCAATCCGCTGGCCATGCTGAGCGCCTTCGGCAATGTCGCCAACATGATCAGCACCGCGCCGGAGTTGCAGAAGGAACTGGACGCCACCCTGGTCAATATCCACATGGTGGTGCGTTTCGTCGACTTGGCCAGCAGCAGTTCCAGCTTCCTGGGCCGGATTTCCGGCTCGGCCGAAGTCAAGGGCAAGATCAATCCCACCATCAGCCCGCAGGCCACCAGCATCACGCTGCAAAGCGCCCAGGGCGGCGCCCGCCTGGCGTTGACCAAGCCCGTCCAGGTCGATGCCGCCGCCATCCCGGAAGTCAAAGACACCACGTCGGCCGCCGCCAACGTCGGCCTGGCCGTCCTGGCGCTGGCCATCGGCAATGGCAGCTCGTCGTCCGTCAGTGAAAAGCAGGCCATGGCGGACCCGGTACAGTACCCGCAACTGGTTGGCGACGCGCTGGGTGGAGTCGGGGTCATGATGGTCGAGCAATTGAAAGGATTGCGCTGATTGGCTGTCAACGCGCACCTGGCCTGGTAGCCCGGTTGGCAGAGCAGAGGATTGAAAATCGTTATGCCGCCCCGGGCCACCATGAATCCAGCGCCCTGTTTTTGCAGGGCGTTTTCGTCTCCGGCCGGAGGTCTGGCAGGACAGTGATTTTTGATCTGAGTCAACGACACTATTGATTCAGATCACTACACTGGCTCCACCATCCGCTCGCATCTCGCGCAGCGGTGCGCTGGACACCCTGGACCATGACGATGCTTCCCGCCTACATCTCCCACACCGACTGCCTCAAGCACGACATGGGGCCACAGCATCCCGAAGCGCCCGAGCGCATCGGCGCGATCCATGACATGCTGCTGCTCAGGGGCCTGCTCGACTTCATGCAGCGTCATGACGCGCCGCTGGCGACCGAGGCCCAGCTGGCACGGGCTCATTCCAGCCTGTACCTGCACCGCATCGCGGCGCAGTCGCCGGCCAGCGGCAGCGTGCAGATCGATCCCGACACCAGCATGAACCCGCATACCTACCAGGCGGCGCTGCGCGCGGCAGGCGCGGCCGTGCTGGCCACCGACCTGGTGCTGACGGGAGGCGCCGGCTTCGCCTTCTGCAATGTGCGCCCGCCCGGTCACCACGCCGAACATCAGGCGGCCGGCGGCTTCTGCTTCTTCAACAACGTCGCCGTCGGCATCCGCCATGCGCTCGAGGTACACGGCCTGGAACGGGTCGCGCTGGTCGACTTCGACGTCCACCACGGCAACGGCAGCGAAGACATCCTGCGCGACGACGCGCGCGTGCTGATGTGCTCGATCTTCGAGGACAAGCTCTACCCTTTTTGCGGCAATACCCCGCGCGGCGCCAACATGGTCAACGTGCCGCTGCCGGCGCGCTCCGGCGGCGACGCGGTACGCGCCGCCATCGCCAAGCAGTGGCTGCCGGCGCTGGAGCGTTTCGCGCCGCAGATGATCTTCATCTCCGCCGGCTTCGACGGCCACCGCGAGGACGACATGGGCAACCTTGGCCTGGTCGAGGCCGACTATGCCTGGATCACCCGGCAGATTGTGACGGTGGCACAACGCCACGCCCATGGCCGCATCGTGTCCTGCCTGGAAGGGGGATATGAACTATCCTCACTGGCCCGGAGCGCGGCGGCGCACCTGAAGGTGCTGCTGGGACTCGACGACTAAACACCCACTCTTGCGAATCGACGATGGAAGCCCACTACCTCACCCCCCTGTTCTCACCGACGTCGATGGTGGTTTTCTGCGGCAAGGAAGACCGGCCCGACAGCCAGAGCAGCTACGGCCGCGGCATCCGCGCCCAGCTCGAACAGGGCGGCTTCGCAGGCCCCGTCACTTACCTCGACGTCGGCATGAGCGGTACCCTGTCCGACCTGGCCCATTCGCGCGCCGACCTGGCCGTCATCGCGTTGCCCAACGAGGACGTGGCGTTCGCGCTGGAAGTGGCCGGCCGCATCCAATGCCGCGCGGCATTGGTGATCTCAGCCGGCGTCCCCCCGCCGCTGGCCAAGGAGCTGCACGCGATCGCGCGCAAGCACGATCTGCACCTGCTCGGGCCGAACTGCCTGGGCTACCAGCGCCCGCGCCTGCATCTCAACGCCAGCATGGCCGGCCGCCTCGCGCAACCGGGCAGCCTGGCGCTGATCTCGCAGTCTGGCGCGCTGACGGCCGCCATTCTTGACTGGGGCGACAAGAACGCGGTCGGCTTCTCCACCGTGGTCTCACTCGGCCCCAACACGGCGGTCGACCTGGCGCAAACGCTGGACTTCCTCGCCACCGACCCGGCCACGCAGTCGATCGTCATCTGCATGGAGGGCATTACCAACGCGCGCCGCTTCCTGTCGGCCCTGCGCGGCGCGGCCAACACCAAGCCTGTGGTGGTACTCAAGGCCGGCAACGCGGCGGTGGCGGCGCAGGCGGCGCAAACGCACTCCGGCGCGATCGTCGGCCGCGACGAGGTGTTCGACGCGGCGCTGCGCCGCACCGGCGCGGTGCGCGTCAAGTCCTTCGTCCAGCTGTTCGCGGCGGCGAAATGCCTGGCCTCGCGCTACCGCCCGGCCGGGCCGCGCCTGGCCATCGTCACCAACGGCGGCGGCCCGGGCGTGCTGGCGGCCGACTGGATCGACGAGCAAAAGCTGCAACTGGCGCAACTGTCGCCCGCGTCCGCGCAAGTGCTGGCACCGCTGCTGCCGCCGCACGCGACCCTTGACTACCTGCTTGACCTGTCCGAGGAAGCGGGGGCCGAGCACTTCGCAAGCGCGCTGCAGGCCTGCGCCCACGACAGCCAGATCGACGGCATTCTGGTGATTTATTCCCCCAAGCTGGGCGGCGACCCGAGCTCGGTGGCGCAGGCGGTGGCCGGCTTGTACGCCAGCCTGGGCAAGCCGCTGCTGACCTGCTGGATGGGCGATGCCCAGGTTGGCGAGGCGCGCGGCATCCTCGGCGCGGCCGGCCTGGCCACCTTCCGCACGCCGGAGGCGGCGGTCGACGGCTTCAGCAACATCGCCTCCTTCTACCAGAACCAGCAACTGCTGCACCAGACCCCGCCGCCGCTGTCACAACTGGCCCAGCCCGACCTCGAAGGCGCACGCTTGCTGATCGAAAGCGTGCTGGCCGAACGCCGCAATGTGCTCACCGAGATGGAATCGAAGGCGCTGCTGGCGGCATTCCACATTCCGATCACCCAGACCATCCTGGCGCGCAGCGCCGGCGAGGCGATGCTGATCGCCAGCCAGCTCGGCTACCCTGTGGCGCTGAAGATCGACTCGCCCGACATCTCACACAAGTCCGACGTGCAGGGCGTGGTGCTCAACGTGCTCAACGCCGCCGCCGTGCGCGACGGCTACAGCGACATGATGGCCACCGTGCGCCGGCTCGAACCGAACGCGCGCATCAATGGCGTGACGATCCAGAAAATGGCGGGCAAGCACCACGGCCGCGAGCTGTACATCGGCGTCGTCACCGACCACCTGTTCGGCCCCGCCATCAGTTTTGGCGCCGGCGGCACGATGATAGAACTGATCAACGATCGCGCCGTCGAACTGCCGCCGCTGAACCAGTTCCTGGCCCGGCGCCTGATCGCGCGGGTGCGCTCGGCCGCCACCCTGGGCGAATGGCGCGGCGCGCCGCCGGTACAGCACGAAGCGGTCGAACACATGCTGCTGCGCGTGTCCGAGATGGTGTGCGAGCTGCCTCAGCTGCGCGAAATGGACATCAACCCGCTGATCGTCGACGAACACGGCGCGCTGGTGGTGGACGCGCGCATCGTCATCGGCGCCGCGCCGCCGTCGGCGCACGACTACGACCATCTGGCGATCCTGCCCTACCCGTCGACCTACACGCAAGAGTGGCCGATGCGCGGCGGCGGCCAGTACACGCTGCGCCCGATCCAGCCGGACGACGCCTCGATGCTGCAAGACCTGGTGCGCGGCCTGTCGGAGAAATCACGCTACTACCGGTTTGCCTCCTCGCTGCGCGAGCTGTCGGTGCCGATGCTGGCGCGCTACACCCTGATCGACTACGACCGTGAAATGGCGCTGGTCGCGGTGCGGCGCACCCGCACGCCGGGACCTGATGGCGGGTTCGTCGAGGCCGAGAGCATCATCGGCGTGTCGCGCTATATCGCCAATCCCGACCGCAGCAGCTGCGAGTTCTCGCTGCTGGTGGACGACCGCTTCAGCGGTCAGGGCCTGGGCACGCGCCTGATGCTGGGCATCATGGACGTCGCGCGCGACAAGGGGCTGAGCGAGATCGACGGCCTCGTGCTGTGCAAGAACAGCGGCATGCTCAAGCTGATGGCCAGCCTGGGCTTCCAGATCCATCCCTACCAGGACGACCCCGATTTCCGCCTGTGCAGCAAGGCGCTGTGAGACCGCGCCGGGCAGCACATTCCCTGCGCAAAGGCAAACGGCTGGCTGGCAACATCTCAGTTTGCTATAGTCCGCGTATCGCCTGGATGAGAGGAATGGATGCCCCAAAGCCCCCTGCTGCTGCGCCGCCTGCTACGTGCAAAAGACCGGATGGACGGCGCGCCCCATGAAGAATGGCCGATCCAGCGCCTGGCGGAAGTAAGCGCGGTCTCGGTGGCTTATTTTGCGCGCGAATTCAAGAAAGCCTTCGGCTTGCCGCCCCACCGCTACCTGCTGACGCGCCGCATCGAGCGCGCCACGGCGCTGCTGCGCGACACCGACCTGCCGATTACCGACATCGCCCTGCAAACCGGCTGGACCAGCCTGGGCACCTTTGGACGCATCTTCCGCGACATCACCGGCGCCAGCCCGGGCGAGTTGCGCTCGCACGAGCGCGCGCAGCCGCAACCCGGGGAACAGATTCCCGAGTGCGTCACGCGCAGTGCGCAGCGGCCGGACCTCAACATCGCAGTTTTGGAGAAGCGCCGCATCAAGGCCACTGGCAAACTGTAGCTTCATTCCAAGGAGGCGATATGACTCAAAGTATCAATGTGGTTGGCCTGTATGTACGCGACCAGGACGAAGCGCTGGCGTTCTACGTCGGCAAGCTGGGCTTCGTGGTCCATACCGACGTTCAGAACGGCAATTATCGTTGGCTGACGGTGCAGCATCCCGACCAGCCCTCGTTCCAGCTGGGCCTGTTCAAACCCGGACCACCGGTGCATGACGCGGCCACCGCGCAGACCCTCAATGAAATGGTGGCGAAAGGGGCCATGCCACCACTGGTCCTCACCGTGGACAACTGCCGTGCAGCATACGAACGCCTGCATGCCTGCGGAGTGGAATTCACCCAGCAACCGATGGACCGCTACGGCAAGGTCGATGCCGGCTTCCGCGATCCGTCCGGCAACGGGTGGAAGATGATCGAAGCGGCGGCCAAGCCGGCCACGGGGAAACCGCAATGAGCCGGCCCGACTGGATACGGCAAAGCCACCGCTGGCTGTCCATCGTTTTCACGGCCACGGTGCTGGCCAACTTCGTGGCAAGGGCCATGCAGCCGGGCGAACCGTCGCCGTGGATCACCTACGCACCGCTGCCCCCGCTGTTCCTGATGCTGCTTTCCGGCCTCTGCCTGTTCGCGCTGCCCTATGTGGCAAGGCGGCGCGGCAGGAGACTGGCCTGATGCCTGGTTCAAGTGGGGGATGAGCGGGTCATGTCGCGCAGCGCCGCCACCAGCCGGTCCAGGTCCGCCGGGCTGGTAAACAGCGCCGGCGTGACGCGTACGCAATCGCCGCCGGCTCCGCCGCTGCGCTGCACCGTGAAAATGCCGTACTGCGTGCGCAGCCGCGCCGCCAGCGCCAGGTTGGCGCTCTTGCTGGTGTGCCCCGCCAGGCGGAACGAGGTAATCGCGCCCGCCATGCCCGGTTCATCCGGCGTCAATATCTGCAGCCCGGGCAGGCCGCGCACCCGGCTGACCCAATAATCCCGCAGATACCGCAGCCGCGCGGCCTTGGCGGCGATGCCGATGTGCTGGTGGAAATCCAGCGCCGCTGCGATCGTCATGACGTTGGCGGTGTTGGTGGTGCCGGTATGCACGCGCGCTTCGATGTCGTCCTCGCCCGCGCCACCCGGCACATGCGGCGCGATGTCACGCAGCCTCGCCTTGCGGATGTAAATAAAACCCACGCCCAGCGGCGCGCCGATCCATTTGTGCAGGTTGAAGGCCGCGAAGTCCACACCCTGCCGGGCGAAATCGACATCGACCTGGCCAAAGGCATGGGCGCTGTCAACGATCACATCGGCGCCGCGCGCCCGCGCCAGGCGGATCAGCTCGGCCAGCGGCAACAGCAGGCCGGTCTTGTTGTTCAAGTGCGTGAGCAACAGCAGCCGCGTGCCGGGGTGGCGCTCCAGCGCCTGCGCATAGGTGTCCAGCACCGACTGGCGGGTGGCCGGGTCCGGCAGCGCGATCTGCACCACGTTGACGCCACGCCGCACGCGCAGCGCTTCGAATTCCTGCTGGGCGCTGTCGTAATCGAGGTCCGCATACATCACCGTATCGCCGGGCTTCAGGCCCCGGTAATTGGCGATCAGGATGTGCAGCGCTTCGGTGGCGCCACGCGTCAGCGCGATTTCATCCGGTGGCACGCCCAGCGCGGCGGCAACCCGGTCCCGGGCGGCGGCGGCGTCGGCCGCGTATTCCTGGCGCAGGTAAATCGAATTGTGCTCGTTCAGGTAAGCCACATTGCGCAGGTATTGCGCCAGTACCGGCCTGGCCATGATGCCGTAATAACCGTTTTCCAGGTTCAGCATGTCCGGCCGCACCTGGTATTGCGCGGCCACCGCCTGCCAGTAGGGTTCATCGGTGGCGCTGGCCGGTCCCGGCCCGGAGGCCGGCAGCACAGGCAGCGCCGCGGCGGGCGGTAACGACTGGCGCGGCTGCCCGTGCGCGCCGCCGGCCAAGGCGCCCAGCCCCAGCCCCATGCCGCACAGCCAGCGCCGCCGCGCCAGCAGGGAATATGCATTCATATGGACTCCTGTCGCCATGATTAACCCATTTTGCCACTGCGCCGATGGCCGCGCACTGAAAGCAAATTGAAATCCTGCTGTCTTATAGTCCCGCCATACGCCGTTCACGGCGAAGACTGAACAGGAGATCCCCATGTTGACCGTGCTGGCTTATTCAATGGTCGTCGTTTTTATGTTTCTAATCATGACCAAGCGCTTGCCGGCGCTGGTCGCGTTGATGCTGGTGCCGATCGCGTTCGGCCTGCTGGGCGGCTTCGGTGCGGAACTCGGTCCCATGATGCTGGCAGGCATCAAGCAACTGGCGCCCACCGGCGTCATGCTGATGTTCGCCATTCTGTTTTTCGGTGTCATGATCGATGCCGGCCTGTTCGACCCGGTGATCCGCACGATCTTAAAACTGGTGCAAGGCGACCCGATGAAAATCGTGGTCGGCACGGCGGTGCTGGCCATGATCGTGTCGCTCGATGGTGATGGCGCCACCACGTACATGATCACGGTCTCGGCCATGCTGCCGCTGTACAAACGGCTTGGCATCAGCCGCCTGGTGCTGGCGTGCGTGATCATGCTGGCGGGCGGCGTGTTCAACATCCTGCCCTGGGGCGGTCCCACGGCGCGCGCCGCCAGCGCGCTGGGCGTGGACGTCAGCGAGATCTTCGTGCCGATGATTCCCTCCATGATTGCCGGTATCTGCTGCGTGCTGTTCGTGGCCACCATGCTGGGCCGCAAGGAACGCCAGCGCCTGGGCTTTATCGCGCCGCCACCCCGGCACGTTGCGGCGCCAGCCATGCAAGGCAGCCTGCAAACGGCGCACATGGGCGCCGTTCCGGCGCCACAGCCAGCGGACGGTTTCAGCGTCCTGGCCATGGCCGCCGCCAGCGGCGCGGGCCATGCCGGCGGCACGCCACTGCAAAGCCAGGCGGCGCACGCCGCCGCCGGCGTGGCAATGGAACTCAATCCAACCGCCGCCAGCATCACCCGGCCCAAGTTGCTGTGGGTGAATTTCCTGCTGACCTTGCTGTTGATGGCGGCGCTGATCAAGGGCGTGCTGCCGCTACCGGTCCTGTTCATGATTGCCTTCGGCATCGCGCTGATGATCAACTACCCCAGGCTGGAAGACCAGAAAGAACGCCTCACCGCGCATGCGGCCAACGTCGTTCCGGTGGTGTCGCTGATCTTCGCCGCCGGTATCTTTGTCGGCATCCTGCAGGGCACCAAGATGGTGGACGCCATCGCCGCCAGCGTCATCGCCGCCATTCCGGAATGGATGGGACCTCACCTGGCGGTCGTCACGGGCATCTTAAGCATCCCGTTCACCTTCTTCATCTCGAATGACGCCTTCTATTTTGGCATCGTGCCGATCCTCGCCAAAGCGGCAAACGTGTATGGCATCACCGCCGCGGAAATCGGCCGGGCGTCCATCATCGGCCAGCCGGCACACCTGCTCAGCCCGCTCGTGGCGTCCACGTATCTGCTGGTCGGGATGTCCGAGGTTGAATTCGGCGACCACCAGCGCTACACGCTGAAGTGGGCGATCCTGGCGTCGCTGGTCATGCTGGCGGCCGCCCTGCTGTTCGGTGTCATCCCCTTCATGGGTGCCGTCCGCTGAACCTGGCACTCCCCCCCGTCCGTTGGATCTTGCACATAAAAATACCAAAATAATACCAATATGGTATTTTGGTATTAATATCGCAAGACCAATTACAGGGAGGAGCCATGGATCGCAGACGTTTTCTCGAGTTAACCGGTATGTCAACCGCCGCCTTGCTGGCGGGATGCGGCGGAGGCGGCTCGCCGTCTGGCGTCGCACCGCCCTTGCCCGCCAACGACGCGGCCGCACTGAACTGGGCCGGCCTGTCCGCCCAACTGAATGGCCAGTTGCTGCGTCCCGGGGATGCCGCCTATGCCAGCACCAGGCTGCTCTCCAATATGCGTTTCGACAGCGTCATGCCGGCAGCCATCGTCAAATGCGGTTCGGTGGAAGACATCCGCAACAGCCTGGCCTTTGTGCGCAACAACAAATTGGCGGTGACGCCGCGTTGCGGCGGGCATAGCTGGGCGGGAACGTCGACCACCACGGGCGTCGTGCTGAACGTCACGCCGTTGAACGCGATCCAGGTCTATCCCAACGGCACCGCCAAGGTCGGCGCCGGCGCGCGCCTGGCCGAAGTCTATAACACCCTGATTGCCAGCGGCGTCTGCATCCCTTCCGGCACCTGCCTGACGGTGGGCATTGCAGGCATCACCATGGGCGGCGGCATCGGCATCCTCGACCGCCAATACGGACTGACGTGCGACAACCTGCTGGCGGCGGAACTGGTGACGGCCGATGGCCGCCTCCTCACCTGCGACGCCAAGACCGAGCCGGACCTGTTCTGGGCCTTGCGCGGCGGCGGCGGCGGCAATTTCGGCGTGGCCACGTCGTTCACGTTCAAGACCCATCCTATCCAGGACATCACTCTGGCGCGCGCCAGTTTCGCCTTCCAGGATTTCGCCGCCGTGTTCGACGCCTGGCAGCGCTGGCCACAGACGCTGCCCGACAATATCTGGGCCCAGATCTACATGCAGTTCAGTCCCGGCGGCATATCGTGCTCGGTATCGGCCTACTGCCTTGGCACGTCCGCTGTCATGCAGCCGCACTGGAACGATTTTCTCGCCGCCACCGGGCTGAAGAACGCGTCCATCGCCCAGCGCTCTTACCGCGATGTCGCCTGGAGCATGTGCGGCGGCAATACGCTCAGCCAGTGCAGCCTGAGTGAATACTCGCCCGCCGGCAGGACGGCGCGCTACGATCAACTGCTCAGTTCCGATTTCTTTGACGACCTCCTGCCCCCTGCCGGCATCGCGGCATTGAGCCAGGCCGTGCAAGGTGCCACATCGGCCGGTATCGCCGGTTCGTATATTTTCGACCACATGGGCGGCGCGATCGGCCGCATTGCACCGGACGCCACGGCATTCCCTCATCGCAAAGCCTTGTTCAGCGTGGAATATGCCACCTGGCGCAACGGCGGGGTCTACGACACCGCCTTCCCCAACCGCCTGCGCGGCGCCATGAAGACCTGGAGCAGCGGCGGCGCCTACGTGAACTATCTCGACCCGCTACTGAGCGGATGGCAGACGGCCTATTACGGCGCGAATTATGCGCGGTTGGCGCAGGTGAAAAAACAAGTCGATCCGGGCCAGGTTTTCAATATGTTCCAGGGCGTGGCGCCGGCATCACCCTGAGCACGGCGGCGGCATTCCTCAACGTTTCAGGGATTGCTGGAACGCCGCGGATTCGCGTGTCCGCCGCAAGGTGTTCCACAGTTTTTCAACGGCGTCCCGGTTGCCGGCATAGTAGGCAGGATGAACGTGCAAATAGATCGGGGTCGTATCGAACGCCTTGGGCAGCGCCTCGATGCGGCCGGGGAACCGCCGCGCGATCAGGGGTTGCGCTTCGCCCTCCAGCGCCACCATGGCCTGCACCCGGCCCAGCGCCAGCTTTTCCAGGTTTTGTTCGATGGTCTTGGCGCCTTCGTCGACCTTGACGCCGGTCTGGCGCAGGCGCTGCGCGACCGCCAGGCCGACCTGGATGCCGACCGGGCGCCGGTCCAGTCCCGTGAAGGCGTTGCCATCCCAGCGCACGGCGCCGCCCTTTTGCTGGTAGACGACAAAGCGTGCCGCGCTCACCGCACGCGAGGGGTCGGGCGCCGTTCCCGCCATCGGAAACACACCGTACGCCCGGCGCTCCGGCAGGAAGGCCGACAGCACCGCATCGACTTCCCCGGCCTTCAGCATGTTGATGCAGCGCAGACGCGGCGCGAACATGTTCTCGATGACGATGCCCTGCTCGCTTGCCGCCTGGCGCAGCAGCACCTGGGCTTGGCCGCTCCCGTCCGGCATGGTATGGGGAGGAAAGGGGTGGTCAAGCGTGCACAGACGCAATGTCAAGGCGTGCGCATCGCAAGCCGCAGCCAGCACAAAAGTCAACAGGAGGCGACGCATGGGCTTTCTATTTGTAGATGCTTGGAAGCATTACTCTACATTAAAGACCATGGCCTGAGCATCATATTGGTGGCGCGCATCCGCGATGCGCTGTGACGTATGCCTTTCGGCACATGTGCGCCAACGCCGCTTTTCCTAGAATCGATGCACTGATTCCGCCGCACCTCCAGCGGGAATCAGCATTCATCTTTTTCAAGGAACCGTATGGCCAAATTATTCATCGCCGCCTTGCTGGCGGCAGTGCTGGCGCCGTCAGCCGCCGTCGCAAACGATTTTTATGCGGGCGCCACCTTCTCCAACGGCGGCAGCCTCACGTACCGCAATCCCGCCAACGGCAAGGCCGATACGGCCGATGCGGGCGCCACCTACAAGCTGTTTGGCGGCTACAACGTCAATGATTTCCTAGCGCTGGAAGGCGGCTATCTGCACACCGGCGCCACCCAATTTGACAGGGCGGCGCTGGGCCTGCCGGGCAACCCCACATTTAAGCGCCAGGGGTGGTATGCGGCGCTGCGCCCGCAGTACCAAATCAGCAACGCCTGGTCGGTGTTCGGCAAGGCTGGGCTGGTGCACAACACGTTCAAGGCCACCGATGGCGCGGGCGATGCCGGCAGCGTGTCGTCGGTGAAACCGCTGCTGGGTATCGGTGTGGCCTACAACGTGACCCGCGCCGCTGCGCTGACCTTAGAGTATGAACACGCCGGCCGCACGCGCAAGCCCGGCCTGGACGTCAAGCAGAACAGCCTGCAGCTGGGCGTGAAAGTCGGGTTCTGACGGCTCAATAGCTGTACCCGAGCGCCAGCCAGTGGGTGATGCCGGTGCGCTGCGCCGTGCGCGGGCTGGCGGCGGCGCCGCCCTGCAGCACGCTGACCTGCAGCGCCGCCGTCAGCGTGAATTTTCGGCTCATTTGCCACTGCCAGCGCGCGGCGGCAAATACATCGCGCACGCCACCGGCTGGGCGGTGCTGCCCTGCGCCGAACTCCGATTGCATATAGCCGGCGTCCGCCAGGTTCACGCCGATGCCACCAGCGAGCACATGGCGCGGCGCCAGCATGGTGTGGGTACCGGCATTCAAGTTCAGCAGCACACCTTGACCATCCCTGCCTGCCGGGGCCACCGCGTGCGCGTGCAAGGTCAATTCCTGGAAAGGCGTGAAATTGACAAAGGCGCCGAACACCGGCCGCACACCGCCACGGCTGCCATTGGTACGCTGCGCCCCGAGGTTAAGGGAAAACAGCGGCCCGAATTGCAGCAACGGGTCGGGCGACAGCTTGATGCCGGCAGCCAGGCCATCGATGAAGACACCGTTGCTCCATTCCGCGTGAATTTGCGGCAGCAGGAAAGCTGAACGCGCCGCGCTGCCAGGGCGCACCGGCCCACTGCCCAACGCGGCCGACACGGTCATCTCCATTGTTCCTTCCGGCATCAGGCCGTCACCGAATTGCGCCCAGGCCGGGGCCTGCAACAGGCAGGCCATGCATGCGATGACCAGCTTCATCAGATGTGCCCCAGTTCCAGGCCGCGCAGCACCGCGCGCACGCGGTCACGCACGCCCAGTTTGGACAGGATGCTGGAGACGTGGTTCTTGATGGTGCCTTCGCTGGGGCCCAGCGCCTGGCCGATTTCCGCGTTGTTCATGCCGGCCGCCATCAGCGCGAGGATTTCCGTTTCGCGGCTGGTCAATGCCGCCGCCACCGTTGCCTGCGCCGTGGCGGCGGCCGGCTTTTCATAAGCGGCACGGGTGCGTTCGGTCAGCGCGGGACGGAACAGCGTCGCCCCTGCCGCCACGCTGCGGATGCCGTCGGCCAGCCGTTCCAGTGAAATGTCCTTCAGCAGGAAGCCGCGCGCGCCGGCCCGCATGCCGTCGAGCAGCGCTTCATCGTCATCGAAGGTGGTCAGCAGGATGGTCGGGGGCAGGCGGCCCTGTTCGCGCCGCAGCAATTCAATGCCGCTGCAGTTGGGCATGCGCACATCGAGCAGCAGCACGTCGGCTCTGTCTTGCTCCATCAGCTGCGCCATCATCCGCGCCACCACCTGCGCCGCTTCCTCGCCATCGGCCGCTTCGGCCACCACGCGGATGTCCGGCGTCAAGTCCAGCAAGCCACGGATGCCGCTGCGTACCAGCATCTGGTCATCGACCAGGATCACGCGGATCATGACGACGCTCCAGTGAATGGCAGCGACATGTCCAGCCAGTAGCCGCGCAGCCGCCCTGGGTGGTTGCCGGCCGCGCCGGAGAGATCGCCAGCGCCATTGCCGACCCGCAGCGTGCCGCCCTGCGCGGCCAGCCGTTCACGCATGCCGGACAAGCCATTGCCTTCCGGCGCGGCGCCGCTGCCCCGGCCATCGTCTGATACGTGCGCGGCCACGCCTTGCTCGCTGGTGCGGATGGCGATGGCCAGCCGGCTTGCACCGGCATGGCGTACCGCGTTCGTGATGGCTTCCTGGACGCAGTACAGCAGCGTGTGGGCGACGGCAGGCGGGCAGGCATCGGCGCGGCGGTCCACGCTGAGCGCGATGGCGGGCGACGGGATGCCCGCGCACAGCAACTCCAGCGCCTGGCGCAGGTTGACGCCCTGCTCTTCGCGCTCCGCGCTGACCACGCTGCGCACTTCCGCCAGCAGCGATTGCCCCAGTTCACGCGCCGTCACCAGCGCGCCGGGCTGCCGGCCCTCCGACTGGCGCATGGCCAGGTCCAGGTGCAGGTTGAGCGCCGTCAGGTGGTGGCCGACCGCGTCGTGCAAATCGCGTGCAATGCGCATGCGCTCCGAGGTGCGCACCGTGTCCGCCAGCAGCGACTGGGTGGCGCGCAATTGCGCGTGCGACGCGGCCAAGCGTACCCGCCCCGCCTGCTCCTGCCGGGCCAGCCACGCGATGGCGGCGCCCAGCAGCAGGATACTGCGTTCAAACGTAAGCGTTCCCAGCACCGCCAGCAGGTAGCGGTCATTCATGTTGGCGCGCACCGTCGCCAGCATCCCGATATCCACGCAGACTCCCAGCACCAGCATGACTGCCAGCCAGCGCCATGCGCGGCGCGGCGGCAGCAGCGCCGCCAGCGCGGTGGCCAGCACCAGGTGGAAGGCCAGTGAATCGATCGCCACGGCAATGACCAGCAGGGCCGATGCCAGGGCCGTATCGCACCGCCGCGTACGCGCCAGTCCCGGACGGATGCGCCACCACAGCAGGCCGGTGAACGTGGCGATCAGCATCGTTTGCCCGCCGAGGAACAGCCAGTAAGCCAGCACCTGCCGGTCGGAGCCGGCGCGCAGCAATGATGGGGGCGGCGCCAACAGGCTGGCGGCATAGTCCGCCAGCAAGCCAGCCGGGTGGCGCATCTCGGCCCGGAACGGACCGGCAATCCATGGCGCGTTCAGTTCCAGCACGCCGAAAATCAGGCAGGCAGCCAGCGCGGCCGCAGGGTAACGATGGGTGGCAATCATGGGCGGCCATTCTACGCGCGCCATCACCACCGGCAAAGTGCCGGAAGTCATGCCCCATGACTTCCGGCAGGGCGCCGCCCGGCCGGTCATACCGTAGAATCGCGGCCTATGCTCAAGAATCCGCTGAACCCTGCCCTGGTGCTACTGCCGCTGCTGCTACCGCTGTCCACTGCGGCCGCCGACGTGCCCACCATCGCCATCCCCGCCCAGCGCGACGCGGAATGGCATAGCTACCGCCACGCCTACAAGGCGGTGCGTTTCTTCGAACCGTATTTGAAAACGCGCCCGCTGATCCAGGCCCACATGCAGATCCGTCCCAATACCCCGGACGTGCCAATGGAAGGCTTGCAGTTGCAGCTCGAAGGCGAAAGCGTGAAGTTGGCGATTGCCGTCGATGCGCTGGGCCGCGCCACCTTGCCGATGCTGAAGCAGGCCTACGACGAAGACGCGGTGCTGCGCCTGAACCGCCAAAAGGGACATTACCAGTTCAGTGGCCGCTACTCCATCCGCGAGCGCGACGACGGCGTCTACCGCGTGGCCGCGTTGCGCGAAGCCTGCGAACAGTTGATCGGCGCACAGCGCGCATCCGGCTACCGTTTGCGGCTGATCGGCAAGCAATGCGCCGGCGTGAAGTTCGTGTACCCGCTGGCCGGACCGGCGCCGGAAGTGTTTTACCGCGATGCGGCCGGCACGCTGGCGCCGCTGCCACTGGAAACCGGATATCCGTTTGAGAATGCCACCATGGGCCAGTACCGCCTTGCCGTGGTGCGCTTTGCGGAGCGGCCGGCGGCCGGCGACATCGTCACGCGCAGCAAGCCGCTGGGCGTGGGCACGGTCTACGACTGATTACGTCCCGGGCCGCTGGCAAATGCGGTTACGCCCGCCCTGCTTGGCTTCATACAGCATGGCATCCGCGCGCAGGAACAATTCGTTTTCCGTCTTGTGGTCGGGATAGGCCGCCACGCCGCCGCTGAACGAGAAGTGGCGCGCATCGCCTGGTTTGACTTCGAACGGGATCGCACCGAAGACCTGGCGCATCGCATCCATCTTTTGCCAGCCCTGCTCCAGCGTGCAATTCCAGAACACCATGACGAATTCCTCGCCACCGAAACGGCTCAATAAATCGTCTTCGCCGATATGGGGCGCCAGGGTCAGCGCCAGGCGCTTGATGACGATATCGCCGAAGTAATGGCCCCAGGTATCGTTGATGGTCTTGAATTTGTCGATATCGACCACGCCAAAGGCCAGCGGCACGTTTTCCCGCGCGGCGCGGCGGATCAAATCCTGCGCCTTCTTTTGCAGCCCGATCTTGTTCAGCAGGCCGGTGGCGCGGTCCTTACCGATCAAGTCCTTGTTGATGCGGATTTTGTTGGCGCGGTTGACCAGTTGCGAGGCCAGCACGCCGGGATCGGTCAACAGCAGGATGTCGTCAAAGCCGGACGCCAGCGCGCGCGCCGTGACGGCGGCATCGGGCTGGCGCTGCAGCAGCATGATTTCCCGCACCGGGTCGGCTTCGATGTTTTTCTTCAGGACCCGCACGATGGCTTCGGTGCGCGCATATTCCGCGTCCGTGATCAGCACGATATCGGGCTGCAATTCCTTGACGCGCAAGTGCAGGGTCTGCGCATCGGCATGGTGGACCACCTCGACCCGGCGATGCATCAGCGCGCCGTCGTCCAGGCCAACCGGTTCGCCCAGGTACATCAAACGCACCAGATCGCCCCGTTTGCGCTGGACAAACAAGTTAAACAATTTATCGACCAGCACATCGTTGGCGATCGGTTTTTCCGCATATGCGAGGCAATTGCTGTCGACCAGGCGCTGTTGCAGCAGGAAGCGGCCGCCCTGGCGCGCACTCTGCAGATAGACATAGCTCTGGTCGCTCGGCAGGCGCTGCAGCAATTCGCCCAGCATCAGGGTCTTGCGGCTGTCGGCCATGTCCGACTGCATGTTGTGCAGGGCGTCAAGATCGATCACGAACAGGCTGTGGCCCCGGTCGCACACCACCGCCTCGACGAAATCGCGCACTTCGTTGAAAAACCGGATGTCGAAATCGTATTTGTGCGCGTGCAACTGCAGTTCGGCCTGGTTATCCTTGATAAAGAAACTCTGCGACAACAGCATTACCTGATTCTTGTAGAGCGGTGCTTCACTGGCCATGCTGGGTTGCTTTCAAAAGGGTTACCGGGCTTGGCAACACCTTACACAAGAAATACAAACTGCGCAGCACCAACGTTCTATTTTCGTGCCGGAAAGGCCACGCGAAACAGCATTCCGCAGCGGTACAAAACCCGAAGTTACAGCCACGGCGCACCTGATACAATTCCGGGTTTCCTTATCCCAACGTGAATCCCATGTCCGCCCTGCCTCCTTGCCCGCAATGTTCTTCCACCCTCACCTATGAAGACGGCATGGGCCAATACGTCTGCCCCGAGTGCGCGCATGAATGGCCGGTGGCCGGCGCCGACGCGCCAACCGACACGGCGCGCGTCTGGCGCGACGCGTCCGGCAACGTGCTGCAGGATGGCGACACCGTGGTCGTCATCAAGGATTTGAAACTCAAGGGCGGCGGCGGCACCGTCAAGCAAGGCACCAAGGTAAAAAATATCCGCCTGGTCGATGGCGACCACGACATCGACTGCAAGATCGAAGGCTTTGGCCAGATGGGCCTGAAGACGGAGTTCGTGCGTAAAGCCTGACCTTGAGTTTCCCCCCTCGCCCGGCAATACTGGAAGTCCCCCCACCGACTCCGAGAGGCCACCATGGACGAGCAAGCCAACGTCAACGTCGTCAAGCAGTGCTACGACGCCTTCCAGCAAGGTGACATCGGCAGCCTGAAGTCGTATTTTGCCGACGACATTTCATGGGAATTGCCGGACGTGCCAGGCGCCCCGTTCACTGGGCGGCGCCATGGCTGCGGGCGCGTGATGGAATTCTTTGAGCAAATGGGCGCGGCGCAGGAAGTCAACGAGTTCCAGCCGATGGAATACATTGCGCAGGGCCCGCGCGTGGTGGTGCTGGGCCATTACAGTTTTACCGTACGCGCCACTGGCAAGCGATTTGCAAGTGACTGGGTGCACGTGTTTACCGTCCGTGACGGCAAAGTCACGGCGCTGCGGGAATTCCTCGACACCCACCTGGCGGAGGCCGCGTACCGCTGACCCCTCGCGCTTACGCTTTCTTGCCTTTGCCGGTGGCGGCCAGGTACAGCGTTTTCGCATCCTTGTGCGCCTGGTCGATATTGCGCAGGCGCTTGTCGTCGTCATGCTTGACGAAGAACTCGGCATCCTGCGCATCGACCACGATCTTGATGGCGGCCTTGTCCGCCAGGTCGTATTTTTCCACCATCAGGGTGGTTACTTCATCGAGGTATTCTTCGTAAGTCATCGGTTGCTCCGTGCGGCTGCGCTGGTATTGAAAGGCGACACTATAACCGCAGCCGCCCCTCGCCAGCATACTTCAGCGGCTTACTTTGCCCGTGTATACACCAGTTCCATCCATTTCATGTCCTTGCCGCCCGGCCCCGGACCCCACATTTCCACCTTGTGGCTGTCGTTGCCGGTGATGGTGGTGGTCATGGTGTACGGCACTTCCTTGCCGCTGACCGGGTCGGACATCATGCCCTGGTATTTGATGGCGTTGCCGCTCATCGCGCCGCGCGCCATGGTCATGCTGGTGCTGCCGGAATCCATCCACGTGCCAAAGTATTTTTTCGTCACGTTGTCATAGCCCTGCAGCCCCATGCCGGTAAACGGCTGGCCGCCATACGTGCCCTGGTAATGCTCTTCGATGTAGCGCCCGCCCATGATCCATTTGCGCTCGGACGAGCCATTGCTTTCTTCCGGCGGCTTGGCAGGGTCCATCCAGGATTTCGACTTGACAGTGAACTTGCCGACCAGCGGTTCCAGCTTTTTATGCGCCTCGCCGGGGGTCCCGGCCTGCGCCATCTTGTCCCACATGGCTTTTTCCGCGGCGCTGGGCGCCGCCGCTTTGGGCGGATCCGCCGCCCACACAACGCTGGCCAGGCAAAGGCCGGCCCCGGCTACCCAAGACTGCACGATACGGTTGCGCTTCATTTGAAAGCTCCTGTTCCGCAGAGTGGTGAGAAAACCATTGTAAGCACCGATGGTGCGGCACACAATAAATAAAAAAGGAAGCGGATCACTCCGCTTCCTTTTCACCACCTGGCAGCCGGTATTACTTCTGCGCCACGCCCTGGTTCCGTCCCGGCACAAACTCTTCCATCACGGCCTTGCGCAGCAGCGCTGGCGGCACCAGGCCCTGGGCCAGCACGAAGTCGTTGAACGCCTTGCGGTCGAACTTGGTGCGCAGCGCCACTTCGGCGGCCTGGCGGGTTTCCATCAGGCGCTGGTAGCCATAGAAGTACGAGGTCGCCTGGCCCGGCGCGCGGAACGTGTAGCGCTGCATTTCCTGCGTCGCCATGCCTTCGGACAAGCCCACTTCATCCATCAGGAACGACTTCACGCCCTCCGGCGAAATTTCGCCGAGGTTGACCATCGGGTCGAGGAAGGCGCGCGCGGCGCGCTGCATGCGGGCTTGCAGGGCGAACAGTTGGCCGTCCAGCGGTTCGTATGGCTGCATTTCCGCTTCCGCGTACAGGGCCCAGCCTTCCACGTTGACGCTGTTGAAGGCGAACACGCCGCGCGCGGTGGACACGCCGGTCTCGATCATCTTGGCGAATTGCAGTTCATGGCCCGGACGCGCTTCGTGCGCGGTCAGGGTCCAGGTGCCGGCCTGGTGGGTGAAATCGTCAAACACCTTGGCTTTGCCGGACGCGTCCGGCGGCATGCCGGTGGTCAGCACGAATTCGCCATATTCACCCGTGTTGCCAACCAGGCGCGGCGGGTTCATGTGCGGGGCCGGCTGGGCGGCGTTTTCCGCCGGCGACGCCAGGCGGATCACGGCCTTGCGGTCCGGCAGGGTCACCACGTTTTGTTCCCGCACCGACGCTTCCAGCTGCGCCAGGCGCTCCTGGTACAGCGGCATCACGTTATCGATCGGGATTTGCTGTTTCTTCAACTCTTTCATGACGAAGCGGTAATCCGCGTTCGGCAAATTGCGTTCCTTGGCCAGCAGGCCAGCCGTGATGTTCATCTGGTTGCGGATTTCCGAGAACGACGTCAGCGCCTTGGAAATCAATTCCTGCGGGCTGATATCGACGCCAAACTGTTTCAGGTTGTCGGCATACAGTTCCGGCGGCAGGCGGTGGTCGGTGCGGGCGCGCGGCAGGATTTGCTTGCGCACATTATCGTTGTACGCGGTCAGCTGCTTTTCCAGCGCCGCATAAGTCGGCTCCCAGCCTTCCAGGCCGCTCTTGGCCAGCAAGTCCTTGATGCCTTTGATCATGGCCGGCGCATCGTTGAGCGACTGTTCGACCTGGCCTTTGAATGGGCCCAGCAGTTTCGGGTTGGCTTTCAGGCGCTCGTTCAGGCGGTCTTCAGCCAGTTCCGTGATCGGGCGGTAGCCCTTGGCCAGGCCGGCATACTTTTGCAGGCGCACCAGCAGGGTTTTCTGGCGCTCTTTCGGGATGCGCGGATCGAGCATCTGGCGCACCACGCCGAACAGCAAGCGGTTCAAATCCTGGTACGGCAGCATCAGCTTGCGCTGCAGCGCATTGCTGACCAGGTTTTCATTGGCCGCGTTGATCAGGATTTCCAGGTCTTGTTTGATCTTCGGGTCGGTTTCCGCTTTCAGGCGTTTTTGCAGTTCCGCCACCACGGCGCGAGTATCCTTGACGCTGGCGTCATACAGGTCGCGCGACATGTCGGTAATCAGTTCGTCGTAGCCATCCACACCCAGCGAACTGGCGCTTTCCGGCGAATACTTGGCCATCACGTTCAGCAGCAGCTTGGCATTGTCGTTGCTCTTGGCAACCCACGCTGGTTCGGCGGCAGCGGCGCTGCCAGCCAGGGAGGCAAACGCCAGGGTAATGGCGCCCAGCATGGCTTTGGATTTCCAGTTCGGTTTCTGCATCGGATTCTTTCGTTGTGATTGTTAGGACAACATCTCCCCTGCGTTGGGTAAAACGCTGACAAAGTATAGGAATCGGCCGCATGGCAAGAAAGCCCCATGCGACAGATGGTAAAAAAACGGCACTGAAATGACGTTTTCGCGCGTTTTAAGAGGATTTGCCGCGCGGCCCGCCCATTTTGCGCCAGGCGGCGCGCGCATCATCGAACACCGGCACGATCGCCAGGATGACCAGGATCAGCGCCAGCAAGATGGTGGCGCCATAGCCGATCCGCGCAAAGCACAGCGCTCCCCCCACCCCGCCGACGAAAAACGCCCCGGCCAGCGCCAGCAAAATGCGCAGCCGGGCGTGGTCCGCCCGCACCCGGGGCATGCCGGGGGCGGCATTCCAGTACACCATCTTGCCCAGCTCGATGCCGATATCGGTCATCAGCCCGGTGATGTGGGTGGTGCGGATTTCCGCATTGGAGAGTTTGGTGATGACGGCGTTTTGCAGCCCCATCGTGAAGCACAGCAGCATCACCGTAACGGGGATGAACAGCCAGTCGATTTGCGCCAGCCGCGCGCCCAGCATGCCAAAGCCCAGCAACAGCACCGCTTCCACCAGCAGCGGCAAGGCATAGGTGCTGTGCAGCTGATGGCGCCGCGCAAAATTGACCATGATGGCGGAACAGGCGGCGCCGGCCAGGAACGACAGCAGCGCGCCCAGGCCGTCCAGCGCCAGGTCGGCCGCGCCCAGGGCAAGGTTGTCCGCCATCGCGGAAACAATGCCCGTCATGTGCGACGTATATTGGCGCACCGCCAGGAAGCCGCCCGCATTGGCGGCGCCGGCCACGAATGCCAGCGCGATGCCGAGATGGCGGTTGCCGGCGGCGCCGCGCTGCGCGCCTGTCAGGCTGCGGATATAGTCGATCGGCATGCGGTTCCTTTCTGGAAAACGCCCGGCGCCACCCCGCACCATTGGCGGAATGCGCGCCGGAACGCGTTTTCATCATTGAACCCGCACTGCAGCGCCACGGTCAAGATTGGCATCCGCTCCCGGGAAAGCAGTTGCTTCGCGTGTTCGATGCGGCAGCGCGTGATGTAGCGCGCCGGCGGCATGCCGACCGCCGCCGTGAAGCGGCGGTTGAAATTACGCTCGCTCATCGAGGCCCGGCGCGCCACTTCCGGCACCGTCAACGCCTGCATGAACTGGCGCTCGATATACGCCTGGGCCTGGCGGATGCGTTCATCCGGGTGCTGGCGCCAGGCGGCGCTGGCCAGCGCGAATTGTCCATAACTGGGCTGCTGCGTGGAATTGGCAAAGTGCGCCAGCTTGCGCGCCGCCTTGTCGCCATAAAAATGCGCGACCAGGTAGGCGCAGGCATCGATGGCGGGATTGATGCTGGCGGCCGTCACAATCCGGCCATCGATCACCAGCGGCGCTTCCGGCAAACAGTGGATGGCCGGATAATGGTTGCGCAGGGTCGGCAAATCCGCCGGATTGCACGCCGCTTCGCGCCCGTCCAGCAAGCCGGCTTCCGCCAGCAGGCGCACACTGCTGGTGATGGCCACGATAATCGCGCCCGCCGCATACGCCCGTTGCAGCCACGCCTTCAGCGCAGGACTGACCGGACGCCGGCCCCGGTCCGCGACATAAAACGCGGGCAGGAAAATCACCTGGGGCGGTGGCGTGGCGTCCAGCCCCGCATCAAGCCCCACCTCCGGCGTCAAGGCCTGCCCCGTGAAGGACGCGACCGGTGCGCTGGAGGGCCCCACCACTGTCACGTCAAACAGCGCCGGGCCGCGCTGCAAGGTGCCCGCCACCGCCAGCAATTCGCGGATCAAATAAATACTGCCCAGCCAGCAATCGGCATCGGCATACAGGGCGACGGGTACCGGCGGCTGGGGCATGGGGTGGCTGGGGTGGTTGGGGTTGGCTGAAAATGCATGAAAGCTGGCTGAATTATATGCTCATCGGCCTTGCCGCTTCGCTAGCATGGTTGCATCACCTTCATGGAGCATGCAATGGCCCGTCCCGACCTCATCAGCAAAGAAGAATTGAAGCAATTGTCCGTCACGTCCGCCTGGCGCGCGTGGCGGGGCGTGGCAGTCAACTATGGCATCGTGGCGGCCGCCTTTGCCTTGCCCGTGCTGTGGCGCCATCCCGTGGCGTGGGCCGTTGCCGCCGTCGTGCTGGCCGGGCGCGCGCAGGCGCTCGGCGTGCTGGCGCACGACGCCTGCCACCTGGCGTATTTCCCGTCGCGCCGCCTCAACGAATGGGCCGGCAAATGGCTGTTCGCGGCGCTGCCGAACTTGTCGTTTGCCCGCTACCGCAAGGGCCACCTGGAACACCACCGGCTGGCCGGTACGGAACAGGACCCCGACCACGGTTTTGTCGCCGGTTATCCCGCCAGCCGCGCCAGCCTGTTGCGCAAACTCGCGCGCGACGTGTCGGGCGTCAATGGCTTGAAAAACATCGGGTACCAGCTGAAAGGATTTGAAAGGGAAAACGGCGCGCCCTTCCTGCTGGCGCACGGCCTGCTGCTGGGCGCCTTATGGCTGGCGGGGGCGCCGGAAGTGTATTGGTGCTGGTGGCTGGGGCAGTTGTTCGTGTTTCCGCTGCTGGTGCGCCTGCGCGTGATGAGCGAACATGGCGGCGTGCCCGACCTGCTGTCGCGCGATCCGCGCCTCAGCGTCGGCACCACCTTGTCCGGTCCGCTGACGCGCCTGCTGGTGACGCCGAACAGTGTGCATTATCACGTTGAACACCACCTGTCGGCGGCGGTGCCATCGTACCGCTTGCGCGAATTCCACCAGTTGTTGGCGCAACGCGGCTATTACGACGGCGCCGCGTGCGTGGCGCCTTCGCTGTGGGCCGTGGTAAAACGGTGCACGGCCACGGCGGGCGCCGCCGCCGTGCAGCGTGGACAGGGCAAGGGGCCGCGCAGTATCTTTGACAATATGGCGTGATCCCTCGCCAGCATCGCGGCTGATCACGCATGGCGGCTTTGTGAAAGCCGCCCTACGAGCTTGTGAAGATATCGTGGACGGCTATCGCGTAGGGCGGTTTCGCGCCAGCGAAGCCGCCGTGCATGCGTCACCATGGGCACACGCAGCACCGGTCAGCACGCAATAAACGCCACTCACCCCTTCATCTTCGCCAGCATCGGCGCCAGCCGCCTGCCCATTTCATCACCGAGCGCCTGCAAGCCGGACAGCGGGCGCACCATCACTTCGAATTCCACGATCTTGCCGTCGTCATCGAAGCGGATCATGTCGATCCCTTTTAATTCCTTGCCATGCACCGAGGCCGAGAATTCCAGCACCACGGACAAGCCGTCGGCGCTGGCCAGTTCGCGGTGATAAGTAAAGCCCTCGAACACGTTAATGACGGTGCCGAGGATCATGGCGGTCACCTGCGGCCCCGGATAGGGCGTGTGCGCCATCGGCGAACGGAACACCACCGACGGCGACAGCATGTCCGGCAGCGGCGCGAGGTCGCGCGCCGCCACCATCGCGTGCCACTGCTGCAGCGCGGCGGCCGCCGCGTCCTTCAATTGCAGTTCAGCCATGCCGTCCTCCCGGTCAGATCGCCGCCGCGACGCGCGAACCCTGGTTGATGGCGCGCTTGGCGTCCAGTTCCGCCGCCACGTCGGCGCCGCCCACCAGGTGCACGCTCTGGCCTGCCGCCACCAGCGCCTCCTGCAATTCGCGCAGCGGGTCCTGGCCCGCGCACACGATCACGGTATCGACCGGCAACACTTGCGGTTCGCCGCCCGCCACGCGCACGTGCAGGCCGGCATCGTCGATATTCAGGTATTCGACCGAGCTGAGCATCTTGACCTTCTTTTTCTGCAAGCCCGCGCGGTGGATCCAGCCGGTGGTCTTGCCCAGTTGCGCGCCGACTTTCTGTTCCTTGCGCTGCAGCAGGAACACCTGGCGCGGCGACGGATGCGGCTGGGCGGCAATGCCCGCCACGCCGCCGCGCGCTTCCAGCGCGGTATCGATGCCCCACTCTTTCCAGAACGCGTCGCGGTCCTGGCTGGTCGAGACGCCCTGGTGCGTGATCAATTCCGACACGTCGAAACCGATGCCGCCCGCGCCGATCACGGCCACGCTCTTGCCCACTTCCTTGCGGCCCAGGATCGCATCGAGGTAGCTGATGACTTTCGGGTGATCGATGCCGGGAATGCCCGGCGTGCGCGGCGCGATACCGGTGGCCAGCACGATGTCGTCAAAGCCGCCCTGCGCCAGCTCTTGCGCCGAGACACGGGTGTTCAGGCGCACGTCGACGCCGGTGGTCTCGAGCTTGCGGCCGAAGTAGCGCAGCGTTTCATAAAACTCTTCCTTGCCGGGAATGCGCTTGGCCACATTGAACTGGCCGCCGATTTCCGCGGCGCCGTCGAACAAGGTGACCTGGTGGCCGCGCTCGGCCGCCACGGTGGCTGCCGCCAGGCCCGCGGGACCGGCGCCGACCACCGCGACTTTTTTCACTTGCGTGACGGGGATGTATTGCAGTTCGGTTTCGTGGCAGGCGCGCGGATTCACCAGGCAGCTGGTGATCTTGCCGCTGAACGTGTGGTCCAGGCACGCCTGGTTGCAGCCGATGCAAGTATTGATTTCATCGGCGCGGCCTTGCGCCGCCTTGTTGACGAAGTCGGCATCAGCCAGGAATGGACGGGCCATCGACACCATGTCGGCATCGCCCTCGGCCAGCACCTGTTCCGCCACTTCCGGCGTGTTGATGCGGTTGGTCGCCACCAGTGGAATGCCAACCACGCCGCGCAGCTTGGCGGTGACCTTGGTGAAGGCCGCGCGCGGCACCTTGGTGGCGATGGTGGGAATGCGCGCCTCGTGCCAGCCGATGCCGGTATTGATAATGGTGGCGCCGGCCTGTTCGATGGCTTTCGCCAGGGTTACCACTTCATCCCAGTTGCTGCCGCCTTCGACCAGGTCCAGCATCGACAGGCGGTAAATAATGATGAAATCCTTGCCGACGGCGGCGCGTACGCGCGACACGATCTCGATTGGCAAACGCAGGCGGTTTTCCAGGCTGCCGCCCCAGCGGTCGGTGCGCTGGTTGACTTGCGCGGCAATGAACTGGTTGATGAAGTAGCCTTCGGAACCCATGATTTCCACGCCGTCGTAGCCCGCTTCGCGCGCCAGGGTGGCGCAGGTGACGAAGTCGGCGATCTGCTTTTCAATGCCGTCTTCGTCGAGTTCGCGCGGCGCGAACGGCGTGATCGGCGATTGCGCCGCGCTCGAGGAAACCGCTTTCGGGCTGTACGCATAGCGGCCCGCGTGCAGAATCTGCATGCAGATCTTGCCGCCCGCTTCATGCACGGCGCGCGTGACGATACTGTGCTGCTGCGCTTCGTCGCTGGTGGTCAGCTTGGCCGCCCCCGCGTACACGCCGCCTTCCACGTTCGGCGCAATGCCGCCCGTGACGATCAGGCCCACACCGCCGCGCGCGCGCTCGGCAAAGAACGCCGCCATGCGTTCATAGCCGTTCGGCGTTTCTTCCAGGCCGGTGTGCATGGAGCCCATCAATACGCGGTTTTTCAACGTGGTGAAACCCAGGTCCAGCGGTGCCAGCAGGTGCGGGTAAGTCGTAGCCATCGGGTGAACTCCTCAGTGTGAACTTATCAGTGTTAAGATTGCGCCGTGGTACGGCTTTTCAGCGCTTGTGCGGCAAGTCTAGAAGTCAATCTTATCAGTGTCAAGATATTTAAGCGTGATAAGATCAGCGCCCGACAACACCCTTCCCATCATGGCCAAAACTGCACGAACCCGCGGCACTTACCACGTCGGCAACCTTGCTCCCCAGTTACTCTCGGCGGCGCGCGCGATGCTCGATGAGGTGGGCCTGGCCAAGCTGTCGCTGCGGGCCGTGACGGAGCGGGTCGGCGTCAGTTCCACCGCCGCTTACCACCACTTCGCCAACCGCGCGGAACTGGTGGCGCACCTGGCGGTGCAGGGCTTCAATGAATTGGCGCAAGCCATGGCGGACCGCGATCTGCAAGCGCCCGACGATGAAAAACTGCGCCAGGCCACCCTGGCCTATGTGCGCTTTGCGCGCGCCAATCCCGCCTTGTACCAGCTGATGTTTGGGACGGAACTGGGCGGCAGCGCGGAAGTTCCCGAGCTGAAACAGGCGCGCGAAACGTCGTTTGGCGAACTCAAGAAAATCATCGCGGAATTACTGGGCAAGGATGTGCAATCGGCTGAAGTACGCACGGCGGCGCTGGCCGGCTGGTCTTACACGCATGGACTGGCGTCGCTGGTGATCCACAACGTGCTGCCGGCGGACGACGAACGCTACGTCGACCGGACCTTGCAGGGTTTTGATTATTTGTTCAAGGCGCGCAGCGCCGGCTGAGCGCGGCGCGCATGCCAATTCAGGCTTGCCCACTCAGGTGGGCACGGCATAGCGCGGCAGGCTGACCGTCACCACACAGCCTTTGCCCGGCAGGTCGCGCACCGTCAGGACGCCGTGGTTGGCGGCGACAAAACGCCGCGCCACCGGCATCCCCAGCATGTTGCGATGGTCGCCGTGCTCCGGCGACAGCATGGCATTCAAGCCGCCGGGCCCGAGCCCGCCGCTTTGGTCGGCAATGTCAATCAGGATGCGATCCGCGGCGCTGCGGGCCGACAACACCACACGGGTATTCGGCTGGGTGGTTTCGACGGCGTTTTGCAACAGGCCGATCAGTGCCGCGTACAGCAAGTCGCGGTTGCCCTTGAGCGCCAGCGTGGGTTCGACGGCCAGCACCGACAGCGTGCATCCCCGCGCTTGCGCCACCGGTTGCGCCGTGGCGCGCACTTCATCGAAAAACGGCGCCAGCGGGAAGACATCGAGCACGTCGGAATTGGATTCCGACGTGTTGCGGTCCGCCACATTGTCAATCATGTTGCTGATCGCGAGCAGGCTGCGTTCGAGGATGGCGCCGGTGGCGCCACTGGCGCTCAGTCCCCCGCTCTTGGCGGCGGTAAACGCCAGGCTGGCCGTTCCCAGCAGCTTGCGCAACTCGTCCAGGAACCCGGCCATGCGGTCATTGGCGTCGCTGGCATGCTTGTCGGCCGACACAAAGTCGCGCTGGTAACTGAATTCCGTCACAGCATGCGCAATGGCAAAGTCCAGGCAACGGTTCAGGATGCGGAATTCCCACGCCAGGAACGGCACGCCCGACTCGACCGCCAGGTCCGACACCGCCTGGCATATGTCGCCGTAATTGTGCACCACATCGGTAACCGCATAGCCGAGCTGCAGCATTTCCTTGCCGTGCTGCGCCGCCGACATGCCAATTTCCGGCGGGATGAGGTCTTCATCCATTTCCAAAGCCGATGCTTCTGCCGGCATGGCGCCCAGCGTGGTTCCCGAATCCAGCTCGGCTTGCAGTGCATGGATCAACTGGTCGATAAACTGCGGTGTCCAACTCTGCAGGCCGGTGCTGAGCGGGACGCGCTGCGCCAGCTTGTCCCGGCAACGCTGCACCAGCTCCTCGCGGTGAGTGGCTAAAAATTCATGCAACATGGCGTGTTCCTTTCCGCAGTGCGGTCCCGTTAACATTCACAATACACGCCTGCGATTGTTTATACGAGGTCAACAATGACATTTTTTTAATCAATACGGGGTCTCGTGTTTCATGCTAATCTGCTATTTTGGTATTTGATTGGTATACATTTTTAAGGGACTGGTATGATGATTGGACTGATCGGCCGCTGCGCTGCCGCGCTGCTGGGATGCGCCCTGCTCCCTCCGGCCACTGCAGCGGAATTACCCGGCGTCAGCCAGTGGCCGCTGGCCAGCATCCAGCCCGGCCACGGCGATGACCGCGACTTGCTGCCCTTTGCGCAAGCCATCGGCCAGGCCCGCGTGGTGGCGCTGGGTGAACAGACCCATGGCGGCGCCGAGGAATTCCTGCTGAAAACCCGTCTCGTGAAATACCTGCACGAAAAAATGGGCTTTGACGTGCTGTTGCTGGAAAGCGGCTTTTACGACATGGGCCGCCTGGCCGCCCGCATGGAACAGGGTGAGAAGCTGGACGACATGGCGCCCGGCAGCGTGTTCTATATGTACGCCAAAAGCGCGGAAGGCCGCGCGCTGTTGCAATACCTGGACCAGCAGCGCGCGCTGGGCAAACCGCTGGCGTTCGCGGGCATCGACAGCCAGCACAGCGGCGCGCTCAGCATCGGCGGCCTGTTGCCGGGCCTGCAAGCGTTCCTGGCCAAACAAGCGCCCGCGCTGGCCGCCGGTCCCGGCTGGGACGCTTATCAACAGGCGGCGCAACCGCTGTTTACCATGCAGCGCGCCGCGCCGGCCGCGGCGGCGCGGACCGCGTTCGAACGCCACGCGGCCGCCATCGATGGCGCGCTGTGCGCCAGCCCGGATGCCGCCGTGGGCGGCGCCGGCTGGTGGTGCCGCGTCAACCGCAGCGTCCAGGCCCAGGCCGCCACGTACTGGAGCGACGGCGCCAACTACCAGCGCGACAACGCGATGGGGGACAACGCCGTGTGGCTGGCCGATACGCTGTTCAAAGGTAAAAAAGTCATCGTATGGGCGCACACCATCCACGTGGCAAAAGGTTTCCAGCGCACGCCGGAGCACTTGCAGGCAGGCGAAGTCATGTCCCGGCACTGGGGTGCCGACTACAAGGTGGCGCAATTCACGGCCGCCGACGGCGAAGTGGTGGAATTTGCCAGCATGCAGCCATTCAAGGTGCCGCCACCCGCGCCGGGCAGCCTGGAAGCCCGGCTGGCGGACAGTGGCCAGCCCCTGCTGGGCCTGGCGGCGTCGGCGCCGGTGCCGCTGCCCCAGTCGAGTTTTGACTATGCGGAACCGATGACGGGCCGCCTCGGCAAGAACTGGGACGTGCTGTTTTACGTGCGCACCATGACGCCGGTGCGCATGACGCGCTGACGCGGGACAAGCGATACAAGCGGGACCGTCATGCCGCCTTGATGAAGTCCACCCAGGCCCGCAGCGCGGCGCTCATGTGGCGCCCGCTGGGGTAGTACATATAAAAGCGCTCGGCCGGCGGCGCCCAGTCTTGCAGCACATACGCCAGCCGTCCCTGCGCCACCCAGGGCGCGGCATAGGCTTCATAGGTGTAGCACAGGCCCGCGCCATCGAGCGCCGCCTGCAGCAGCGCCGGTAAATCATCGAGCACCAGGCTGCCGCGGGTGGCCACCGCCAGCGGCTGGCCCGCGTGCTGGAATTCCCATTTGAAAATGGCGCCGCTGGGAAAGCGTAATTGCAGGCATTCGTGGTCCGCCAGCGCGTGCGGCGTGGCTGGCGCACCATGGCGCGCCAGGTAGTCCGGCGCGGCGCACACGGCAAAACGGATTGCCGGCCCCACCGGCAGCGCCACCATGTCCTGCTGCAGCAATTCGCCAAAGCGCATGCCGGCGTCAAATCCCTGTTCCACGATATCGACCACGCCATCGTTGGCGGTAATGTCCAGCGCCACGTCCGGACAATGCGCGCGCCAGCGCGCCAGCAGCGGCGCCAGCACCAGTTGCACGGCGGGCCGCGGCACGTTCAGGCGCACGCGCCCCTTCGGCACGGTGCGCGCGTCATTCAAGGCCTCGAGCGCCGCCGCCACTTCGGCCAGCGCCGGCTGCAGGCGCGCCAGCAATTGGGCGCCGGCCGGACTCGGGCTGACGCTGCGCGTGGTGCGGTTCAGCAACCGCACGCCGAGCTCGTGCTCCAGCTTGCCGATCGCATGGCTCAGTGCGGACGGCGACACGCCCATGCCGGCGGCGGCTTTGCGGAAACTGCGGCTGGCCGCCACGCGGACAAAGGCATCGAGCCCGTTCAAGTCGAGGTTCATTGATGAATTTTATTCACTAGATTAATGAGCATTATGCCGATTGTTAGCACAATATACCTCCACCATACTGGCCGCTCACACCACAGAAAGGACCACCATGGCAACAGCGGCACTCCCCTTCGAGCAACAAACCGCGCTGGTCACCGGCGCCTCGTCCGGCATCGGCCTGGCCACCGCGCGCGCCTTGCTGGCGCAGGGCGCCCGCCGCGTCTACATCACGGGCCGCGATGCGGATAAATTGCGGCGCGCCGCCGCCGGCCTGGGCGAGCGGGCCATCGCCGTGGCCGCCGACAGCGCCGACATCGCCAGCCTGGCGCAATTGCACGCGGCCATTGCCGAGCGCGGCGACCGCCTCGACGTACTGTTCGCCAACGCCGGCGTGGCCATCAACAATGCCTTCGGCGACACCTCGCCGACGGCCTACGGCACGCTGTTCGACATCAACGTCAAAGGCGTGTTTTTCACGGTGCAAACCTTGCTGCCGCTGCTCAACGATGGCGCGTCCGTCGTGCTGAACGCGTCCATTGCGGGCAATCTCGGCATGCCCAACCTCAGCCTGTACAACGCATCGAAAGCCGCCGTGCGCTCGTTTGCCCGTTCCTGGGCCAGCGATTTGAAACCGCGCCGCATCCGCGTCAACGCCATCAGCCCCGGCGTGACCCGCACCCCGATCCTGCACACCGGGCTGGCCATGAATGACGCGCAAATCGATGGCGTGGCGCACTTCCTGGCTGAAACTTCCCCGGCCGGCCGCATGGGCGAGGCCGAAGAAATTGCCGCCGCCGTGCTGTTCCTGGCGTCGCCGGCCGCCAGCTATGTCAATGGCGCGGAACTGGTGGCGGACGGCGGCTTCAGCCAGGTATAACCGGCATATTCCGACCGGGGCACGAGGCATCGTCCTACCGGGCCCGCCCGGCGGCGGCGCAATAATGGGGACTCGACCCCTCGCAGGAGATGCCCATGAACACCAAGGCAACCTTGTTGCTGGCCGCCATCATGGCCGCCGGCAGCGCCGCCGCCCAGACCGGTACGCAAGTCAATCCGCGCAATCCCAGCGATTCGCGCGCATTCGATGTGATGGAAATCGACCAGGGCCCGCCCACGGCCACCGACCGCCTGTATGCGCAACCCAAGCAGAAAAAACACGGCAAGAAGGTCGGCGAGAAACATCGCGCCGCGGAAACCCAAGCGCTGGACACCAGCAGCATGGGCGCCAGCGGCAGCACCAGCGAGACCGGCAGCGGCGCCGCGCCACCTCAGGTGATTCCCCCCGTGTCGGAAGACTTGCCGGGCCAGCCCGACCGCGAGATTCCTCCCAACGAACCACGCATTGACCGTTAATTGACCGGCAATTGGCCCGCAATTGCCCCGCAGTTGACCCGCAGTTGCTCGTTAACTGACCGCAAACGCGCCGCTGCGCCCCCGGCGCGGCGGTACTTCACCGGCCGCTCACCGCCGCCGCAGCACGCCCACGCGCGCTGCGGCGTCTCCACGCCACACTGACGCGACATCCCGACCGGATTTACTTGCCCGGTAACAAGCTCCTTACTACAATCTAGCAAGTAAAACCCTCCCGCGAGCGGCCCCGTCCGCGCCATATGAACGCAGCAAAATTTCCCGCCGGCCTGATCGCCGCCGCCCTCGCCTATTACGCGCTGGCGCGCTTCGGCATGGCGATTTTTGCCCTGAAACCCGCCAACATTACCTTGCTGTGGCTGCCGTCCGGCATTGCCCTGGCCATGTGCCTGCAGTGGAGTTACCGCGCCGTGCCCTATATCGTGCTGGCCAGCCTGGCGGCGAATTTTGACGGCATGGCGGCAGCCAGTTCGCCCGCCCACCTGGCGCACACCGTGGTGGCGGCGCTGACCGACGGCATGGCCGGCGCCCTGGCGATGCACATGTACCGCAGCATGCTGCCCGGTGGCCTGGTGCGCGCGGCGGATTTGCTGCCGTTTATCTTGTATGTCTGCCTGGCGCCGACCGCCTTGTCCAGTTTGATCCTGGCGGCCAACCTGGCCGCCGGCGGTTATATCGGATGGCATGAGGCCGGCGGGCTGGCGCGCGTGCTGGTGCTGGCCGACAGCCTGGGCCTGCTGCTGGTCTACCCCGCTTACCAGGCCTGGCGCCAGCGCAACGCGGCGCCGCCGTTGCGTGCGCGGCCCCTGCTGGCCGCCGGGGTGGCAATCCTCGCGCTACTGCTGGCGGGACAGTCCGGCCTGCCCGGCATGGAATACTTCATCTTTCCCGTGCTGCTGGTGTTGTCATTCCACACCAGCCTCCTGGGCCTGACCGCCGTCAGCGCACTGGCCATCGTCGCAATCATGGCGTCGGCGGCGCACCATGCCGGTCCGTTTGCCGCCATCGGCGGCGATGCGGCGTTCCGGGTCGCGGCGTTTGCGTTTTCCTGCGCCCTGACGGTGCTGGGCGCCGCGCTGCAACATGGCCAGCTGGAACATTCCGAGCGCACCCGCCGGCAGTGGCAGCAAGCCGCGGAACATGACGCGCTGACCGGTTTGCCCAACCGGCGCCTGTTCATGCCGAAGGTGCAGATGGAACACCAGCGCTCGCTGCGCAGCGGCAAACCCTATGCCATCGCCATGCTCGATCTCGACCATTTCAAGGCCGTCAACGATTCCCATGGCCATGCCGCCGGCGACCTGGTGCTGGACGCCGTCGCCACCGTGCTGCGGGACAATTGCCGCATGATCGATACCCCGGCCCGTGTCGGCGGCGAAGAATTCGCGGTCCTGCTGCCGGAATGCAGCGGCGCGCAAGCGCGTCCATTCCTGGAGCGCTTGCGCGGCAAACTGGCGGAACTGGAGATCCCGATTGACGGCCAGCGCGTGCGCGTCACGGTCAGCATCGGCATCGCTTCGTTCAACGGCCCGTACGATACCGCCAACGCCGTGGCGGCGCGCGCCGACCAGGCGCTGTACCGGGCCAAACAGGCGGGGCGCAATTGCAGCATCGTCGACGCCGTCGCTGCCTGATGCCTGATGCCTGATGTTTAATGCTTAGTGCGAGCGCAGCGTCTTTTGCCAGTTCGGATCCTGCAATATCGCCGCCAGCGCACTATTGATGCCGGGCGCCGCAAACGAAAATTCACGGGGAATCAGGATCATGCGTTCAAACGCATCATGCGGCTTGCGCGCCACGTAAAACTGTTGCTGCCAGTCCGCGCGCTGGCGCAACATATAGTCGAAGGTGCGGCGCGTGATGATGGTGGCGTCGACCCGCTTGCGGTACAGCTTGTCCAGCGACGCTTCTTCGCTGACCGCATCGTCGCGGGAAATGCGGCCGGTTTTGACCAGTTCATCGACGCCAAAATAGTAATAGCCAAACGACAGCCCCAGGTGCTTGCCCGCCAGGGATTCCGGGCCGTCATACTGCACCGGGTCGGCCAGGCGCGACACCACCACATCTTCATCTTGCATGAACGGCGGCGACCACAGGTAGCGGGTGCGCGCCGCGTCGCGGAACCACGACGGATGCACACCCACCACCAGGCCATGCAGGCGGCCGCTTTCCAGCTCGGTTTCCAGCCGTTTGCGCGGCAGATAGACGGTTTTAAAGGTATGCCCGGGCACGTGTTCATTGAGGTAGCGCGCCAGGTCGTAATACAGGCCGGACTGCCGGTCCCGGTCGATCAGGTACGGCGGCTTCAGGTGGTAGGCGTACAGGACAATATCGTCCGCCGCCGCCGGCGTGCCGCAGCCCATCCACACCATTCCCAGCAGCGCGTACCCTAACTTTTTCACAGCCGCACCTTCCCCGTAACAATCCCTGCCAGACTAGCATTTAACGTACTCAACAACAAGGTGGCCATAGGTTATGGAACCACGGAGTCCGGCGATTTTCGCCAAACAATATAAATCATTTATTTAATTCTTCCATGCTGCAGCGCGGTATCGACATTGATTGACCGTTGCAAGCCCCGCTGCGATACTTTCTTATCAGATAGGGCTGATGGCATAAAGAAATGACAGAAATTCATGCATCGCTCACCGGCGGCGCGCGCAAGTTTTCGCTCAACTGGGGCTACCTCAATGCAATCGCCAGCGGGGTGTCCGCGATCGACCTGGAAGGCCTGGCGCTGCGCAACCTGCACGACGCGCGCCAGTTCGTGTTGGAGTATGGCTTCGACCTGGACCAGCCGGCCGCGCCCGGCGTGATCGCCCGCGCGCACCGCGAAGCCGTGGCCTTCATCAGCAATACATTCCTGGAACCGTGGCAACACGAGTTGATTCCGGACGCGGTGCGGCATCCGCAAGATCCGCTGCAATTGCTGGTGTATGCCTCGCGCCGCGGCATGCAAGCCGATACCTTGCGCATGTGGTCGTGCGCGGTGTTGAAAGTCATGCACGGCATCTTTTACATCGACAACAACCTGAAGCTGCGGCACTTCAACACCATCCGCGAGCAAGTGTTTGCCACGCTCGATGAAGTCATCCACTGTGAAGACGGCCACTATTTCCTGCGCCACGATGGTTCCTGCCTGCCGCTGCTGCACTTCGACCGGAAAAACAACAAGGGCCGCAACAGTATCCTGCTCAAGCTGCTGCAAAAGGCGGCTTACCTGGCCGCCGACGTGTACGACCACCTGGGTGTGCGCATGATCTTCAATACGCGCTTCGAATGCCTGCTGGCGCTGCAAACGCTGCAGCATGCCCATTTGCTGTCGGTGACCAATGTCGACAGCCAGCGCACCCGCAACACCTTGCTCGATATGGATGCGGCCAAGGCGGTCTTCACCAAATACCGCGCCCAGCTGGAACGCTGCGACCATTATCCGGCCGACTTGCTGCAGCAAATGGACCTGGAACTGGCCGCCGCCGCCAAGGAACAGACCCGCAGCGACAATCCGCACAGCGGCGAAGGCTTTTCCAGCATCCAGGTCACTGTGCGAAAAATGATACACCTGCACGCCGATGACGTCGGCGGCGCCAGCCTGCCCGCCTACGCCGCCCAGGATGGTGTCGAAGCGCCAGCCGAACCGGATTATGATGTGGGCTTCTTCTTCGAATATGAGATCCAGCTGATGGACAAGGCCAGCCATGACCGCAGCCTGAGCGGTCCAGCCAGTCACGAAGCGTACAAGCGGCGCCAGGTCGAGACCGCGCGCATCCGCATTTTCGGCCGCGAATTGCTGCGCTGGATCGCCAGCCAGCCGTGTCCCGACAGCGTGGCCGCCGCGCAGCCGGCTGTCGCCGCACCGGTGGCATAACGCGCCATGCCGCGCCTGCCCTCCCTTGCCGTGACCGCAGCCGTCCTGGCCTGCGGCATGTGCATGGCGGCGGCAGCGCCCGTGTCTGCGCCCGAGTCCACGCCCGTGCTACGCACCGCCGCACAAGACAACAACACCATTAAATTCAACCCGAAAGGCGAACGCAAAGGCGTCTGCGTGGAAGTGTTCCAGGCGCTTGAGCGCGTCGATCCCGGCCTGCGCTTTACCGGCTGGGACCAGCCGATGTCGCTGCCGCGCGTGGAAACCGCGCTGGCCGAGAACCAGCTCGACGTCTTTTGCGGCTTGATCCGCACCCCGGCGCGCGAAGCGAAATTCAGCTTTATCGACGTGCCGGTGTATACCGTACGCCACAGGATTGCGGTGCGCATGGACGACGACATCCAGGTGCGCAGCCTGGACGATATCCGCAAACTCGGCCCCGGCACGGTGGTGATCGTCCTGAAGGGCACGGCGCATGAAGAGTCGCTGCGCCGCTATGGCGGCCTGACCCTGGACGCCAGTGCGCAAAACCTCGATGTCAATTTGCGCAAGCTGGCGCACGGGCGCGGACGATTCCTTTACCACACTGAAAACGCGCTACTGCGCTATATTGAGATTGAAAAGCTCGGCGGCCACATCAAACTGCTGCCCGCCGTGCTCAAGGAAGACAATATGCTGTTCGCGGTCTCCCGCAGCCTGCCCGCTGCCACGGTGAATTTGCTGCGCCATGCGCTGCAGCAGATGGCTGACCGTGGCGAACTGAAAAAGATCTACGCACACTACAAAGAAGATTGATGAACACGTCCTCCGCCGCGGGCAAGCGATTGCGCCGGCATGCGCTGCCGGTGCTGGCGGCTGCCTGCGCGCTGGCCGGCGTACCCGGCACGGCGCATGCCGCGCCATCCCGGCCGCTGGTGCTGTGCTATGAAGACGTGGTGCAGCGGCCATGGACCACGCCATCCGGCGGCGGCTTGAACTTCGAATTATTGCGGCGGGTGGAAAAGCAGCTGGGGGAACGATTCAGCTACGTGGCCAAACCATGGCGGCGCTGTCTTGAAGAAATGCGCACCGGCACGGTGGACGCCGCCATCGGCGCGGCCGATGGCCCCGAGCGGCGTTCGTTCGCGGTCTTTCCCACCTTGCCGGACGGCGCGCTCGACACTGCCCGCGCGGTCGGCTCCGACTACGCGCACGTGTTCCTGCGCACCGCCGGCGCCGCCAGCTGGGATGGCAAACAGCTGCTGGCGCCCAACAACGAAGTCGCGGTGCAATCCGGTTATATCGTCGGCGCGGTGCTGCGCGAACGGGGCTACCGCGTGCGCGAACTGGTGAAGTCCGCCGACGATGGTTTGCGCATGCTGGCGGCCGGCCTGTACGACGTGGCCATCCTGCAAGGCCTCGAGGCCACCAGCCTGGCGCGCAGCGATCCCCGCTTCCAGGGCGTGGTCAAACAGGCGCCGCAGCCTTACGCCGTGTTCATGCTGTACCTGCCGTTTAATCGCACGGTGTATGCAAGCGATCCGCGCCGCATCGAAAGCATCTGGCGCGCCATCGCCAGCGTGCGGCAATCACACGAATACCGGCAGTTGCTGCATGACGCGGGCGTGCCGGACTGATATGGGAAACATCATCGACTCACCCGCACAACCGGCTGGATTCAATGTCCAGCGCCTTGACGAGGCGCTGGCGCTGTTCGCATCCCCTGCAATTAACTTCCATGGCCTGGTCATTATGCGGCACGGTGCACTGGTGGCGGAAACTTACCGGACCGGCCGCGATCGCAGCCTGTACCAGCTGCTGTTCCGCAAGCGCCAATTCGACGCGGCGCACTTGCACGATCTGCGCTCCATCACGCGCTCGGTCGTCGGACTGCTGTGGGGCATCGCGCAAAGCCAGGGCAAGGCGCCCGCCCTGGACACGCCGGTCTTGCCGCTCTATCCCGCGCTGTCCAGGCTGGCGCGGCGCGGCCGGCAATCCATCACCGTGCGGCACCTGCTGACCAACACCAGCGGCCTGTCATGGCGGGAAATGAATGCCGGGAAAGTATTCAACAGCCAGATCGGGCTGACTTGCCGCGGGTTCGCGCCCTTCCTGTTCCGCCGTCCGATGTCGTCGCCACCCGGTATGCGCTTCAACTACAACGCGGGGGGCACCGCGCTGCTGGCGGAAATCCTGGCGAAAAACACCGGCATGACGCTGCCGGAATTCGCACGCCAGCACTTGTTTGAACCGCTCGGCATCACGCAATGGGAATGGACCAACGACCTGCGCGGCAGGCCGCTGGCGTTTTCCGGCCTGCGCCTGCGCCCGCACGACCTGGCCCGCATCGGCCAGCTGGTGCTGCAGCACGGCCAGTGGCAAGGCCGCCAACTGGTGCCGGCGGCCTGGGTCGATGAGGCGATCCGGCCCCAGATCGACACCGGCGACGGCCGCCAGTACGGTTACCACTGGTGGCTTGGCAAGGTCGATGCGATCGGCCGCAGCCACCAGTGGGCCGGCGCCTTCGGCAATGGCGGCCAGCGCCTGTATGTGGCGCCGGCGCTCGGCCTGGCCGTGGTGATCACGGCCGGCGCCTACAATTCACACACGATCGGGCAGCAATGCAACGCGCTGCTGAAGAAAATCGCCGCCGCGATCGAGCGTTGACATTACCTGTAATCGAAGCCGAAGATATCGCGGAAGCGCTGCTTTTGCGCCGCCGCCGCATCCGGATGCGGCGTGATGTCGTGTTCCAGCATGAACAGGAAGTGTTCATATTCGAACCCCAGTTCCCGCATCACCGGTTTCAAGTCAAACGGTTCGGTCCTGGCGACGATTTTTTGCAGCATCGGGTCCAGGTCGACGCCGCCCACCTGTTTCGCCACCCGCACGATGTCCGCATGGGTATAGGTTTTGCCCGGATGCGCGAATTCCGCGTATAGCGCCTTCATCACGTCCGGCAAGCCCACCTTGTTGTGGCTGGCGCGGCGCAGTTCGACATCCATCGCCAGGCCGGCAATCGCGCCGCCGCCATACACCAGCAGCCACGCATTGTGCTTGTCCTTGACGGCGTCCTGCACGGTGGACTTCAAGCCCTGGCCCTGGCGCGCCACGCTCTGGCCACGGCCCAGGTTTTCCAGGAAGCGCGTCACGTGGGCCTGGTCGAACAGGCCATTGCGCGCCATCGTGGTGACGGTCAGGTAATCGGTCACGCCTTCCTTGAACCATTCTTCGGTCGGCGCGGCCGGCACCAGCGAATGGCCGTTCCAGAAGTGCAGCAATTCATGCGCCATCACGCGGCCCCAGAATGGGCGCGTCATGGCATTGATGTCGCCTTTCAGGAACTGGCTGAAGCTGCCGGCAAAGGCGCCGCCATCGCCAGTCGCGCCCGGATTGGCCACGATCAGGTAGCGCTCCGCCAGCGGCGGGCGGCCAAACAGCGACACGTAGGTGGCCAGCTGGCGCTCGATCAATTCACGCATGATGGCGCGCTGCTGCCAGTGGCGCTTGCCCAGCACCATGGAAATGCGCATGCCGCCCGAGGTGAATTCTTCCTGTTGCGCGGTGCCGAGGAACAGCGCGTTATTCACCAGTTCGCGCCGTGAATCGGCGGTAAAGCTGTTCGGCGCGCCGGCCTGCTTCCAGGGCGTACGCGCACTCCAGCCCTTGGGCAAATCGAACTCCACCCGGGTCTGGCCCAGCATTTTTTCACCCGGCACCAGGAACAGGTAATAGCCGATCGCCATCACGCCTTCCTCGGTGTGGTACAGCACTTCTTCCTGGCCGCCCGGCCAGTCGTACTGGTCATGTTCCAGGCGGACGTCGTAGCGCAGCCTGACGCGGCGGTCGCCCTGCAATTCGTATTCGCCCTCGCCCTTGTCGGTGACAGCGATCGGCTTGCCGTCCATGGCGCGCACATCGAGCTTGTCGATGAAGGTGGCCTGGCCGTTTTTCAGGCCGGGAATCGGGAAGGCGTTGAACATGGCCAGTTCCTTGCCCTCGATCCAGACATCCGCTTCCACGTGGGCGCGCTTGGCATCGGCATCGATGCGCACCTTGTAGTGGTTCGGCTGCTGGTCCCACGCGTAGGCGGATGGCGCCAGTAGGCCCAGCGCGCAGCCCAGTACGGCCGCCAGCATGGTCTTTTTCATTGTGGTCTCCCCTGTGTGAGATTTGTTATGGGTATGAGGCCCGCACTGTAGCGGCACTAGCGGGTTGCCAGCCAGTATCGCGCGACAGGATGCGAATTCCACGGAACAGGCCGTTAAAAAACGTGTAAAACAACAGCCTTTTTGCTTTTTTTCCAACTATTTCTTGGTTACAATCAACTTCCTCTTTCATCCGCCCCAGATACCTTGATCGATGGCCGCTTATCGCTGACGACGCCGGAAGGCACACGCTTGCTGCTGACCCCGGCTGGCCCGGCAGCGCGCGCCTGGGCCTGGGCGATTGATTTCCTGCTGTGGCTGATCTTCATCTTCCTGTGCATGATGTTGCTGTCGAACGCCAAGTTTGCGCAAGGCCTGTATCTGCTGCTGTTTTTTGTCAGTTACTGGGGCTACCCGATCCTGTGCGAGGTGTATTTCCGGGGCCAGACCCTGGGCAAGCGCATCATGGGACTGGAAGTCCGGCGCGACAACGGCTTGCCGGTCGGCTGGCGCGAATCCATGCTGCGCAACCTGATGCTGGTGGCCGACTTCATGCCGGTGCTGTACGCAACGGGCTTGCTGTCAATGCTGTTCGACCGCCAGTTCCGCCGCCTGGGCGACATCGTGGCCGGCACGCTGGTGGTCTACCGCGACCAGCCGCCAGTGCGCCGCGCGCAATCGGCCGATGAGGAACCGGCCACGCCGCAACCGCTGCCCTTTCCCCTGCCGCCGCCACAGCAGCGCGCGCTGGCCGACCTGTTTGAACGGGAAAGCGTGCTGCCCCGCGCCCGGCTGGAAGAACTGGGCGATATCGCCGAGCCGCTGACCGGCGCCACCGGCGCCGAATCGCTGGAACGCCTGCGTTCCTATGCCGCCGGGCTGCGCCTATGAAGCAGCTGCAGTTTGAACAGCAGCACGGTGCGCTGTGGGAAGAGATCACGGCCATCCTGGAACAGCGCTCGCCGCAACCGGATGCGTTGCCGGCGCTGTACCGGCGCCTGTCGCAATGCCTGGCGCTGGCCGAACAGCGCGGCTATTCGCCCGCGCTGACCGATTACCTGCATGCGCTGTCGTCAGAGTGTCACCAGCGGCTGTATGGCGCGGTGGCGGAGCGGCCGCGCGCGCTGCTGCAATGGATGCTGCAGGATTTTCCTTGCCGGGTACGGGCTGAATGGCGGCTGTTCGTGGCCGCCTCGCTGGCTTTCTGGGCCGTGGCGCTGGTCCTGGGCTTGCTGGTGTGGTACCAGCCGCAATGGGCGTACAGCTTTATCGACCCGCACCAGCTGGAACGCATGCGGCAGATGTACAGCCCCGGCAATATCCGCATGGGGCGCGGCGGCGCCGAAGGCGACGTCATGATGTTTGGCCACTACATCTGGAATAACGTCTCGATCGGCTTCCGCACCTTTGCCGGCGGCATTTTCGGCGGGCTGCCCGCGCTGTTCAGCCTGGCCTTCAATGGCGTCCACCTGGGCATCGTCGGCGCCTGGCTGTCGCGCGATCCCGCCACCATCGGCAATTTCTGGTCGTTCGTCATCACCCACGCCAGCTTTGAAATCACGGGGCTGGTGTTGTCCGGCATGGCCGGCATGCGCCTGGGACTGGCGCTGCTGGCGCCGGGACGCATGACGCGCCGCCATGCGCTGCTGGCCGCCGCCCGCGCGACGTTCCCCGTCACGGCCGGCGCCGCGCTGCTGACCGTGCTGGCCGCGTTTGTCGAAGCCTTCTGGTCGGCCAGCACCGCCATCCCTCCCGCCATCAAATATGCGGTCGGCGCTTGCTGCTGGATCGCCGTGATTGCCTTTTTCGTGCTGGCCGGCCGCACGCGGGTGAAGGGTAACGATGCAGCTTGACCGGATTACGATTGCACTGCGTCCCCGCCCGGCGCGCCAGGCGCTGGACCTGGGCTTTGCGCTGCTGCACGCGCGCGCCGCCACCGTGTACAAGGCGTGGCTGGCGCTGTGGCTGCCGCTGGTCGCGCTGGCCGCCATGCTGACCGTGGCGCTGCCCGATTACGCGGGACTGTGGCTGCTGTTGCCATGGTGGTTCAAACCGCTGCTCGAGCGTGCGCCCCTGCATGTGCTGTCGCGCCAGGTGTTTGGCGAAGACGTCACGTGGGCGCAGGCGGTGCGTGCCTGGCCCGGGCAATTGGGCGGCGGCTGGATACGGATGCTGACGTGGTGGCGCCCGTTCATGGCGGGGCGCGGCCTGTACCAGCCGGTCTGGCAGCTGGAACATGCGCGCGGCGCGGCGGCCAACCGGCGCCGCGACGTGATTGGCCGCGATGGCGCGGGACGCGCCGCCTACATGTTCGGTGTCGCCTGTGTGCATTTCGAAGCCGTGCTGCAAATCGGCATGCTGGCCTTCGTCGGCATGTTCACCGACGAAGACCAGTTCCACATGTTTTCCTATATGACCGGCAGCGAGCCTGACAGCATGACCATGCTGTTGCTGCCGCTGGCCTGCTACGCGATTGGCGGCGCCATCGTCGGGCCGATCTATATTGCGTGCTGCTTCACCTTGTATCTGAACCGCCGCGCCACGCTGGAGGCGTGGGATATCGAACTGGTGCTGCGCCAGATCCGCGCGCCCGGCGCGCGCCGTGGCCAGCAAGTCGCCGCATGGCTGCCGGCGGTGATCGCGCCGCTGGCGCTGGTGCTGGCCACGCTGCTGCCGGCGCCGCCGGCGCAGGCGGAACAGGAAGCCACGAACAAGGCCGTGGATCAAGACGCCAATCGCACCGCCAGCGGAGCCGCCGCTGCGGCCGGGGATGCCACAGCGGACGCGCCAGCGGATGCACCGGCTGACACCCCGGCTTCGCGTGCCGGCAATTGCGCCAGCATGCCCTCCCTGTTCCCGGCCGAGCGCCTCGGCACGCGCGATGCGGAACAGCACCGGCTACACCAGGAAGTCGAAGAGATCTATGCGGGCGACGACTTGCGCGGCTATGACTGCGCGCCCACCTGGCGCCTGAAGGACGACGGCCAGCCGAAAAAGAAACCGGTCAAGTCCGACAGTCCGGACTTGGCGCTGCTGGCGTCCATCACCCGCGCGCTGCTGATTGCCGCCGCCATTGGCCTGTGCGCCTGGCTGCTGTACCGCTACCGCGACCGGCTGCGCGCCCTGTTGCCGCGCGCCGCGGCGCCACAGGCCGCGACGGAAATCGCCGGCCTCGATATCCGCGCCGAGAGCTTGCCGGCCGATGTGACGGCGCAGGTGCGCGCGCACTGGGAACAAGGCGAACGGCGCGGCGCGCTGGCGCTCTTGTACCGCGCCACCTTGTCGCGCCTGGTGCAGCGCCATGGCGTGCTGCTGGCGCAAGGCGCGACCGAAGGCGATTGCCTGCGCGTGGCGGCGCAGGCGCACCAGCGCAAACAGCTCGATGCGGCGGGCCATGCGGTGATGGCCAGTGTCACGCAACTATGGCTGGAGGGCGCCTACGCCGGCCGCTGGCCGGACAGCGCGGCGGTTCACCATGCGTGCGAGGCGTGGGATGCGCGCTGGCGCGCCCCGGCCGGGAGCGTCGCATGAAGCTTGCCCGCAACAGCCTGATCGCGCTGGGCGCCGTGCTGCTCGTGGGCGCGTGCACCTGGCTGTGGTTCGAAGTGATGGAAGAAGTGTGGGAACCGCAGCGCCGCCCGTCCGTCAACCTGGCCGGCAAGCCGATGCTGGCCGCCACCCAGCTGCTGGCGCGGCGCGGCTACCAGGTCGACGTCTATAAGTTGCTGGGCGATGCGAACCTGGATGCGCTGCCCGACGGCGCCCTGATCCTGGCCGACAACAATGGCCAGATGAGCGAAGCGCAGGCACAGCAATTGCTGGCGTGGGTTCGGCGCGGCAATACGCTGGTGGCGCAGCCGCGCTGGTCCGGCGACGACGACCATGACGATGAGCGCCCGGCGCCGGGAGCCAAGCGTAAATTCCGCCTGAAGCGGCTCGATGAAGAAGATCCGCTGGGCGCCCACGCGGGGGTGACGATGGCGTTTGCCCACGAGATGCGCGACAGCTGCGACACTGGCATGGCGCCGCCCCGCAAGCGCCGCCCCGCCCCATCGAACAAGGATGGCGCCGATGACGGCGACGACGACGGCGACGACCGCGAATACGACGGCGAAACCCAGTTCACCTGCGTCACCGCGCCGGGCGGGCGTTATCCGCTGGTGCTGGAAACGTCCGACGAAGTGCTGGCGACGTTGGGCGCCACATCGGGCGCAAGCCGCAAGGCGCTGTGGAGCGATCCCGATGCGGTGGCGCTGCGGGTCTATGAGGAAGGCAACGGCAAGCTGGTGATGGTGTCCGATAATTTCTTCAACAATGCGCGCCTGCCGCGCTATGACCATGCGGAACTGTTGCTGACGCTGGCCGCGCTGCAACCGGCGGCAAAGCGCGCCATGATCGTGCAAGACATTAACGCCACGCCATGGTACCTGGCGCTGTGGCGCAGCGGCAGCATGGCGCTGTCAGCGCTGGCGGTGCTGCTGGTGCTGCTGTTGTGGCGCGCCATGACAGGCGGGCGTTTTGGCCCGCTGCTGCCGCAACCGGCCGGTGCGCGCCGCGCCTTGCTGGAACATATCGAAGCATCGGGCAACTGGCTGTGGAAAGTGCCCGGCGGGCGGGCCGTGCTGCTGGGCGCCGCACGGCGCGATACGCTGGCGCTGCTGGCGCGCCGCGCACCGGAATTGCGCCAGCTGGAAGGCAATGCGCTGTGCGCGCGGCTGGCCCGCCTGCACGCCATCGATGAAACCGCGCTGCAGGAAGCATTGCATGCCGACGCCAGCTCGCACCCCACCGTCTTCACGCGCCAGATCCGGACATTACAACAAGTGAGAAAATCGTATGAGCATTCCGAACGACAGTGACGCCATCAGCCCAGAGCGCATGCAGCAGGCGCTCGACATCGTGCGCCGCATCGGCGAGGAAATCCGCCGCGCCGTGGTTGGCCAGCAGGAAGTGATCGACCAGGTGCTGGCCTGCATGCTGGCCGGCGGCCATGTGCTGATCGAAGGCGTGCCGGGGCTGGGCAAGACCCTGCTGGTGCGGGCGCTGGCGAAAACCTTTGCCGGCGACTTTTCCCGCATCCAGTTCACGCCCGACCTGATGCCGGCCGACGTCATGGGCCATGCCGTGTTCGACCTGAAAAACCAGAGTTTTTCCGTGCGCAAGGGTCCGGTGTTCGCCCACCTGCTGCTGGCCGATGAAATCAACCGCGCGCCCGCCAAGACCCAGTCCGCCCTGCTGGAAGCCATGCAGGAGCGGCAAGTGACGATCGAAGGCGAGTCACATCCGCTGGCGCCGCCCTTCATGGTGCTGGCCACGCAAAACCCGCTGGAAAACGAAGGCACGTACCCGCTGCCGGAAGCGCAGCTGGACCGCTTCCTGGTCAAGGTGCGCATCGGCTATCCATCGGAACAGGAAGAGCAGGACATGCTGGCGGTGGTCACGCGCAACCGTGTCGGCGATGGCCTCGACGTGGCGGCCGTCGCCACACTGGTGCGGCCCGACACCATCGTGGCGCTGCAACAACTGGCGGCGCGCATCCGCGTCGATGACAGCGTGGCCAATTATGCGGTGCGGCTGGTGCGCGCCACGCGCGACTGGGCCGGCATTGCGATCGGCGCCGGTCCGCGCGGCAGCATCGCGCTGGTACGGCTGGCGCGCGCCATGGCGCTGCTGGCCGGGCGCGATTATGTGACCCCGGACGACATCAAGCAGGCCGCGCTGCCGGTCCTGCGCCACCGCATTGCGATTTCGCCGGAAAGCGAGCTCGATGGGCTGAGCGCGGACCAGCTCCTGTCCGCGCTGGTGCAGCAGATCGCGGCGCCGCGCGCATGACGCCTGCGCGCAAGCTGCTGCTATGCGTGCTGGCGTGGGCCGCGTTCGGCCTGCTGGCCAGCCTGCTGGCCGCGCTCCTGACCGCGCTCTCCCCCTCAATCGCGCCCGCGCTGAAAGCACCGCTGGCGCTGGCGTTCTGGGCGGCCGGCGCCGCCCTGCTGGCCGCAGCCCTGGTGGACCTGTGGCGCGGCTGGCATATGCCGCCGCTGGGCGTGGAACGCCAGGCGCCGGGCGTGTGGCCGGTCGGCGTGTGGCACAGCGCCACCCTCACCCTGCGCAACCAGGGCCGGCGCACCGTGCAGGTGGACGTCTTTGACGACTATCCGCCTGGCTGGGACATCGAGGGCATGCCCCATGCCACCGCCATCGCACCCGGCGCCTTTGTCACCGTGACGTACCGGCTGCGCGCCCAGCGCCGCGGCGATGCGCATTTTGGCCCGCCGCACGTGCGCGTGGCCACGCCGTTCGGCCTGTGGCTGCGCAGCCATCGAACGGGCCCGGCGCAGGAAGTCAAAGTGTTTCCCGATTTTTCAAAGCTGCTGGGCCAGACCCTGATGGCGACAGACCGCCGCGCCCCTGCTGCCGGGGCGATCCGCCGCCGCCGCCGGGGCGAAGGGACGGACTTCCGCCAGCTGCGCGAATACCGGCAGGGTGACAGCCTGCGCGCGATCGACTGGAAAGCCACGGCGCGCCAGCGCAAGCCGATCAGCCGCGAATACCAGGAAGAACGCGACCAGCAAGTGGTGTTCCTGCTCGATTGCGGACGGCGCATGGCGGCCGAGGATGAAGGCGGCACGCACTTCGACCACGCGCTGCAGGCGGTGCTGACCCTGGGTTTCGTCGCGCAAAAACAGGGCGACGCGGTGGGCTTGATGAGCTTTGGCCACGATGGCCCCCGCTGGCTGTCCCCGCACAAAGGCCGCGCGGGCTTTGACCGCCTGCTGGCCGGGATTTACGATTTGCACCCCAGCGAACAGGCGCCGGATTATGCGCAGGCGGCCGGTGCGCTGCTGCGCAAACTCAGCAAGCGCGCCTTCGTGGTTTTAATTACCAATTTGCGCGATGAAGACGACCTGGCCATGCGCAGCGCCTGTGAATTGCTGGGCACGCGCCACATGGTGCTGTGCGCCAGCCTGCGCGAGCAGGCGCTCGATGCGGCGGTGGCGGCGGACGTGGGGGATTTCACGCAAGCGCTGCGGCAATCGGCCGCCGTGCATTATCTACAGCAGCGGCGCGACGCCATCAACCGGCTGGGGCTGCGCGCTTCCAGCCTGGTCGATGTGGCGCCCGTACGCTTGCCGGGCGCCTTGTTGAACCGCTACCTCGATATCAAGGAAAGCGGGCAGTTATAAAATCAAAAACCGGCGCCACCACCGGCATTGCGCGCCGCGATCATGAACGGCATCAGGAACGATGCGCCCAGGCTGACGATCATCACCGCCACCATGATCCAGCCGGCCAGCTTGACGGCCAGCGTATTGTCCGCCGGCGGCAAACCGTATTTGTTGGGTCCGGCGGAACCACGGGCACACAGCAGGTAGATCCCCAGCAGCACATTCACCAGCGGCACCACCGCCAGCAACAGCAGCCAGCCGGTATAGCCGGTGTCATTGATGCGCCGCTTCATCAGCACGACATACGGGACGCAAAACACCAGCCCCAGCGTTGCCGGCAGCAGCGCCACATATTCCCGCCGCAAATCGCCGCCCGCCAGCTTGAAGGCGATGGTGGCGACAAATACCAGCGCAAAAGCAGCCGCCATCACGATGGCGACCAGCGCCAGCATATAGGCCAGATAGCGCAGCCGCCCAATGCGCCCTTTCCACGCCAGCAGACGGGGGACATACGGCGCGCCTTCAGTGGCGGGTTCCAGCGCCGCCCCCGGCGCCAGGTAGGGATTGTCTGGATGAGTCAAAATCCTTCTCCTTATCAGTCTTGCAATCATAGCTTGCAATCGGCTCGTTGCGCACTTTACAGCGCAGGTACGCCGGTGCCACACTGCGCAAGTCCCTGATGAAGCCTGCTGAATAAAGCTTGTTTGAATATGATTATTGACATCCTGATTGCGCTGGCGCTGTGCGCCGCCGCCCTGCTGCTGTTCGACCGCCTCGCCCCGATGACCGCCGGGCGCCTCGGGCTGGCGCTGGAACGGTGGCATTCCGGCCTGCGGTTGCGGCATGGCAGCGCCGAAGGGCTGGCCATGCCGTACCTGGAAGGCGGCAGCGGCGCGCCGCTGGTGCTGATCCACGGCTTTGCGGGCGACAAGGACAATTTCGCGCGCATCGCGCGCTTCCTGACGCCGCACTACCGCGTCATCATTCCCGACCTGCCCGGCTTTGGCGACGCGGCGCGCGCTCCCGCCGCCAGCCACCTGATGGCCGACCAGGCGCGCCGCCTGGCGGCGCTGCTGGACCAGGTGGCGCCCGGCCCCGTGCACGTGGGCGGCAATTCCATGGGTGGCTTCATTGCCGCGCAATTTGCCGCGATGTATCCGGAACGGGTGGCGTCGCTGTGGCTGCTCGATGCGGCCGGCACCGAAGCGTCGCACAGTTCCGACATCCTCAAGCACTACGAAGCGACCGGCGAGATGCCGCTGCTGGTGCAACAGGAGCGCGATTTCAATACCCTGATTGCCGCCTGCACGCATAAGGAACCGTTCTTGCCGCACAGCGTGCGGGTGCTGCTGGGCCGGCGCGGGGCGGCCGACTTTGCGCTGCACACGCAATTGATGAAGCAATTGTCGGAGGCGCCGCTGCTGCAGGCGCAGCCTGCCTATGCGGGGATACCGGCGCTGATCGTGTGGGGAAATGAAGACCGCATCCTGCATCCGGACGGGGCGGCGGCGTTTGCCGCGTTATTTCCCCGCAGCCGCACCATCATGATGCCCGGGGTCGGGCACCTGCCGATGGTGGAAAAACCGCGCCAGGTGGCGCGGGAGTATGTGGCGTTTCGGCGGGAGGTGGTGCGGGGTTAAGCCGGCGGTGCGCAGGCATGGCGGCTTCCGCCAACGCGGAAACCGCCCGACGTGCATGATGGCGTTACTTGTCGGTGACGGTGAACTCGCCGAACTCTTTCAACTGTTCGCCAATGGCGGCCTTGTCGCCCACCACCACGATCGATTGCGTGGCGGGGTCAAAGTACTTCTTGCCGATGACGCGCACCTGTTCCGCTGTCACCTGCTGGACCTTCGGCACATATTGGCCGAGGAATTCCGGCGGCAGGCCGATCAGCCAGTTGTTGGCCAGGGTGCCCGCCACGGCGCGCTGCATCTGGTTGGTCAGCAGGTAAGTCCCGGCCACATAGCGTTTGTTCATGCGCATTTCATCGTCGCCGACCAGTTCTTCACCGAGCTTGCGGTATTCCTTGAAGTATTCCGCCAGCGCCTTGCCGGTGACTTCATTGCGCACGTCGGCGCCGCCGGTAATGGCGCCGCCCTGGCGGAACAGGCGCGCACCGGCCGAAGCGCCGTAGGTATAGCCTTTGTCTTCACGCAGGTTGGTGTTGACGCGGCTGGAAAAGCCGCCGCCGATGATGGTCGAGGCCAGGCGCAGCGGCACTTGTTCTTCCACCGTGGCCGACGCGCCCGGGCGGCCCAGGCGCACGGTCGATTGCACGCTGCCCGGACGTTCCAGCAACAGACGCGCCGGTTCCGCCACCACGCGCGCGGCCGGGGTTTCCGCCACCGGTGTACCGGATGCCTTCCAGTCGCCGAACGCGGCTTCCGCCAGCTTGATGGCGTCCGCTTCCGCGATCTGGCCGGTAATCACCAGCAACGCGCGGTCCGGACGGAAGCGCCGGGCATGCTCGGCGCGCAACAGCGCCGCATCGGTCGCATTGATCGATTCCACGGTGCCGGTGGTGCGGGCATACGGATGGTCGCCGTAGATCGTGCGCGACAGCGCGCGGTCGGCGCGGAAGCCCGGCTGCGTTTCCGCCACTTTCAGCGATTGCAGCGCATTGGCCTTGGCCAGCGCCACTTCCGCATCGGGGAAGGTGGGTTCGCGCACCACTTCGGCCAGCAGCTTCATCATGTCGGCCGAACCGGAAGCCAGCGCGTAGGCCGACACCGTGATGCCGTCCTGCGAGGTGCTGCCGGCCACGCCGCCGCCCAGCGCCTGGCTGGCTTCGGCGATCGCGCGCGAACTGTGTTTGGCCGTGCCCTCATTGAGCAGCGACGCCAGCAAGCCGGCAAAGCCCGGACGCTGCGCATCGTCGGCGGCGGAACCGGCGCCGCGCACCGCCAGCACATAGTCCACGCGCGGCAAGCCTTTACGCGGCACCACCCACACTTCCAGGCCGTTGGCCAGCGTCTTGCGGGCGATGTGCGGCACCGGCAACGGCTTGTCGGCGGCGTAACCGGGCAAGCCCGAGGCGGCGGGAGCGGCGGCCTTGGCGGCCGGGGTTTTCGCGAAGGCCACGGGGGCGCACAGCGTGGCAACAGCTGCCGCAATGGCTGCGGCTTGAATTGGCTTTTTCATTTCAGTGGCCTCCGTGTTGGTGGTCGTCATCGCCGTGGAAATGCGCGGCGGGCGGCGTCAGCATCGCTTGCGGCTTGCGGTCGATGACGGTGCGGTTTGCCTTGGTCAGGTAAGTGGCGGCCACGCGCTGGATGTCGGCCGACGTAACGCCTTCGATCCAGCCGGGAATCTTGTTGACGACTTTGGCGTCGCCCCACAGGGTTTGCAGCTTGGCCAGCATGTCGGCGCGGTTGATGTAGCTTTCCATCTGGTTGTTCCAGTCGGCCAGCATGCTGGTTTTCACGCGTTTCAAGGTGGCGTCGTCGACGCCATCCTTGACGATCTTCGCGATTTCCTCATCCATCGCGGCCAGCATCGCGTCGGCGCTGCTGTTTGGCTTGTACAGGCCAAAGATCGTGTACAGGGTCGGGCCATCGTATTCCCACGGTCCCGTCAGGCCCCAGAACGATTGCACGTTCAGCGCAATTTCGCGGCCCTTGACCAGGCCCTGGTAAAACAGCGATGCGTCGCCGCCGGCCAGGACTTCGCCCAGCACGGCCATTGGCGCCTGGTCGCGGCTGCCGCGCGCCGGCATTTTCCAGCCAGCCGCAATGGCCGGCACTTGCGCCAGCGCATCGCCCTGCACCAAGCGTTTTTCTTCGGTATTCAAGCTTTCCGTGAAATCGCCGCCTTTCGGCACCGCGCGTTTCGGGATCGCGCCAAAGTATTTTTGCGCCAGCGCGAAGCCCTGTTGCGGCGTCAGGTCGCCGGCGATCGCCAGCACCGCATTGTTGGGGCCGTAGTAATCGCGGTGGAAATTGCGCACGTCATCGAGGCTGGCGCCCTCCAGGTCTTCAAAGCTGCCATAGCCGTCGTGGTTGTTTTCCCACTTCTTGAACGCCTGCTGGTTGATGTCGATCCACATGAAGCCGCCATAGGGCTTGTTCTTCACATTGACGCGGATTTCCTCTTTCACCACATCCTGCTGGTTTTTCAGCGTCTTTTCGCTGAAGTCCAGGGTCTTCATCCGGTCCGCTTCCAGCCACAGGATCGCGTCGAGCGCGGACACGGGCGCGGTCTCGATGTAATTGGTGAAGTCGGCGCGGGTGGAACCGTTGTTGCGGCCGCCACCGGCCGTGATGGTCTTGTCAAACACGCCTTTCGGCGCTTTGGGCGTCCCCTGGAACATCAGGTGCTCGAACAAATGCGCAAAGCCGGTGCGGTTTTTCGGTTCGAGCCGCATGCCGACGTGGTACACCACGGAAACACCTACGGTGGGCGAACTGTGGTCTTCAGTGACAACGACGGTCAGGCCGTTATTCAGTTTTTTCACGTGGACGGGCAAGTCCCAGCGGTCGGTGCTGGCGGCTTGCGCGGACAGCGAGAGCGTGGCTGCCGCCAGCAAGGCGGAAATTTTGCGCATGCGCATAGACATCCTCGGTGTTCGTACGGTTGATCGGATCGCCAATTCTGCGCAGGGATGTTCAAAAAAGCAAGATTGAAAAGGAGTATCATGACGGTTGGTGTCGCGCGCATGCATACATCCATTCAACGAGGTCACGGGGAGACAGGTATTTTGACGGTGCAAAAGGAAGTCGCTCACTGGCGCGCGCAAATCTTCACACGCATCCTGCAGGTGGTGCTGGCGCTCGGCCTCGTGACGGCGCTGCCCAGCATCATGCTAAGCCTCTCCCAAGGCATCTGGTCCATCGCGGTGGTCGACGTCCTGGCGATCGGGTGGATTGCCGCCATCTGGCGCATCCCGACCTGGTCTTTCCATGTCCGCGTACTGAACTTCCTGGCCGTCACATTCCTGGTCGGCATCGGCCTGATGCTGAAAATCGGCCAGATTTCGCAAATTTACCTGGCGGCTGTGCCGGTGTTCGCGGCGCTGTTACTGGGCCTGCGTTCCGGCATGTGGGCGCTGATCACGTCGTCACTTGCCATGATGCTGGTCGGCTATTACACGCTGCCCACCCTGGCCAATCCGGACGACCAGGCCGCGGCCCTGATCCAGTGGTTCGTGGTCACGCTCAATTACGTGTTCATCATGTCTGTGCTGACGCTGGCCTGCGCCGTGCTGCTGAAACGCCTGGACAGTTCGATCGGCGAATTGCGCGGACTGAATGAGGAATTGCGCCTGACGTCGGCCGCCGTGGCGCGCCTGAACGACATGGTGCTGATCGCCGAAGTCACCAGCGAAGGCCAGCGCATCATTTTCGTCAACAAGGCATTCGAACGCCGCACCGGCTACCGCCGCGACGAAGTGCTGGGACGCGACCTGCGCCTGCTGCAAGGCCCGGACACTTCGCCCGCCACGCTGGAGCGCATCGCCGGCGCCATGCAGCGCTATGAACCGGTGCGGGCGGAACTATTGAACTATACGCGCACCGGCGAGCCGTATTGGGCCGAAATGGAACTGGTGCCGTTTGCCGACGAAGGCGGTAACAATACGCACTGGGTGGCGGTCGAGCGCGACATCACGGAGCGCAAGCGCTCGGAAGACGATATCCACCGCCTGGCTTACTTTGACGTGCTGACCGGCTTGCCAAACCGGCGCCTGCTGATGGACCGCATCGACAAGCTGCTGGCCAGTTCGGAGCGTGACAATACGTTCAGCGCCGTGATGTTCATCGACCTCGATAACTTCAAGACCATCAACGATGCGCGCGGCCACGCGATTGGCGACGCGCTGCTGAAAAACGCCGCCACGCGGCTGGCGCAACTGATCCGCAAGGCCGACACCGTGGCGCGCATCGGCGGCGATGAATTTGTCGTGCTGCTGGCGCACCTGGGCGGCGCGCATTCGGCGGCGGCCCACGCGGCGCTGGCCGTGGCGGAAAAAATCCGGCAAGCGATTGCGCACGACTTCACGATCGAAGGCCAGACTTACAGTTCGTCAGCCAGCATCGGCGTGACGCTGTTGCCGAAAGGTGGCGAGAACCCGCAAGACTTGCTGCGCGAAGCCGATATCGCGATGTACCGCGCCAAGGCGGACGGCCGCAATGGGATTGCCTTCTTTGAAGCGGGCATGCAGGCCGAAGTCGAACAGCGGCTGGACATGGAGCGGGAACTGGCGGCCGCCATTGATAACAGGCAGCTGGCGCTGTACGCGCAGCAGCAGGTCGATTGCGCCGGCCATCCGGTGGGCGCCGAACTGTTGATGCGCTGGCAGCGCGCCGATGGCAGCTGGGTGCCGCCATCGTTGTTCATCCCGCTGGCGGAAGGCACCGGCCAGATCCTGCAACTGGGCGCCTGGGCGCTGCGCCAGGCCTGCCTGTACGCGGTGGAGCTGACCAATGCGGGCCACAGCCTGCCCTTGTCGGTCAATGTCAGCCCCAGCCAGTTCCGCCATGCCGACTTTGTCGAACAGGTGCGCGCCGTGCTGGCGGAAACCGGGGCCCCCGCGTCGCAACTGATCTTCGAAGTGACGGAAGGACTGCTGGTCGAAAAATGGGAAGAAACCGTGCAGCGCATGCACGCGCTGGCGGCGCTGGGCATCCGCTTCTCGATCGATGATTTCGGTACCGGCTATTCCAGCCTGGCCTACCTGAAGCGCATGCCGCTGTACGAATTGAAAATCGACCGCAGCTTCATCATGGACACCCCGGCCGACGCCAGCGGCACCGCCATCGTGCAAACCATCCTGGCGATGGCGCACCACCTGGGCTTGCGCGTAGTGGCCGAAGGCGTGGAAACCACGGCGCAAGCGACCTTCCTGATCGACAGCAATTGCCACAGCATGCAGGGTTACCTGTATGCGCGGCCGGCACCGTTCGCGCAGCTGCTGGAAGCGCTGTCGCCGCAGGTGACGGCGGCTTGAGCCGCAGGCCACTCAGCGCATCGGCTGTTCCAGTTCGACCTGGCCAAAGTCCGCCAGCTGCGCATGCGACTTGCCGAAGTATCCGCTCCAGAAATCGCGCAGCAACTGCATGGCGCGCCGGTCGCTTTCCGGCTTGACCTTGCCGCCATCCGGCAGCACGCCGGCCGCCAGCACATAGACGCGGGCGCCGCCAAAGTCGCCAAACAGGTGGCGGCTGTCCGCCATGCGCAATTCCTGTACCGGATCGACGCGGCGCACGGTGCGGCGATGGTCCGCGTAAAAATCGCCGGCCTCGGAATGTTCCAGCATGTCCGACACCACCAGCACCACCTTGTTGCGGGCAGTGGAGGCTTGCACGGCCTGCGACAGCGCCCGCATGCTGCCCATCACTTCAGTCTGGCCGGTACTGCCGGTGGCCGTATCGAACAGCCGCTTCAACGCCTGCGCCGTGTATTGGCGCGCCATTTGCTTTTGCGTCAACAAGCACTGGTCGAAGCGGGCCAGCAGGGATTTGGACAGCGTGCCGCGCGCGGCGCTGTCGAGCGGCGTATCAAGCCGCCCGGACAGGACCAGGTCTGGCTGCGGGGTTTTCTCCGCCGATGGGAATACCGCCATGGCGATGGTGTTGCCGGCAACCAGGAACGGCTTGATGTAATCCATGACCTGGTGGCGTAAGTCCGCGTCGAGTGGCGTGGTGGCGTCGATGGCGACGAACAGCGCCGTGTCCGGCGGCCCCGCCTGGGGAATCGCGCCGCCCCGGCACTGGGGCAAGATATCGGCGCCCTGCGCCACCGCTGCCGCACAGGCCAGCACCATGGACAGAATCAGTCGCGAGTTCACGGCACACCCCTCTTATGTTGATCGACCTCATAAGTTGTCCATACAATTCTCTCACATTTCCATGTGGAAACAATTATTTTTAAAGAGAATTTTTTGTGCGGGATGGCACAGGCAAGTCAGGGCAAACCAGTACTGCTTCCGCAGCCGGTGGCGCAAGAGGCGGCACTGCCTGTGCCGCCCGCGTTTTCCATTTAGCGTGCGGTCACTGGCGTGGTTTCCGCCACCGTGCCTTCAACGAACGGGTTGCCTGCCGCGACAGGCGTGACAGGCTTGGCCGATGCCTGCTGGCGTGGCGCCACCGGCGCCATATTGGCCGCCTGCGGCGTGGCAGCCGCCGGTGCGGCTTGTGGTGCGGCTTGTGGTGCGGCTTGTGGTGCGGTTTGCGGTGCGGCGGCGGCGGCCGGCACGGCCTGTGGCGCGGGCTGCACCGATTGCGCGGAATCGATCTGGCGCAGCATGATGGTGACATTGGTCGGGTAATTGAACCCGGCGCCGGTCTGTCGGTCCACCACATAGCCAATCACGCCGCCCACCAGGATATTGCCCCACGCGCCGATATTGGCTTTCGATACCACCGTGGCATTGCCAGCCATGCTTTCTTTCCTGCAATCGATGGCCAGGTCGCCCGTGCTCTTGTGCACCGTGACGCTGCCAGGCGACGACAGGGACCAGCTGCCCGCGTCATTCGACAGCGTGCAGCCGATGCCGGCCACTTCCTTGTTGTCGAATACCGTGACGACGGACAATGGCTGGATTTTCTCGCCCGTGATCGAGGCGCATCCCGTCAGCGCCAGCATGGCGGCCAGTGCGGCGTATTTGGTCATTGAAGAACTCCCCTGTCTGGTTATTTTTTTGCAGGCCGCAGCATACAGCATCGTTGCCCTATTAAAACTAACCAATATTCACTGGAAGTAAAACGCCCGCGGGGCAGCGGGCGTTCGGGGAGTGGCGAAGGCTTATTTCTTCAAGTGCTGGTCCAGCCAGCCCAGCACCGTGCGGTGCCACAGGATCGAGTTGGCTGGTTTCAAGACCCAGTGGTTTTCATCCGGGAACACCAGCAGCTTGCTGTCGATGCCCTGGCGCTGCAGCGCCGTGAAGGTCGACAAGGCTTGCGCGGTCGGGATGCGGAAGTCCAGGTCGCCCTGCACCACCAGCATCGGCGTCTTCCACTTGGCCACATGGTGGACCGGGTTGAACTTTTCGTGGCCTTCCGGATTCTTGAAGTACGAACCGCCATATTCCCACTCGGTGAACCAGATTTCCTCGGTCGAGTACGCCATGCCCCGGGTATCGAACACGCCGTCGTGGTTGACGATGCACTTGAAGCCGTCGGACCAGTTGCCTTCGATCCAGTTCATCATGTAGCCGCCGTACGATGCGCCCAGCGCGCAACTCTTTTCGCGGTCCAGCCACGGGTACTTCGCCGCTGCCGCCGCCAGGCCCAGTTTCAAGTCTTCCAGCGGCTTGCCGCCCCAGTCGTTACTGATGGAATCGGTGAAGGCCTGGCCATAGCCGGTTGAACCGTGGAAGTCGATGAACACGGTCGCATAGCCTGCGCCCGCATACACTTGCGGATTCCAGCGATAACTCCACGAATTGCCAAAGCTGCCCTGCGGGCCACCGTGCACCAGGAACGCCACCGGATACTTCTTGCCCGCTTCGGCATTCCATGGCTTCATCACGTGGCCATACACGGTGTCGCCATTGGCGCCCTTGAACGAGAATTGCTCGTACTCGCCGTAACGCACGTCCGCCAGTTTAACTTCATTGTTGGTGGTCAGCTTGTCCGCCTTCGCATTGGCCTGGCCCAGCTTCATCTTGTACAGCTGCGCGCCGGACGCCAGGTTCGCTTGCGCCATCACCAGCGTGTCGCGCGCCATCGTGAAGGCCGACACATAGCCGGGGCCGGACAGCGGCGTGGCCTTGCCGCTGGCCGCATCAATCGCGAACAGGCGGTGCTGCCCCACGTCGTCCGCCGTTGCCAGCAGCGACTTGCCATCCGGGGCCCAGTGGAATTCCGACACGGAACGGTCCCACGCATCGGTTAGCGCGCGCTTCTGGCCCGTCGCCACATCCATCAGCACCAGGTGGAAACGGTCCGCTTCAAAGGTCGGACGCTTCATCGCGGCATAGGCCAAGGTGCGGCCATCCGGCGAGAACTGGGCCTTGGTGTCCCATGCCGGATTATCGGCCGTCAGGTTGCGCGGCGCGGCGCCACCGGCGGCCGGCACCGTGTAGATGTCAAAGTTGGTGGACCAGGCTTCCGTCTTGCCGGCGATACGGGCATTGAACACGACCGTTTTGCCGTCCGGGCTGAACTGGTATTCCTCGTGGTCGCCAAACGGCTTCGACGGCACATCGCCATCGAGCGAGCCGGACAGGCTGACCGGATTGGACGCTTTGCCGTCGGCGCCGATGGCGGCGCTGTACAGTACGGCATTGCGGCCATCGTTCCACGTATCCCAATGGCGCACGAACAGGCGGTCATAGACTTTGCCGGTGGCCTTGTTTTTAGCCTGCTCATCCACGCGCTTTTTCGTGCATGCCAGGTCGGCGCAATCGCGGAACACCGCCAGGCTGAACGCCAGGCGGTCACCTGTCGGCGACAGGCGGAAATTGTCGACATCCAGCGGGAAGTCGGTCACCCGTACGGCTTCGCCGCCGCCCAGCGGCAAACGCCAGACCTGGTTGCTGCCGGAGCGGGTCGACAGGAAATAAATCGCATCGCCGTTCGGCGACCATTCAGGATCCATGCTGCTGGCGTCGGCCTGGGTCAGGCGCTGCGGCGCTGGTTTTGCCGCGCGCAAATCTATCATCCACAGTTGGGTATTGCCGCGGTTTTTCTCCAGGTTGGTGCTGCGCACCGTGTACACGACTTTGGAAGCATCAGGCGACAAGACTGGGCTGCCCACGCGCTCCATGGTGGCCAAGTCTTCAATGGTCAGACCGCGTGGCGCGGCCTGGGCGTGCTGTGCACCGGACGCAATTAATGCGGCCGCGACAACCAGCAGACGTAATTTCATTCGGGTATCTCCGAGTGGTATTTATAAAAAATGCCAGCTTTTGGCCGGCAGCCGAATATCATACCATCGGAACAAGATGAGATGCCCGGCCTGAAGACCCGGCACCCAAGAGAGAAAATACCAGAAGGCAAAAGAGAGCCGCCGGACCTTACGGGCCGGCGGCAAAGGGAGACTACGCGGGTGACGGACTCACCCGCGCGCTGCTACAAGTTATCGTACGTCCGCGTTACCGCAGCGCGATGCGTACGTATTCCATCGGCTGGCCTGCTACCGAAGGCGACCTGGCAATCAACATTTCGCCACCGACTTCGCCATCTGCCTTCCGTTCCAGCGTGATCTTCAGCGACATATCCTTGGCCACAAACTTGCCATAACCAGTGGCGGCCAGCTCATGCCGGTTGCCATCGTCCAGCTGCGCATACATGGTGGCTCCGCTGTTCATCAGCGACAGCACCTGGCCGTTCGACAAGTCATACGCGCCGCGATAGCTGTCGAAACCGGCAGAGGTTTTGCCAACGGTTCTTTCTGGCGCTGAGATGCTGTAGGCAGGAACCTTCACCGTCGGGGATGATGCGGACTGTGCCAGGACGACCGGGGCGGCAAAGGCCAGCAAAACAATCAGGCTGATTTTTTTCATGATGGCTGCTCCATAATTTGAACGGGTTTAACTACGTGGCAGCAGGGTCTTTTGTTATATTCAGGCCCTGCTTAAAATTCATCATAGACAGCTTTGCGGGGCTTGTAAGGGCTTGCACCATAGTATTTTTCTCGTCAAATCTAACGTGACATAGGCGGCATGCATCTTGATACAGAATGCTGCGCTACAATCGAAAATATGAATATTTCCTTTGAAACTCCGAACCAGCCAGACGTGGTGGCGCTGATTGCAGAACTGGATGCTTGCCTGTATGCGCTGTACCCTGCCGACAGCGTGTATGCCCTCGATATTGCGACCCTGGACCAGCCCAACATTTTGTTCGCTGTCGCGCGCGACGGCGCCGGCGCGGCGCTCGGTTGCGGCGCCATCGTGCTGACGCCGGAATACGGCGAAATCAAACGCATGTATGTGCGGCCGGCCGGACGTGGCCTGGGCTTGTCGCACCAGTTGCTGGACTTGCTGGAAGGCGAAGCCGTTAAACGCGGCTGTGCACGGTTCACGCTGGAAACCGGTCCGGCCTCGACGGAAGCGCTGGCGCTGTACACAAAGCGCGACTATTCGGTCTGCGGGCCTTACGGCGACTATCCCGATGATCCCTACAGCGTGTTCATGGCAAAGGCCGCGCCGTGACTGAACAGGACAGCCTGGCACATTTGCGCGACCTGACGCGCGCCTTTGCGCGCGAACGCGACTGGGAACAATTCCATACGCCCAAGAACCTGGCGATGGCGCTGACGGTGGAAACGGCGGAACTGGCCGAGCACTTCCAGTGGCTGCCGACCGGCGCCGCGCATGAGCTCGATGAAGCCAAACGCGAAGGCATTCGCCATGAACTGGCCGATGTGCTGCTGTACCTGGTGCAACTGGCCGACAAGACCGGGGTGGACTTGCATGCGGCCGCGCTGGAAAAAATCGCCCTCAATGCCGCCAAGTATCCGGCGGAACGGGTGCAGGGCGATTCGCGCAAATACGACCAGTACGATTAATACGATTAATATAATTAATACAATTAACGCCGGTTAATCCATTCGCAGCGCCTTGCGGATCTGCGGATAAATCAGCCGCCACGCAGGCGACGTGGCTGCCACTTCGTCGTAGTGGCTGGCGTTCGGCAGCACGATCACCTCGGCCGCGTCGCCTTGCGCCTGCGCCCGGCGCGCATAATCCTGCGCCACCCGCACCGGCGAAATGTCATCGAGCGCCCCTGTGATCAGGGTCGTGCGCACGCCGGACGGCAGCATTTCCGCCGGCGAGGTGTCGGCAAAGATGTCCGGCCGCGCCGCGCTCGCGGCGCCCGCCAGTTGCCACATATCGCGTTCGCAACTGGACTTGATCAGGCTTTCCTCGTGGCGTAAATCAGCCAGCCCGCCCAGGCTGATCACATGGGGAATCGCCAGCGGATCGGCGCGCCATGCCGGACTGGCCGGCGGCAAACGATGGCGCGATGCGGCCCATTGCGCCAGGTGGCCGCCGGCTGAATGGCCCATGGCCGCGACGCGGGCCATGTCAAGGTTGTGCGCGGCCGCTTCGGTTTTCAGCCGGTCCACCGCCGTGGCCACGTCCTGGTACATGCCGGGATAGCCGCCACCTTCTTCATCGACGCGGCGGTATTCGACATTCCACACCGCGATCCCTTGCCGGGCCAGCTCACCGGCCATGTTGCGCATCTGATTGATGCCGCCGAAATGCACGGTCCAGCAACCGCCGTGGATCAGCACCAGCACCGGGAACGGTCCCTGGCCGGCGGGTTTGAACAGTTCGACGAATTGCGACGGCGCCGCGCCATACGCGATGTGCGCGTCGGGCTGCGGGCCGCTCAAGGCCAGGTAATCCTGCAAGGTCATCGGTGCGGCGGTGGCGCCACCGCCGGCGCTGCCCGCCACGGCAGCGGCCATCAAGAGTTTTTTGAACTGCATGCGCGCGTCCTTTCAATCGGGGTAAGCGCGCAGCATACCGTTATCAAAACTATCGCGCCAGCGCCGCCACCATTTTCTCAAACGCCACGCTGTGCACCGGCTCCGCATACTGGCGCTGTTGCTGCGCCCGCAGCAAGGACAACTCCATCGATGACAGGCGGCGGTGTCCGCTGCTGCCGTCGGCCAGGTGGCAGGCGTGGAAGTGCATCGGTGCGCGCGGATCGAGCAGGTAGACCATGTCCAGGCTGGCGGGATCGTATGCGACCTTCACCGGCCACTGGCCATGCTTGGCGGCGCGGTCGAACCATTGTTCATCGAGGGCGCGCACGCATTCATAATGACTGCCCTGTACGCGGATACCCTGCGCCGTCACCATGGCTTCCGTCACGGGCAGCAGGCAGCAGCGCACCAGGTCTTCCGGGAACTGGCGCAACGCGGCGCCGCGCTGGACCGCGCCCCAGGCCCACAATTGCTGCGGCGTCGCGCCGCCTTGCGGGTTGCTGTGGTTATAGTGCAGCACACTGTCGATGACCAGGCGCGTGAATTGTTCCAGGTCCAGTACGCCATCCATGCGCGCGCAGCGCAGGGTTTCGCCATCGTCGCCGCTATCGCTTTCTGCGCGGGCCGCGCCATCGAGCAGGGGAATGCGACGCGCCAGTTCCGCCTGCAGGCCGGGTACATGGCTTTCGTGCGGCGGCGCCACCAGGCAACGCGTATGGAACTGGTTCAGCAAGACATCATGTTCCAGGTCGACGCCCGCCGCCAGTTCCGAGCCGGCAAACACCAGGCCCGGCACGTGCTGCGCGGGCCACGACGCGGCGCCGATATCGCGGCCGAAGCGCAGGCAATAGCGCTGCTTGTCGGCGGCGGCATTGGCCAGCGCCAGCAGCGCGTGCCGCCAGTTCGGGCGCTCCATGCCGACATAAATGCCGGCCACCATGCCGCTGAAGACATCGGTGGCGGTGTAGATCACCGGGCGGCCCAGCACCTGGCCACGGTCCGCGCGCGACACCAGGCGCACATCGGCCAGGGTCGCTTCCAGGCGAAATGCGGCGCCCGGCCTGCCGGGACGGCCCGGGTCCGTCGCGACGGGCAAGGGCGGCAATGACTGCGGCCTTGCCAGCAAACGGTCCTGGTCCAGCCAGTAGCTGAACTGGCCATAGGTGGGCAGCGCGCTTTCCTGCGCGCCGGGCTGCACGCGCATGGTGTCGGTTTCAATGGTGCGCTGATGGAAAAAGTCCCGCAGCATCTGGTCAAACACGGCGCGGCGCGCGAATGGCGCGGCGCTGTCCGGCACCCGCGTGGCGGCCACCCGGAAGATGCGGCGCATGGCGGCATCGGCATTCACACCGGGCGGCGCACCGGCCTTGCGCGGACGGCCACGCTGCACGCCCTCGGACACCGCGCGGATCTTGCCGCGCGCACCGGAATTGGCATAGTCGGGCAATAGCGCATCGGCGCTCAGCCCGCGCTGCCAATAGCGCCGCAGGTAGCGGTAGACCGTGGGATGCGATACCGCGTGCTGCGCCATGCACGCCATCACCAGTTGGCCACGCCGGCGCGGTTCATAAATCGCCGGTTCCATCGCCACCAGGTCGCGCACCACTTGCCACGCGCGGTCGCGGATTTGCAGGTGCTTGGGGGGACGGCGCGACGGTTGCTCCGGCAGCGGCCACGGATCGTCCGCCAGGCGGCGGGCACGGCCGGCAGCCAGGTCCGCTTCCAGCATGGCCACACGCGCCAGCTGCGCTTCGGCCGTTTTCGGCAATACGTTGAAAATATATGCAGCCGCACCGGCGTCATCGACCCACAGCACGCGGAAGACTTTGCGCTGTGGACCGGCATATTCAATCAGGTCGTTACGGGTAATCACTGGCGCCTCGCAAGACAGGAAAAATAAACCTGTCTATGCAATTTTTGGGCCAGCCTTGTTTTTACACCAAATCCCGCGCTCAAGACCCGATTTCGGGACTTTTCTGGTGCGATGCAACATTTTATTGCACCAATATGGTGCGACATTGCTCCTGACTCGACATTACAGGGCCTGGCCCCTTTTTATTCTTGGAATCCAGGCGCCTGGCGTCTTTTGGAAAATCAGAATGTTGCTCAGGGTGCAGCGTGGGTTGCGCGGGTACGGTATTGGGCAGGGCTGCGGGCCACTTCACGTTTCAGCAGCGCCCCCATGTGCGATTGCTGTGCGAAGCCGCAGGCGGCGGCAATCTCGGCCAGCGGGACATTGGTGCTGCGCAACATGCGGCGTGCGTGCTGCAGGCGGCGTTCCGTGATCCAGGCGTGCGGCGTCATGCCGGTGGCATGGGTAAAGCTGCGCAGGAAACGCAGCAAGGGCATCCCGGCCAGCGCGGCCAGCGCCTCCAGCGGCCACGGCGACGCCAGGTCCTGCTCGATGGCGTCCAGCACGCGCGCATGCACTGGCCGGTCGGCGTCATACGCGGCGGTACGCCCGGATGCGCCCTCGGTTGTCCCCTCGGTTGTCCCCTCGGTTGCCCCCTCGGTTGCCCCATCGAGCAACATTGCGCCATGCGCCAACAGCGCGGCCGCCAGCTGTGCCGCGTGCTGCACATCGGGCTGCGGCGACAGCAGCACGCGCCGCAAGCGCCGCGCCAGCGCCACGGCATTCTTTTGCCCTCGGAACAGGCGGCGCGGCGCACCGGAAACAACCGGCGCCACGGCCGCATCGACGGCCACCAGCAAGTATTCGCCGCCCCGCGCGGATTCGGAAAACATGGGCACACCGGGCGCCGCCAGCGCAAACTCCCCCGGCCACGCATCGAAGTCGCGGCGCATCTCCCCCGCCACCGCATGCACGCCCCGCTGCCGCTCCAGCGCCACCCCCATCACGCACGCGGGCGACGCGCCATCGGCTGAATAAGGCGCGGACGGCAACAGCGCTATGCGCGCCCATCCGGCGTCCAGTTCCACCATGCCCATCGCTGCGCCCTCCCTGAAATTTTTTGATAGACCGGGTTTGCCGGCCCGGCCTATTCTAGCCTCACCTCAAGGAGCGCAACATGAAAACCATCGGCCTGATCGGCGGCATGAGCTGGGAATCCACCGTGCCGTACTACCGCCACATCAATGAAACCATCCGCGCCCGGCTGGGCGGCCTGCATTCCGCGCGCGCCGTGCTGGTCAGCGTGGATTTCCACGAGATCGAACAATTACAGCGCGCCGGCGACTGGGACGCGGCAGGCCGGGTACTGGCCGAGGCGGCGCTGCGGCTGCGGGCGGCGGGCGCCGACTGCATCGTCCTGTGCACCAACACCATGCACAAGGTGGCGCCGGCCATCGAGGCGGCCTGCGCGCTGCCCCTGCTGCACATTGCCGATCCCACCGCGCACGCCATCCGCGCGGCGGGCTTGCAGACCATCGGCTTGCTGGGCACGCGGTTTACCATGGAACAGGATTTTTACCGTGAACGGCTGGAACAGCGCCACGGATTGACGGTGCTGGTGCCCGATGAGGACGAGCGCGCCATCGTTCACCGCATCATTTACGACGAATTGTGCGTGGGGATCGTGTCGGAGTCGTCGCGTGCGGAATACCGGCGCATCATCGGCCGGCTGGGGCAACGGGGCGCCCGGGGGGTGATCCTCGGGTGTACCGAGATTGGCTTGCTGGTGGAGGTGCGGGATACGGCGTTGCCGCTGTTTGATACGACGGTGCTGCATGCTTGCAGCGCCGCTGAATGGGCGCTGGACTGACAGCCACGCTGCCGGGGGGCTTGCATGGTGGCTTCCGCTTCGCGGAAACCACCCTACCGGATTACGCCGCACGGCAAACAACGCCGCCACAGCGTATGCAGGCCGTGGCGGTGCCTGGCTACAGGCTTAGCGGGCCTTGAAGCTCTTGCCGGCTTTGGCGCCGCCCTTGGCCGGCTTGACCGGTTCCTTCGGCGGCGTGTGCTTGCCCGACATCGGCGGCATGTTGTTCGCATGGCTGATGCGCAGTTGCTGGCCGCCCACCCACACTTTGCCCAGGTGCTGGAAGATATCGTCCGGCATGCCGTCCGGCAGTTCGATCATCGTGTGGTCATCGAACATTTCAATGCGGCCGATGTACTTCGCTTCCAGCCCCGCTTCGTTGGCGATCGCGCCGACGATGTTCGACGGCGTCGCATTGTGCTTCACCCCTACTTCGAGGCGGAACGCGGTCATCGGCAAGTTGACCTTGTGCTTGTCCTTCTTTTTCTTCTTGGCGGCAGCGTCATCATCGAAGGCCGGTTCATCGTCATCGGCGCGCTGGCTCAGTTCCGGTTCGGGCCGGGCCGCCTTCTTCGGTGCGCGTTCTTCCATCGCCTTCTTCGGCGCACGTTCTTCCGCCGCCTTGCGCGGGGCCGGGGCCGCGGCAACTGGGGGCGCCGGCACCGGGTCGCCATCGCGGCTGATGCGCATCGCCTGGCCCGCCACGCGGATGCTGCCCAGGTGTTCGATCAGGTCGGGCGGCAAATCATCCGGCATGTCGAGGACCGAGAAATCGTCATAGATTTCAATCCGGCCGATGTACTTCGACTCGACGCCACCCTCGTTGGCAATCGCGCCCACGATATTGCCCGGCTTGACGCCATGCTGGTAACCGACTTCGATACGGTAGGTTTGCATGCCCGGCTCGGACGTGCGCGGCAAACGCTCCTTCTTCGGACCACGCTCTGGACGGTCGGGACGATCGCCACGGTCACCACGATCGGCGCGTGCCGGACGCTCAGGACGTTCAGGACGCGGCTGCCCGTCTTCGTGCCAGCCGGTCTCGCGCTTTTTATCGAGCAGCAGCGGCTTGCCGCCGCGCGCCATCAGCGCCAGTGCGGCGGCGATTTCCAGCGCCGGCACATTGTGTTCGTTTTCGTATTCCTCGATCAGGCCCTGGTAGTGTTCCAGTCCGCCCTGTGCCAGGATGTCCGTGATCTCATCCTTGAACTTCGCGATCCGCACGTCATTGACGGCGTCCAGGGTCGGCAAATCCATGCGGCCGATTTCCTGGCGCGTGGCGCGCTCGATGGTTTTCAGCAGGTTGCGTTCGCGCGGCGTGATGAACAGGATCGCTTCGCCGCTGCGGCCGGCGCGGCCGGTGCGGCCGATGCGGTGGGTATAGCTTTCCGCGTCATACGGCACGTCGTAATTGACCACGTGGCTGATGCGCTCCACGTCCAGGCCGCGCGCCGCCACGTCAGTGGCCACCAGGATGTCGATCTTGCCATCCTTCAATTGGGCAATCGTGCGTTCACGCGCCGCCTGCTGCATGTCGCCATTGATGGCGGCGGCTGAAAAACCGCGCGCCTGCAGGCGTTCGGCCAGTTCTTCCGTGCCCAGCTTGGTGCGCGAGAAAATGATCATGCCGTCAAACGGCTCCGCTTCCAGGATGCGGGTCAGCGCGTCCAGCTTGTGCATGCCGGACACCAGCCAGTAGCGCTGGCGGATGTTTTCCGAGGTGGTGGTCTTGGCGGCCACCAGCACTTCATGCGGATTGTTCAGGTAGGTGGTGGCGATGCGCTTGATCGGCGCCGGCATGGTGGCCGAGAACAGCGCGGTCTGGCGCGATTCCGGCGTTTCCCGCAGGATGCGCTCGACATCGTCGATAAAGCCCATGCGCAGCATTTCATCGGCCTCATCGAGCACCAGGGTTTTCAACGCGGACAGGTCCAGCGAACCTTTGTCGAGGTGGTCGATCACGCGGCCCGGAGTGCCCACCACCACGTGCACGCCACGGCGCAACGCGGCCAGTTGCGGGCCATAGCTCTGGCCGCCGTAAATCGGCAGCACGTGGAATTTCGGGATGTGCGCGGCATAGCGCTGGAAGGCTTCGGCCACCTGGATCGCCAGCTCGCGCGTCGGCGCCAGCACCAGCGCCTGCGGCGTCATCTGCTTGAGGTCGATGCGCGACAGGATCGGCAGCGCGAACGCGGCGGTCTTGCCGGTGCCGGTCTGCGCCTGGCCCAGGACGTCGCGGTTATCAAGCAGATAAGGAATGGTGGCAGCCTGGATCGGCGAGGGGCTTTCATAGCCCACTTCTTTCAGCGATTTCAGGATGGGGGCCGACAAATTCAGGTCGGCAAAGAGAATTTCAGGTGTTCCAGACATGGCGTCACTCACAGTTAATGATCGAATCGCCCAATGCGAAACAAAGGTGCCAGTTTACCCTTTTACCGCCCCTTCCGTGCAAAAAGGGGCGAATTGCACGCTTTTTGAGCATAGAAAACCGCATATACCGGGTATCGCATCCATGCTGCAGCCAACTTGCCGGATGCGGGGCATGATGGGGCTCCACCAAGGAGCCAGCCATGTCCCTGTCTATGAATACCATTTTCCGTCCCCAGTTCACCGAAGAGCAAGCCGCGGTGATGGACCCGGTCAAACAATACATTGAAGGCCACGCGCGCAACGACGCATCCTTCATGCGCAAAGCTTTCCTGCCAACCGCGCACATCGAATCGATGCGCGACGGCGAGTTCACGTCGTGGCCGCTGGATGTGTATTGCCAGCGCTTCAATGGCGTCCCGGCCGCCGACGAATCCGAGCGCCAGCGCATTGTCGACTGGATCGACGTGCACGGCACTGCGGCATCCGTGCGCCTGCGCCTGATCCACGGCGCCACCACCTTTACCGATTACTTCGTGCTGCTGAAAACCGCAGATGGCTGGAAGATCGCCAACAAGGCGTTCCACGGCGAACCGACCGCCGCGTAATTCCAGGACGTTACGAGTGCGGCCGGTGTTCTTCGCTGACCGCCTTTAACGCCATGTTCTCCACCATCCCCGGGGCGAGCAGTTTCATCCACCGCCCCAGCTTGCCCTTGGCCGACATCACCACTTCGCGCTTGCGGCGCTCCATGCCGTCGATGATCAAGAGCGCGCACTCGGCCACCGGCATCGCGCCATCTTCCTTCAGGCTGCTCGAACCCAGTTCGCCGCCGGCCGCGTTGTAGCCCCGGTAGCGGATGCGCGTATCGACCACGCCCGGATACGCGGTGGTGACGGACACGCCCGCCGCCTTGACTTCCGCCCGCAGCGCTTCAAAAAAGCCCGACATCGCGAATTTGCTGGCGCTGTACGCCGTGCGTCCCGGCACGCCGACCAGCCCGGCCAGCGACGCCACCGCCACCACGCTGCCGCGCGATTGCTTCAGGTAAGGCAGTGCAGCGTGGGTGCACCACACGCTGCCCCACAAATTAATCCGCATCATGTCTTCATACCAGCCCAGGTCTTGCACATCTTCGAACAGCGCGTGGCCGGAGCGGCCCGCATTGTTGACCAGCGCATCGATGCGGCCAAACGCTTCCACCGTGGCCTGCACCAGATGGCGGCACTGCGCCTGGTCGGACACGTCGGTCGGCACGGCCAGCGTGCGCACGCCGTAGGTCGCGCATTCGGCCGCCACCGCGTCGAGCATGGCGCCATTGCGCGCGGCCAGCACCAGCGCCAGTTGCCCTGCCGGACCGGAAGCCGCGCGCTGCGCCAGCTGGCGCGCCATTTCCGCGCCGATGCCATCGGACGCGCCCGTGATGATGATGACCCGCATAGTCTCTCCTGATTGTCGATCCGGCAAAGGCTAACATGTTCGCGGCGGCCAGAGTAAGATAGCCACTCCGCGCCGCCAGCTTCGAGCGGTGCGGCCATCGAACCTGTCACCTTTTCACTACGGAGCACCCATGCGCCTTCGCACCCTGGCAGCCGCAGCCGGCATTGCCACCATCGCCCTCGGCCCCCTCCCCGCCAACGCCCAGCAAGCCCCCACCGTGACGGAAGGACCGCTGCGCGCCCACCTGTCCTTCCTGGCCGACGACCTGCTCGAAGGACGGGGCACGGGACAGCGTGGCGGCGACCTGGCGGTGCGCTACCTGGAGACCCAGGCCGCGCTGATGGGTTTGAAACCGCTGCCCGATGGCGGCTACCGCCAGCCGGTGCGCTTCCGTGGCACCAAGCTGTTGCCGGGCAGTTCCATCACGTTCCAGGCCAAGGTTGGACCAACGTCGGCGCGGCTGTCGCCGGTTGTCGGCGAAGGGGTGCTGATCGGCACCGGCAGCGGCAAGGCCAGCCTGAGTTTCGATGCGCCGCTGGTGTTTGTCGGCTATGGCGCCAGCGCGCCGGAAGAAAAATGGGATGACTACAAGGATGCCGATGTCAAAGGCAAAATCCTGGTCATGATGGTCAACGACCCGCAGCCGACCGCGGACGAACCCAACCGCTTTGCCGGCAAGGCGTATACCTATTACGGGCGCTGGCTGTACAAATTCGAAGAAGCGGTGCGCCGTGGCGCGGCCGGTGCGCTGCTGATCCACACCACGCCCTCGGCCTCGTATCCATGGAGCGTGCCGGCCAACGGCTTTGGCCACGAACGGTTCCACCTGAACAAAGAAGGCAACCAGGTGGAAGGCTGGCTGCATGAAGACATGGCGCGCGACCTGTTCAAATCCGCCGGGTTCGACCTCGATGACTTGCGCGCCAAGGCCGAATCGCGCGATTTCCGCCCGGTCGACCTGAAAACCACGGCCCACGTGGAATTGCGCAGCGCCGTGCGCCAGGTCGAGCAATTCAACGTGGCCGGCATCGTGCCAGGCACTGATCCGAAACTGAAGGAACAGGCGGTGGTGTATTCCGCGCACTGGGACCACCTGGGCGTGGATGAAGGCGGGCGCCGCGACGGCAAGACCGACCACACCTATAACGGCGCGATCGACAATGCCTCCGGCGCGGCCGCCCTGCTGGCGATGGCGGCCGAAGCCGTCAAAAAACCGGCGAAACGCACGCAAATCTTCCTGTGGCCGGCGGCCGAGGAACAGGGGCTGCTGGGCAGCGCGGCGTATGTCGCCAACCCGGTCTGGCCACTGAATAAAACCAGCGCCGACCTGAACCTGGACAGCATGAATTTCGTCGGCCGCACCAGGGACATTGGCGTCGCCGGTGCCGAACGCAGCTCGCTGTATGAATCGGCCGGCCTGGTGGCAAAGAAAATGGGCCTGAAGCTGGCGCCCCTGATCCCGGACATTTCCGGCGCTTATTTCCGCGCCGACCACTTCAACTTCGCCAAGGCCGGCATCCCGGCGTTCAACGTGGGTTCCGCCGTGTTTTCCGGCGACGGCCACTTTGAGTTCGAGCACAACCAGCAGGCATCGAGCGCCAAGCTGGTGGCCTTCAAGAAGGATTACCACCAGGTGACCGACGAATACCGCGCGGACTGGGATTTGTCGGGCATGGTGCAGCAGGCGCAATTCACCCTGAACCTGGGCTATGCGGTGGCCAACGATCCGAAAATGGCCAGTTTCAAGCAGGGTGACCCGTTCGCCAACGTCAAGCGTTGATCGTCCATGCTGGCGCGGGGAGGATGACTCCGGTATGTGGCCATCCTCCCACACTTGCTTGCCGGGAAACGCGGATCAGTCTACCCTAGGCTATTCCCCTTTCTTTCCGACATCATGACGACTCGGCGGCCCGCAGCGTGCATGGCGATCGCGTTGGCGGCCATCCTGGCGTCGGCGCCGGCCCATGCCCAAGCCGACGAGCAACGTTTCGACATTGCCCGCTTCGACGTGGTTGGCAACACCCTGTTGCCCGATGCCAAGGTGCAAGCGCTGCTGGCGCCGTTTACCGGCAGCCGCCGCAATTTCGGCGACGTGCAGCGCGCGCTCGATGCGCTGGAAAACGCGTACCGGGCCGCCGGCTATGGCGCCGTGCAAGTGGCGCTGCCGGAGCAGGAAGCTACTTCCGGCGCAGTGCGCCTCGAGGTATTGGAAGCGAAAATCGGCAAGGTCAGCGTGACCGACAACCGCTATTACAGCGCCGACAACGTGCGGCGCGGCTTGCCCGCGCTGCAGCCGGGCACCTCGCCGAATTTGCGCCAGTTGTCGGAAAACGTGCAACTGTCGAATGAAAATGGCGCGAAACAAGTGGAAGTCTCGCTGGCGGCCGGCGACACCGATTACCTGGTCGACGCCAATGTCCGAGTCACGGACCGCAGCCCCCACCAGGGCGGTCTCTCCGCCGACAATACCGGGACCGACGCCACCGGCAACTGGCGCACCGGCGTGTTTTACCAGTACGCCAACCTGTTTGACCGCGACCACGCCGTCAGCCTGGCCTACACCACGTCGCCCGACAGCCCCGGTGGGGTCAAGATCCATAACTACAGCATCGGCTACCGCCTGCCGCTGTACGACTGGGGCGACAGCATCGACGTCATTTACGGCAAATCCAGCTCGAACACCCCCAGTTCCACCCCGACCCTGGGCGGTTCGCTGAACATCGTCGGCAAGGGCGATGTGGTCAGCGTGCGCCTGAACCACAACTTCCCCCGCGCCGGCGAAACCACCCGCAAGCTGGTGGCGGCGATCGACTATAAAGCCATCGACGCGCGCTGCACGGCGGTCGACGGCACGCCCGTCAGCACGGCGCCGCCCACGCCGCCGCTGGCCAGTTGCGTGCCCTACACCGTGATGCCGCTGTCGGCGCAATATGTCACCTCGACCCGCAGCGGCCTGGCGCAACTCGACGCCAGCGCGGGACTGGCCGTCAACTTTCCGCGCGGCGTGCGCTATACGAATATCACCGGGCGCACCGACCGTTATTCCTACCTGACCAGCGGCAACCGCGACACGCGCGACCGCCTCGTCATCTTGCGCGGCGCCGCCAGCTGGCTGCGCGGTTTTGGCAACGACTGGCAAGCCCGGGTGGCTGGCAATGTCCAGTACGCGCTGCAGCCGGTGGTGTCGGCGGAAAGCTTCGGCCTGACCGGGGCCAGCACGGTGCGCGGCTTCGATGAACGGGTGCTGTCCGCCGACAGCGGCGTGACCGCCAACGCTGAACTGTATGCGCCGGACCTGGCGGCGGTATTGGGCTGGGATGGCAGTCTGCGGTTGCTGGCCTTCGTCGATGCGTCGTATGGCCACAACCGCGCGGCGCAAGTCCCTGTCGCCGGCAGCCTTTCCGCCGCCAGCGCCGGCATCGGATTGCGCGCGGCGTTGGGAAAAAGCGTTACTATCAGGGTGGACGTGGCGCGCGTCCTCGATGCGGGCCACGCCCTTGGCGTTGCGCGGGGCGACCACCGCGCCCATATTTTCCTGACTGTGGGGTACTGATATGGCTACCCTGAGCAAATTTGCCGTCCTGCTGTGCGGTTTCAGCACGGCCTGCGCCTGGGCGGCGCCCGGTGACACGGTGGCGCAAATCACGCATTTGTCCGGGGTGCTGACCGCCAAACAGGCCGATGGCAACACCAAAATGCTGTCCGTGAAATCCCCGGTGCGCGAAGGCGATGTCCTGAGCACGGAAGCCGAAGCCTATGCCCGCCTGAAATTCATCGACCACTCGGAAATGGTGTTGCGGCCTAATTCCGTGCTGAAAATCTCCGAATTCACGTTCCGCGAACCGGATCCGAAAGGCGACAAGGTGCGGCTGGAAATGCTGAAGGGGGGCTTCCGCGCGGTGTCCGGCATGGTGGGCAAGCGCAGCCGCGAGTCCGTCAGCTTCAGCCTGCCCACCGCCACCATCGGCATCAGGGGCACGCATTTGGGCGCGTTGTTTTGCCAGAACGATTGCGGCGGCGTGCCGACACCGAACGGCCAGACGCCAGCCAATGGCCTTCACCTCGATGTGGCGGTCGGCGGCATTTCAGTGACACCGGTGACGCCGCCGGGCGCCCCGCCCCTGCCGCCGGCGCTGCTGTCGGCCGGCCAGTTCGGTTACCTGGCGCCGGCACACAACGGCGTGCAGCCGCCAATGATCCAGGTCCCAGCCAACCAGGCACCACAGGTACGAATGCCGGCGTCGATCAGCCAGAACGCGCCGGCGCAAGGCGTATCGGGAAAAAACTCCGAACCCGAGTGCGTCATTCAGTAGAGCGGTTTCCGCAAAGCGGAAGCCGCCATGCACGCGTCACGAAGGCACATCACGGATTCAACGCCAACAACTGTTCCCGCACTTCCTTCTCCCACCGTTCTTCCGGCGGTTCATAAATATACGATGACGGCGCCGGCGGCAAGTCCGCCAGTTCGCCCGTGCGTTCATACAAGAACACCGTGGTCCACGCCACCGTCCCCGACTGGAATTGCGCCACTTCGCGGAAGCCTGGATGCTTCAAGGGGAAGGTGGTGGTGCTGACCAGGCAGCCCTGCGGCACATCGCGCGCCAGCTTGTCGCCAATGCGGTCCATCAATGGCGCGAAGCAGGTGCTGTACATAAACACCAGCCCTGCCTGGCTGACATCGGCGTCAAACAAATCGCCATTGATAAAGTGGACCCGCTGGCGCAAGTCCAGCACATGGCGCGCATCCACCACGGCGCCATACGGCAAGGCCAGCGCTTCCTCCGGCGCCGGCGGCATTGGCAGCGCGGCCAGCGCCGCATCGCCGGCCGCCAGCAAAGCGTCAAAACGCTGCCGCGCCATCACATGGCGGTAGGGCAGCAATTCCACCCCGGTGCAGGTGGCAAACGGCAGCGCCAGCGCGGCCGACAACACGACCTTGCCGAGACCGCTGCCGAGGTCGATCATCGCGCTGCCCGGTTTCACGTACGGGGCAATGACCGTAAAGTAATTGTGCAATTCCTGCGGCTTGAATTCGCCGTATATCAGGCGGCCGTCATCGATCAGCCACTGTTCCAGCTCACTGTCCGGAATATCGTCGAGGCGCCGGTGCCCCATGCCGGCGCGCTGCTGCGGCGACAATGGGGGCAGCAAGCCATGGCGCTGCACACCGGCCGGCAGGTTGCCGATGATCATGCGGCGATAGGGTTTCAGACGGCGGATAAAGGTCTCATGCAATTCGCGCCGCTCGAACGCTTCGCGCAGCGCCAGGCCGATTTCCACATAGCGGCCAAACTGCGATCCCATTTCCGCTTCGATCTGCTGGCGCACATGGTGTTCGCCATCTTCGATACCGCGCCGCAGCGTTTCCAGTACACCGGAGATTCCTGCTTTGCCTGCCATGCCTTCCATGCCCGTCTCCCCGCTGTGTCGTTATGCGGCCGCCGTGCGCGCCGCGTCTTCCTGCAAGATCGATTCAATCGCATTGGCCGGCGCTGGCCGGCTGAAGTAATAGCCCTGCATTTGCCGGCACCCGTGCTGGCGCAGGAATTCCAGTTGCTCCGCCGTTTCCACACCTTCGGAAATCACTTCCAGCCCGAGGTTGGTGGCCAGCGCGATGATGGTGATGACAATGGCGGCATCGTCAGGATCCACCGTCAGATCGCGCACGAAGGTCTGGTCGATTTTCAGTACGTCGATTTCAAAGCGCTTTAAATGCGCCAGGCTGGAATAGCCGGTGCCGAAGTCGTCGATCGCCAGCAGCACACCCAGCTTTTTCAATTCGTGCATGACCGCGACCGCGTGTTCGACATCGTTCATCACCAGGCTTTCCGTCAGCTCCAGCTCCAGGCACGATGGCGGCAATCCGGTATCGGCCAGCACTTGCGCCACCGATTGCACGAAGTCCTTTTCCGCCATCTGGCGCGCCGACACGTTGACCGCCATGCGCAAGCCATGCAGCCCGGCGCGGCGCCATGCGACCAGTTGTTCGCACGCCGTGCGCAGCACCCACGCGCCGACTTGCAGGATCAGGCCGGTCTCTTCCGCCAATGGAATGAAGCGGTTCGGCGCCACCATGCCCAGCTCCGGATGCTGCCAGCGGATCAGCGCCTCCATGCCGACGATGCGGCCGGCCACAATATCTGCCTGCGGCTGGTAATGCAGCACGAATTCATCGCGCTCCAATGCCGAGCGCAGCGCGCCTTCGATCAGCATGCGCTCGCCCAGCCGGTCATTCATCGCGGCGGTATAGAACTGCACATCGTCGCCGCCCATTTCCTTGGCGCGGAACATGGCGATATCGGCGCGCTCCATCAGCACGCCAGGGTCCAGTCCATCATCGGGATAAACCGCAATGCCGGCGCTGCAGGTCAGGAACAATTCCTGGCCATCGATGTGCAGTGGCGCGGCCAGGCAATCGAGCACGCGCTGCAACTGGTCGGCGCGGGGACCGGGTGCGCCCTGCTCCGGCAACAGCATCAGCGCAAATTCATCGCCGCCCATGCGCGCCACCGTGTCGACCGGGCGCACCGCCAGTTGCAGCCGCTCCGCCACGGCTTGCAGCAGGCGGTCGCCGCCCTTGTGGCCGAGGCGGCTGTTGGTGAATTTGAAGCGGTCCAGGTCGATCGACACCAGCCACAGCACATGCCCCTTGCGCTCGGAATGGTGCATGGTTTGCAGCAGCCGGTCCGCCAGCAGCGCGCGGTTTGGCAAACCGGTCAGCGCATCGTGCGTGGCCTGGTGGCGCAGTTCCGATTCATACGTTTTCAGTGCGGTGATATCGTGCTGGAACGAGACGTAATGCGTGACCACGCCTTGTTCGTCGCGCACCGGCGAAATCGACAGTTCGTTCCAGAACAGCGCGCCATCCTTGCGATAGCAGCGCACCACCGTGTGCGCGTCGCGCTGTTCACGGATGGCGGTGCGCACTTCTTCCACGCCCGGCTGGTCCAGGTCGTCGCCATACAGCAAACGCGGACTCTGGCCCAGCATGTCGGCGCGGCTGTAGCCCGTGATCCGCTCAAAGGCCGGGTTGACGTAGACCGTCGGGTTGCCCGGTGTGGCGGCCGTGATGGCGATGGCATTGACGCTGGCTTCGATGGCGCGTTCGCGCAAATGGCTGGTGCGGTACAGCTCGCGTAATTCCGCCGTGCGCTCGTCCACCAGCCGGCGCACTTCGCGGCTGCGCGACGCCAGCGCATGCACCCAGGCCGCGCCCAGCACGCTGACCAGCGCGCCTAGCGCCAGGACGAACAGCGACGCCAGGTGGTCGGCGGCGTAGACCGCGCGCGGCGTGGCCGCCGTCATCAGCCACGTTTTACCGGCCACCTCGAAGCGGCTGTGCAATGGGAGCGGCCGCTGTGGATACAGCCACGCCAGCCAGGACGGCAATTCCGCGCGGCCGCTGGCCGTGGCCGGCGCGGACTGATACACCAGGCTGGCGGCGTCTTCGGCCGGGGCTGCATACACGCGCAGCGCCAGGCTATCGGCTTTGCTGCCATCGCCGTCCAGGATACGCGCCACCATATCGGCGGGCCGCAGCACGGCAGCGGTCTCGCCCTGCAGCGCCGCCAGGCGGCTCGCTTCATCGTCAAGCGGCGCGCCAAAGCGGTACACCGGCATGGAAATGATGACGCCCTGCCGTGCCGCCGCCGGGCCGTCCGCATGTTGCGCCAAGGTCACCAGCGGGCCGGCCATCGGCTTGCCCGTGGCATAGGCGATGCGGCGCGCATCGCCATCCTGTGGCGGGTACGCCGTGTCGAGCCCCAGCGCCGCCGCGTTGGCCTGTTGCGGTTCGATGTAATCGACCACGCGGTAGTGCTCGCGCACACCGGCCGGCACCGGTTTGCCATCACGCATTTCCGTCATCACGGCGCCGGGGCGTACTTGCGCCAGCGCCTGCTCATAGGCGCCCCGTCCCTCGTGCGGCAATACGCGCAGGTAACTGATGGCTTGCAGGTAGGGATAGCGCTCCAGCAGCGGCCGGGTAAATAACTGGAATTCGTGGCGGCTGACCGCCGCGCGGCTGGCAAACAGGCGGTTGACGGAGGCGAGGCTGCCCATCGTGTTGGCCACGCCTTGCTGCAGCAGGAAGAGCCGCGCATGGGCGCGCTGCTCCACGGCCAGGGCCGCCTTGTCGTTTTCCAGGCGGCTGGCGCCGGCAAACAGCAGCGCCGTCACACCGAAGCCGGACAACAGCGCCAGCGCCATGGAGCGCAAGCGTGCAGGAGCGGACGGAACTGAAGGAACAGCGCTAATCGAACTCACCCGCGTGGCAGCTATGGAAAAATGCAAGGTTAGCATGGAAACCACAGCAACCGGTATCGGCCCCGCCCGCACGTTACCATTCGTGCAACGCCGCCGCATCATCTGCGGTAGCATGGCGTCCTTCCCACCCACCCAAGGACGTCCTCATGAACGGCACTTCCAAATGGATCGAAATCGACGGCGATGATGGCGCCTTTGGCGCTTACCTGGCATTGCCGCGCAGCGGCAGCGGCCCCGGCATCGTCTTGCTGCAGGAAATCTTCGGCGTCAACGCGCATATCCGCAGCGTGGCGGACCAGTACGCGGCGGACGGCTACGTGGTGCTGGCGCCCGACCTGTTCTGGCGCCAGGGGCAACGCATCGAGCTGGGCTATGACGACGCCGACTGGCAGCGCGCGGTCGAGCTGAAAGGGACCATCAGCATGAACCAGGCGCAGGCGGACGTCCGCGCCGCCGCCAAGGCATTGCGCGCCCTGCCCGGTGTCGGCACGAAAATCGCGTCATTGGGTTATTGCTGGGGTGGCCTGCTGTCCTATCACGCGGCGGCGGACGGGCTGGTCGATGCGGCCATCGCGTATTACGGCGGCGGCATCCAGAATGCACTGAACCGCGCCGACGACCTCCGCAAACCGCTGATGCTGCATTACGGCGGCAAGGACAAGCACATCCCGCGCGACGCCATCGACAAGGTGGTGGAACGCTTCCGCGAACAGGACAATGTGGAAATCCACTTGTATGCGGAAGCCGAACACGGCTTCAATTGTTCGCACCGGGCCAGCTATCACCAGCAGTCGGCGGCGCTGGCGCATGGGTATACGCTGCTGTTCCTGAGCCAAATGCTGTAAAAACCTGTGGGCGGGCAATCCAACGGATGGCGGCTTCCGCGGTGCGGAAACCACCCTACCGGAATAATTCCCGTAATTCTTCCAGCGACAGGGGCGGAGCGCCTTTCCCCCGTGCTTTCACGGTGGCCAGGATCGCGGCAATATCTTCCGGCGTGCGTGCGGGACTGAAATACCAGCCCTGCACGCAATGCGATCCCCGCTCCGCCAGCCAGGCGCGGTCTTCTTCGAGCTCCAGCCCTTCGCACACCAGTTCCACATCGAACACTTCGGCGATGCCCTGGATCAGCCGGAACAGGCCGGCAATGCGCTTGCTGCTGGCCACCCCATGGACGAACTGGCGGTCCACTTTCAGGCGGTCGAACGGGAAACTGTTGATGGCGTCGAGGTTGGAATAACCGGTGCCAAAATCGTCGATGGCGATGCGGATGCCCATGGCGCGGAATTCCGCCACGCGCGGCGACAGCAATTCCGGCGTTTCCACCAGCAAGCTTTCCGTGACTTCAAATTCCAGCAAGCGGCCGGGAATGGCGTACTGCGCCAGCAAGCGCCGCAAGTCGGCAATCACGTCCGGGTGCAACAGCGAGCGGCGGGAGAAATTCAGCGACACCGGCACATCCGGCAAACCGGCGTCGAGCCACGCGCGCATGTCGCGGCACACGTGTTCCAGCACTTGCAAGTCGACCTGGTAAATCTTGTCGGAACTCTCCGCCACGGCAACAAAGCTGCCTGGCGACACCAACCCGCGCGAAGGGTGTTGCCAGCGCACCAGCGCTTCCATCCCGATCAGCCGCCCTTCCGCATAATTGACTTGCGGCTGGTAATGGGCGACCAGTGCGCCATAGCGGGCATCGCCCGCCAGTGCCCCCTGCAATTCATAGACCAGGCGCGATTTGGCCAGCAATTCAAAACCGTATTCCTTGATCGAGGTACGCATGTGCGCGGAGCTGATCGAAGAGGCCGCTGTATCCGCCGCATCGAGCAAGGTGGCCGCCGCACCCCGGTAAGGTAAATCATGGTGTTCGACGCCGATACGCGCATGCATGGCATGGGTACCGCCGCGCACCAGGGTAACCGGCGCCCCGAGTTCATTCTTCAAGCGTTCCAGCAAATCGGATTGCACCTCGTGTTCGCCAAACAGGGCAAACGCAAACTTGTCGCCGCCGAGATGGGCCACCAGGTTGTCCGGTCCGGCCCATGCCGTCAGGCGCTCTCCCGCCAGCCGCAACACGACGTTGCCCGCCTCGCGGCCAAACACATCATTGAACTGGCGGAACCCGATTAAATCCACATACCCGACCATCACATGGGGATGCGGATTGCGCTCCAGTCCCAGTTGCAAATGGTGCAGGAACACCTTGCGGTTGGACATGCCCGTTACTTCGTTGCAGTAACGCATTTCCAACGTTTCCATCACCATTTTCGCCATGCCCAGCAACAGCATTTTCTTTTCCGGGGCACAGACGCCGGGTTCGCGCCACATCATCCAGAACGTGCCGAGGATATAGCCTTGCGCGCCCTTCAGGGTGGCGGCGGCATAGTGGCGGTAATGGGGCGCGTGGGCGACCAGGGCATTGTCCCGGAAGCGCGCGTCGTGCAGCGCATCGTCGACTTCAAACCAGTCGCCGTCGGACGCCACCGCCCAGGTGCACAGCGAACCGGCGCGCGGCACGTGCAGCGGCGCCAGCCCCACCCGCGACGGCAGCCAGATTTGCGACTGGTACACAATGCTGATGCCACCGATATCAGCGCCCACGAACTTGATGGCCAGTTCCGTCACCAAGTCCAGGCTGGGGTCGCTATGGTCTTGCGTCATCGCGTAACGCGACAATTCAGCCAGGCGACGCTGTTCCGTTGCCTCGTCCTGGCATCCCGGCAGGCTGCATGCATCCATAAGCGCCCCCTTCCTGAAACCTTCAGTACCAACAAACCATTATTGCATCTTACAAGCGGGTTTGCGGAACGTTTCGGGAGGCAGGAAACTCAGGGGATCAGGCCGCCTGGTAGCGCGGCGCGGCCACGCTGCGCGACAAATTCGGTTGCAGCGCCAGACGGGCCGCCGTGAAGGCGTTCCAGTCCGCCATGTCGGGCAATGCCGGCAAGGTGATGGTTTCACCCTGGTCGAAACCGGTCAGCGCGGCGTCCACCATGGCATCGACGCCCATCACCATTTCCTGCGGAAAAGCATTGATATCAATACCGGCGCGCTCCCAGATTTCCGTGCGGGTCGCCCCCGGCAATACCGCTTGCACACGCACACCCTGGGGCGCCAGTTCCACCTGCATCGCCTGCGTCAGGTTCAGCATGTACGCCTTGGTGCCGCTGTAGGTGCCGGAAAAAGCTTCCGCCATCATGGCCGTCACGGAACCGATATTGATGATGGCGCCCCGGCCTTCCTGCGCCATGCGGGTGGCGGCCGCCTTGGCCAGCCGGGTCGGTGCGATCACGTTCAGCGTGATCATGCCTTCCACCTTGTCGATATCCGAACTGACGAAACTGCCTTCGACGGTATTGCCGGCATTGTTCAGCAACAGGGTGATGGCGCTGTCCGTGGCCAGCCGCTGCTCCACCTGCGCCAGCGCGGCCCGGTCGGTCAAGTCCGCCGGCAGGACGTCCACCTGCACGCCATACTGGCTGCGCAGGCGGTCCGCCACGCTGTCGAGCCGCTGGCGGTCGCGCGCCACCAGCACCAGGTTGTAGCCGCGCTGCGCCAGGCGGTCCGCATAGGTGGCGCCGATGCCGGTGGAAGCGCCCGTGATCAGTGCCGTGCCTTGCGCCGCGTCTTGCGTGGTGTTCGAGGTTGCCATGGTGAAGTTCCTTTGTGTTGGGTTGTCCATGGCTTCCAATGTAACTTCAATTTTTGAATCTGTAAATCACCCGCATCGATTGAAAAGTAATAAGTTCAAAATTTGTAGTTATTTTTCCGTATTTGGACTACGATGCGGTCATCGATAGAATCGCGCGGAGAATCACATGAGCTGGTCTGAAAGCGGGGAATCGCAGTGCCCTATTGCACGCTGCCTGGCCGTGGTGGGTGACCGCTGGACCATGCTGATCATGCGTGAATTGTTTTTCGGCAATAGCCGCTTCGATGGCTTGCAGGCGCAAACCGGCATGTCGCCGCACCTGCTGTCGACCCGCCTGAAACGGCTGGAAGCCGATGGCGTGCTGGCGCGCCGCGCTTACCAGCAAAAGCCGCCCCGCCATGAATATGTGCTGACCGACAGCGGCCAGGACTTGTATCCGATCCTGATGACCCTGGCCGGCTGGGGCCGCAAATGGGGCGGACTGGGCGACAGCACGCCGGCGCTGAACATCACGCACCGCGACTGTGGCCATGAAGTGGAAACCGGACTGGCTTGCCTGGCTTGCGGCGAACCGTTTACCCGGGCCGATGTCGAGACCACCTTCAGCGACAGCTTTGTGGCGGAACGCCGTGAGCGCATGGAAGCATTCCAGGCCGCGAAAAAGCAGGCGGCGGCGGGCGATGCCTGAACGCCCCCTCGGCTACAATGCAGGTCATGCCATTGAGGAAACTAAAGGCCCTGCTCGCCACTTTGCTCACCACACTGGGCGCCACCCTGCCCCTGGCCGCGCCGGCGGCGCCGTTGAAAGTGGGCGGCTTCGTGGTGGCGCCACTGATCATGGGACACGCGACGGCGCCGCTGCACGGCGCCTTGCGCGACTATGTGGAACAGGAAGTGGTGAAACGGGCCGGGATCGAACTGGTGTGGACACCGCCCACATCGGTGCCGCGCGCCATGGAAAACCTGCGCACCGGCGTGATCGACATCCTGCTGCTGACCAGCGGCCGGATTGAAACCCCCGGGGTGATTCCCACCACCTGGCATTACCTGCGCACGCAGCCCCACTTGGCCGTACTGAAAGCCTCGCCACTGCAAACAGTGCAATCGCTGCAGCAACTGGCGGGGATGGAAATCGGCTGGGCCGGCGGCACGCTGGTGCCGCCTGCCCTGGCGGACATCCCGATCCAGTGGCAAATGCTGACGGTGCCGGACTGGCAAACCGCGAATTTGCGCAAGCTGAAAATGGGCCGCATCCAGGCCGTGTTTTTTGAAAATGAATACTCGCCCCGCTATTACGCGACCGAGGAAAACATGGATATCCACCTGGTCAAGTTGCCCATGTCCGAACGCCAATTCACGATGGCGTATTCGCCCAAGGCCGACAAGGACGCGGTGGCGCAGTTCGACAAGGCCGCCGCCACGGCATTTGCCAACGAACAGTTCAAAGCGTTCCTCGAGCAGTACATCAAGCGCTGAGTGGCGCGCCGGGCTGCGCTGCGCCATGCGCGCGGCCGGCTGGCTACAATCAGGCGGACACCTTGACGGAGGCTGACATAGCGCCGACCGCTTTGCCCCGCACCGCACTCCCGCTACTTTCGCTACTTTCACTACCGATACTGCTGGCCGCCTGCGGCGGCGGTGGTGGCGGCAGTGCGCCCACGCCGGCCAATCCCGGGACCAATACGCCAACCCCACCAGTCACCCCGTTCGCGCTGGCCCTGCAAACCGTGGCAAGCGGACTGACCGAACCGCTCTACCTGACCGCACCAGGCGGCGATGCGCGCCTGTTCATCGTCGAGCGCCCGGGCCGCGTGCGGATCGTCGCCAACGGCGTCTTGCTGGCGCAACCCTTCGTGGATATCGGCGCGAAAACCACCATCAGCGGCGAGCGCGGGTTGCTGTCGATCGCGTTCGATCCGAACTATGCGCAAAACGGCCGCTTTTACCTGTATTACACCGACCTCGATGGCGCCATCGCGATCGACCGCATGACGGTGTCCGGCGACGCGAATGTGGCCAGCGCCACGTCCGCCGTGCGCCTGCTGACCATTCCCCATCCGGGCGCCAGCAATCACAATGGCGGTCAACTGGCATTCGGGCCGGATGGCTATTTATACCTCGGTACCGGCGATGGCGGCGGCTCGGGCGATCCGTCCGGCAATGCGCAAAACCTCAATGTTTTATTGGGCAAGATCTTGCGGCTGGACGTCAGCGGCGCGGCGTACGCCATTCCGGCAGGCAATCCGTATGCCGGCCAGGCCGGACGGCGCGCGGAAATCTGGGCCAGCGGGGTGCGCAACCCATGGCGCTTTTCGTTCGACCGCACCGACCGCCTGCTGTATATCGCCGATGTCGGCCAGGGCGAACGCGAAGAAGTCGATATCGCGGCCACGACGCAGGCGGGCAACAATTACGGCTGGCGCACCATGGAAGGCACGGCCTGCTATAACGCCGCCACCTGCGACAAGACCGGCTTGTTTATCCCGCAATTCGAATACCTGCACGGTGCCAATGACGTCAATGGCTGTTCCATCACCGGCGGTTACGTGTACCGGGGCGCGGCGCTGCCGGAACTGGCGGGCCAGTACCTGTATTCCGACTATTGCAAGGGCTTCCTGAAAAGCTTTACTTACCGCAATGGCGTGGCGGGCAGTGTCACCACCTGGGACGTGGGCGCGATTGGCAATGTGCTGTCGTTTGGCGAAGATGCGGCCGGTGAGCTGTATATGCTGTCAAGCAACGGGCGGGTCTACCGCATTACTAAGCGATAGCATTGCAGTAGTACAATATTCGCGCCCCCACCCTGTCATCGAATACTATGGCTCGCCTGCAACTCGAATTCCCTGAAGACCAGTTTTATTTTTCCACGCAATTGACGGTCCGCGTCACGGACATCAATGCCGCCAATCACCTGGCGAACGATTCCATGATTTCCATGATTTCCGAAGCGCGCGCCCGCTTCCTGTACGACTTCGGCGTACGGGAAACCGGGATCGACGGCACCGGCATCATCGTCACGGACCTGGCCACCGCCTACAAGGCGGAAGCCCATGCCCGCGACCAGTTGCTGTTTGAAGTGGGCGTGATGGACTTCAATAAATATGGCGGCGACATCACGTTCCGCATCACCCGCCCGCACGACCAGAAACTGGTCGCGATGGCGAAATCCGGCTTCGTTTTCTTCAACTACAAGCGCAGCCAGGTGGTGCCGATGCCGGAAGATTTCCTCGCCAAGTTCCCCAAGGTGAACTGGATCGACTGAGGCCGCGCTGCCACGCTTAACCGCGCCGCTTGACCTCGACGTTGAACGTCTTGCCGAACCAGGCATCGATCATTTGCTTTTCATGGCGCAAGGATTCACTGCTGCCATAGCGGTTCATTTCTTGCAAATAGTTCATGCTGGCCAAATCCGCCTCGCCGCTGTTGATGACTTTGCCATCTTGGGTGAGGCTGTAGCGCACGTGCATGCGCGGCCAGTCGGCGCCGCCGGTCAGCAGGCGGATTTCATTGCCGGTGCGGCGCGTCGGTTCGATGCGGCCCGCCAGGTCCAGTTCCGTCACTTCGACTTTTAAATCCTGACCCGCCGGCAACTGCTTGCCCAGCCGGGTGAAATGGTCCGTCAATTCCTTCAGCACCCGTTCCCGGTCGATCGGGGAAAACGGCACGTCGATGAATTTATCGGGTTCGATATAGGTGACGGTGGCGCCGGCATGTGCGGCGCCCGCCGTCAGCGCAGCTCCCAGGGCCAACGCCGCGGCGGCCAGGGAGTGGTTTAGTGTACGCATGATGGATTCCTTTCACGGGCAGGTTACAACCACAAATGACTATACGCCGATTTGACGTATTGCCCATGAAAGGAAATGTTTGCTTACGATTAGTTAAATCGCAGGCAGATTAACTACCGATGCGGCCGCCGTCATTCTTGGTAATGACGATGGTGGCAGAACGCGGACGCTTGCCGGCGCCATAGCCAATGCTGGAAGGCCACTGGCTGGTGTACTTCGATGGATCGGCAAGGTTGGCCTGGTTGGTGCCTTCACCCGGGTGCTGAATGTTGACGAACAGGGCTTTGCCATCCGGCGTTTCCGTGATGCCGGTCAGTTCGCAATCGACCGGGCCGACCAGGAAGCGTTTCAGCGTATCGGCCGTCGGTTTCTTGCCAACGAAGGTGTCCACGTTCAGGGTGCCGCCACCGGTGGTCGGGTAGCTCAGCGACACTTTGCCGCCATCGCCCACCTGGCCTGGCAGGGCCGCCAGCATCATGCAATTGGTGACGTCGGTGTAGGCGCCATCATCGGTCTGGATCCAGCAAATGCCGGTTGCCTGGCTGAATGCCAATCCGTCCGGGCTGGAGTGGTCCTGGTCCGAGGTCAGGTTCGACAGGTTGACCTTGCTGACATCGGCGCCCGCTTCGGCGGCAAACAGGTAAACGTCCCACGTGAAGTTGGCGGCCGACGAACCTGCCGCACCTTCCTTGACGCGCAGGATGTGGCCATTCGGGTTGCCGTTTTGCGCGGTGGTCCCCTTCATGTCGGTGTAGGCGCGCGGGTTGGCGGCGTCCGGAGCCAGTTGCGACGAACCGCTCGGGTTGACGTTACGGTTGCTGTTGTTGGTCAGCGAAAAGTAGATTTCGCCGTTGGCCGGGTTGACCGAGCACCATTCCGGACGGTCCATCTTGGTCGCGCCCACGGCATCGCCTGCCAGGCGGGCATTGACCAGCACGTCGGCCTGGTCGGCGAATTTGTAGCCGGCGTAGCCGGCGATGGCGGCGTTCGCAATGCTCAGCTCGATCCAGGCGCCGGTGCCATCGGCATTGAACTTGGCAACGAACAATTTGCCGCTGTCCAGGTATTTGTCGCCGATGGCCAGCATGTCGGTCGGGGTCGCGTCCGCTGGATTCCAGGTCGCGGTCGACACGAATTTGAAGATGTATTCGTTGCGCGAGTCGTCGCCCATGTACACGGCCAGTGGCTGACCAGCCACCTGCTTGCCGAAGGCGGCGGATTCGTGCGCATAGCGGCCCAGTGCGGTGCGCTTTTTGACGGCCTTGGTTTTGTTGTACGGATCGGCTTCGACGATATAGCCCATGCCGTTCATTTCGTTGCGGTAGTCATCGCTGCCATCAAGCGAGGCGCCCAGCTTGCTGTTGTTCCAGCGCGCGTATTTGTCATCGGTGCCGCCCGATTCCCAGCCGTGGCGCGATGCGGCGCCCTGGCTGCGGCCATAGCGGTTCAGCGATGCCACGCTCTTGTCGTTGCCGCGCGCGGCATTGTCTTGCGCGCCACGCACGAAGTAGCCGGACCAGTTTTCTTCACCGGACACGAACGAGCCCCATGGGGTACGGCCGGTGCCGCAGTTGTTCAGGGTGCCACGGGTCTTGGAGCCGTCTTTCGAATACTTGGTCACCACCAGCGCATTGCCGCGCACCGGGCCGGACAGTTCGCACTCGGTCAGGCAGGTGACACGGCGGTTGAAGGCGGAATCCTTCACGTATTCCCACTTGCCGCCGGCTTTGCGTACTTCCACCATCGACAAACCGTGCAGCGCGGTTTCACGGTCGATTTCCGCCGCTGGACGCGGCAGCGTGTTGGTGCCGCCATTGGCGTGGATAAAGAACGACGACAGTTGCTGGTTGGTGGTGGCTTCGTGGTTCATGGCCAGGATGCCGCGGTCCACTGCGGTGGACGATGCTTTGCCGTCGGCGGTCAGGCCGAAGAATTCCATGCCGTCATGGTGATCGCCGGCACGGCTTTCAAAGTCCGCGTCGGTGCCATCGTTCTTGAAGGCGGTGGCCGATGCGGTCAGCGGATCGCCCAGTGCGTACAGCACGGTGGCGGTATAGCCGGCCGGCACGGTCACCAGGTCGGCCAGGCTTTTCGGCACGGCCGTGAAGCCCAGCAGTTTTTCCGTTGGCGGCGTGACCGGCGGGTTCACTGGCGCCACCGGCGTGGCCGGCGCTTCGCTGCTGCCACAACCGGACAACCCGGCGGTCAGTCCCATTGCGCCCATCACGGCGGTGGCGGCGCTGGCGGCACTGCCGCGCAACAGGTTACGGCGGCTGATGCGCTGGTCCAGGATGACACTGAAGTGGTCATTCCGGGTATTGTTGTAGCCGACGGTGTCATCCATGTCGATGCGGGCTGGGGCGCGGTCTTTAGTCATGTTTCGCAATCTGTGTGGTGGGGAAGGGTCAAAACGCCGCCATTCTAGAGTGGAAAAATGACAACATTGTGACGTACAAAAAACAATGCAGGGTCACGGAAAGCGTTGAAATATTGGCAAAACAGTTACAAAATTCAGCCAAACGCTTGAGTTTGTTGTTTGGTGTCCGCGCAAAGAGTGTTGCCAGTTGTTAATTCGGCGAAGCTGAGTCTACAATCGAAAAAGTGCGCCCGGAAAATGCGCATAAGTCCTTGTTGCAACGCCACATTTGCGGAAATTCGTCCCTATGTCTTTTTTGTCTTCTGCGTCGCCAAAACTCGCACCCTGGAAGGTACTGTTAGTTGACGACGAACCGGATATCCATGACGTTACCAAGCTGACGCTGACCCGATTCCGCCTGGACGGCCGCGCGCTGACCTTCCTGCACGCGTATAGCGGCGCGGAAGCCAAAGAAGTCCTGGCGCGTGAAAAAGACATCGCGCTGGTGTTCCTCGATGTGGTGATGGAGCAGGAAGACAGCGGCCTGGAAGTGGCGCGCTGGATGCGCCAGGAATTGAACAACCAATTCACCCGCATCGTGCTGCGCACCGGCCAGCCGGGCCAGGCGCCGGAAGAACGCGTGATCGTCAATTACGACATCAACGATTACAAGGAAAAGACGGAGCTGGACCGCACCAAGCTGTTCACCACCACCTTTGCCGCGCTGCGCGCTTACCGCGACATCATGAAGGTCGAAGAAGCGCGCATTGCCCAGGCCAATTACCGCGAAGGGCTGGAGCGCGTGATCGAAGCGTCGGCTCATATTTTCCAGCAGCGCAACCTGAAAGATTTCGCCAACGGCTTGCTGCAGCAAGTGGTGGCCCTGCTGCGCCTGGAAAACAGCATGCTGCTGCGCCTGCGCGCAGCCACCGCCATCAGTGGCGAAAACGAATACGAAGTACTGGCGCAAATCGGCGATGAAGGCACATCCATCCTGACGCCGGACTTGCTGAACCAGTTGCATGCGGCGCAGAGTAACCGCATCTCCAAGCTGGAAGGCGATACCTATGTCGGCTACTTCCCCAATGCCAGCGGCAAGGTGTCGCTGCTGGTGCTCAAAGGGGTGGACGAAATTTCGGAAATCGACGCCAAGCTGCTGGAAGTGTTTTGCTCCGGCGTGGCCATCGCGTTCGACAATATCCTGCTGACCCAGGAAATCACGGATACCCAGGCCGAGCTGATCCTGCGCCTCGGCGACGTGGTGGAATCGCGCTCGAATGAAGCGGGCAACCACGTGCGCCGCATGTCGGAAATCTGCCAGCTGCTGGCGCTCGAATCGGGCATGCCGGAAGAAGAAACCGCCATCCTGAAACACGCGGCGCCAATGCACGACATCGGCAAGATCGCCACCCCGGACGCGGTGCTACTGAAACCGGGCAAGCTCGATGCGGCCGAATGGGAAATCATGAAGCAGCACCCGGCGGTCGGCCTGTCGATCCTCGACGGTTCGCAGCGCCCGATCCTCAAGGCGGCCGCCGTGATCGCGCACCAGCACCACGAAAAATATGACGGCAGCGGCTACCCGCAGGGACTGCAAGGCGAAAACATTCACCTGTACGCGCGGATCGTGGCGGTGGCCGACGTGTTTGACGCCCTGATGCACAAGCGCTGCTACAAGGATGCGTGGCCGGTGCAGGAAGTGGTCAATCACTTGCGCGAAGTGGCGGGCAAACACCTCGATCCAACGTATGTGGAAGTGCTGGTCAATAACATCGACAAGGCGCTGGCGATCAACGACCGCTTCCCCGATTAAACAACTATGTAACAGACTGTTGCGGCGGTGTTTTGTAGACACATTGCCGCGCAGGAAATACGCTACACTCGTCGGCTTTCAACCTGTGAAAGTACCGACCATGCGCCCGACCCTGATTTACGCCAGCCTCCTCACTGCATTCGTGTTGACGGGTTGTGGGGATGGGACTTCGGTTGCCGGCCAGGACCGCGCCCGCCAGGGCGCCGCAGTCACGGCAACGGCCATGGCGGCGCAAACCGTCCAGCCGATTATCTTCAGCGGCGTGATCGCCAACTACACCGTCACCAAGACCGACGCCGGTTATGTCATTGCCGACACCACCGGCGCGGAAGCGCCGCGCACCGTGGCCGCCACGGCGCGCCTGCGCTTTGCCGACATGTCGATGGCGTTCGACGCCGAAGGCAATCCCGGCCAGGCTTACCGTTTATACCGCGCCGCGTTTGCACGCGAACCGGATGCGGCCGGCCTCGGTTACTGGCTCGGCGTGCTGGACCAGGGCATTTACCTGCTGGGCATGGCGGAAGGCTTTACCGCCTCAAGCGAATTCAAAGCCTTGTACGCGAACGCCGCCACCAACCGCGACATCGTCGCGCAATACTATGTGAATGTGCTCAAGCGCCCGGGCGAAGCCGCGGGCCTCGATTACTGGAGCGGCATCCTCGACACCAAACAGGATACGCTGGCCGGCGTGCTGCGCAACTTCAGCGAAGGCCCGGAAAACAAGACCGGCACGGCCGCCGCCATTGCCGCCGGCATCCGCTACATTGAATACGGCGTGCGCTACCCGGCCACCGCGTATCCGGTGCGCGCGGCCTACCAGCAAAGCATCGCGACGGAACACACGGACTTCATGACGGTGACCGGCACCTGCCCTGGCAATGCCGCGATCACCAGTGCCGCGCCGATCGCCGCCACCTTCGAAGGCCAGGCCGCAACCGCGCAATCGACCAGCGTCGATGTCGGCCTGACCTATTGCAACACCAGCCGCCTGGCATGGACCCAGACCGACTACTACGACAGCAACCAGACCTTGCTGGGTTTCCTCCGCACGAACGCGGAATATGACGTTGGCGGCGGCACCCTGCCCGCCACCATCAAGGTCGGCGACAAGGGCGTCTACGCCACGCAAACCGCGTATGCCGACAACACCAAGAAAACCAATATCGGCAAGCGCACACTCGGCTATGCGCTGGACGCCGATGGCGAATCGGCCAATACCGCGATCCTGACCCTGACGGCGACGCACACGACCACCGCCAACCTCAACGACCTGATCCGCACCAGCCGCTACCGCGTCGGCACCGATGGTTCGTTAAAACTGCTGACGGTCGATGAACGTTTCGGCAACGGCTCGTACCTGACCTATGCGCAAGACCCGACCATCGTCCAGCCGGCCAAGCTGACCATCACCGATACCGTGGTGGGCACGGGCGCCGTGGCGCAAAACGGCAAAACCGTCACCGCCAATTACACGGGCTGGCTGTATGACCCGAAAGCGCCAGGCTTCAAGGGCCAACAATTCGACTCGTCCGCCGGCCGCTCGCCGTTTGCCTTTACGCTGGGCGCTGGCCAGGTGATCGCCGGCTGGGACCAGGGCATACTGAACATGCGGGTGGGCGGCAAGCGCACCTTGCTGATTCCAAGCCAGCTGGGCTATGGCGCTTCCGGCTCGGGCAGCATCATCAAGGGGAATGCGGCGTTGGTGTTTGAGGTGGAGTTGGTGAGTGTGAAGTGATGCGCGGGCGCCCCATTGCTGCCGGTCGTCATTCCCGCGAATGCGGGAATCTATAGACAGCTTGCCGTCGGGTAATTCAGCCTTGGGGACGTAGCGGAAACTCAAGCCTTCCGTCAAGCGGCGAGACCGGCGCGTGGCGTAAGGCTTGCGGATTAGTTGTAGGTCTTTGGCAATGCGCTGAAATTCGCGATCTGCCCCACCGAGACCGGCCAGACGGTGGACCGCTTCACGTCCACTCGGTTGGTTGCGGCGCTGGCACGGACTTCCGCGAAGAGATCGACTCGCATACCCTCGAATTGGGCGGATAGCTGTTTTATGTGGCTAATGACGTCGATCAGCAGCCATTTTTGACAAGTCGGGCAAATTTGCGCATCAACCCAAAATTTGATCTGGAAATTATCGTCTGAGAAATTCTCACGGCTGGCATTCACTCTTGCCCGCAAATTATTCACCGTGTCCCTCCCCCAAGCCTCAGCCCAAGCCAGGCGTTCCGCATGGTTATTGAGTGCGTTGGTCGCGCCACCACCACCGCCACCCATATTGGCAGTTCCCGTGCCCATCAAGCCCCACGCTCCGGCGCCCCTGTTACCATCCCCCTGACTGCTCCATTTGCAATAGACTTCTGCAGTTACCATTGCGGCCTCCTGGTGAGTTGAGAAGGACTAATCTTATCTCGGTAAGCCGGAATAATGTCTCTCAGATTCTCACAATCGATGGCCTCAACGTAGCCCCGGATCATCATGGCTAGTTGGACGATGGTTTGAGCTCATCACCGCGATGAGTCGGCTCTGTTCACTTATGTGGCATCCTCGGCCGCCTTGCTCCGCTTCTTCGCCATGATCGGATGAAGCGTCTCTTGCCGAGCTAGCATGGCTGCATACTCCTGTGCCTTGCGCACCTTGGTCTCAGGCTTTATTGCTGTCTGCACCCGGAACAACACTGCATAGCGGTTTTGTGAATTGAGGGTAGCGAAAAATTCGGCTGCCCCGGGGTGGTCGACGAACGCGGCCTGAAGTTCCGGCGGCACGCTCGCCATGCTGGACGAGTCGTACGCTGCATCCCACCGACCATCCTTTTTCGCTCGCTCGATTTCAGCCAGGCCACTCGGCTGCATCTTACCCTCTTCAATATACCTGAGCGCCTTCTCACGATTGACCTTGGACCATAGACTGCGTGGGCGACGCGGTGTCCAGCGCTGCAAATAATGATGCTGGTCGAGCGAACGTTTTTGGCCGTCGATCCAGCCGAAGCACAACGCAACTTCCAATGCCTCTTGATAGCTTACGCTAGGGATTGGAGCCCCTTTCTTCGCGTGCTGCAGCCACACCCCGTCAGAGCCATCGTGGTGGACTGCGAGCCACTGCGCAAATGCCCCCTGGCAGGGGAACAACATCGTCTCAACATCTGCTGCCATCGAATCACTCCGAATTTGTTCTCGCAAAGGCTTCCGCGTCTGCCGGATCTGGCGGGCCGCTTCTGGCCTATAGCATCCCTTCAACACCTGCCAAGCGGCTACAAGATCAAGGTTGATCCGCCGTCCACACCAAATTCCAAAGGTGCCCATCCAAATCCTCAAACCCCTGGTCATACATAAACCCATGATCTTCCGGCGGATGCGGCGTGGTCCCGCCGGCGGCAAGGGCTCTGCTGATCAGGCTATCGACTTCTTCCCGGCTCTCGCAACTGAGGCAAATCACCACTTCATTGGCGTCCTTCGCCTGCACCACCGGTTTGTTGATCAGCGACTGGAAGAACGGTTCCGTCGACAGCACCGCATGGATGCTGCCGTCCACGATGTTCATGTACGCGGCCTGCTCGTTACTGAATTGCGGGTTGAAGCTGAAGCCGAGGGCGGTAAAAAAGGCTTTGGATTTCTCCAGGTCCTTGACGGGCAAGTTGAAAATGATCTGCTTGTTCATGACGTCTCCAAGTGGATAAAGAATCAGGGTGCTTCATCCATCACGACGGATGGCGGCACCTGAATTCGACACGCATGAAAAAAATCGCGGTCCCGCTTACGCCGCAATTTTCCCGTGCTGCACCTTCGGAAACTTCAAGCTGTAATGCAGCCCCATCCCCGGCGCGCTGACCACTTTCACCGTGCCGCCCAGCGCGCCCGTCACCAGGTTGTACAGGATATGCGCCCCCAGGCCGCTGCCGCCTGAGCCGCGCTTCGTGGTGAAGAACGGGTCGAACAATTGCGCCAAGGTGGTCTGGTCCATGCCGATACCGTCGTCACTGTAATCGAACAGCACGTGCTCGCCGTCGATGCGGCCCTTGATTTTGATAATGCCATCCTGCCCGTCGCCGTACCCGTGCACCAGCGAATTGACCACCATGTTGGTGATGATTTGCGACACGGCGCCGGGGAAGCTTTCCATCTGGATCTCGGTCGGAACGTCCACCTCCACCTTGATCGGCTTGCCTTTCAATTTCGGCTGCAGCGACAGCAGCACTTCATCGAGGTATTTGCGCAAATTGAAGGAGCGCACGCTGTCGGACGACTGGTCCACCGCCACCTGTTTAAAACTGCGCACCAGCGCGGCGGCGCGCTGGGTGTTGGTGGTCATGATGCGCAGCGACTGGTCGATGATGTCGAAGAACTGGTTCAAGCCTTCTTCGTCCAGGGCGCCGGCCGCCAGGTCTTCGCGCGTGAGTTTCAGCTCTTGCACCAGGTGGCTGGTGGCGGTCACGCAAATGCCCAGCGGGGTGTTGATTTCATGCGCCACGCCGGCCACCAGGCGGCCCAGCGACGCGAGTTTTTCCTGGCGCACCAGTTCCGACTGCGCTTCCTGCAACTGGTGCAGCGCGTTGTTCAGCGAGACATTTTGTTCTTCCAGCGTTTCCTTGGCCAGGCGGATCGCGCGCTCGTTTTGCAGGCGCGAGATCGCCACCGCCACGTGGTTCGCCATGAAGGCCAGGATGTCGAGGTCCGACTGGCCGTACACCACGCTGTCGTCATAGCTTTGCACGATCAGCACGCCATAGGCGTAATCGTTGAGCATCATGGGCGCGCCCATCCAGCTGGCGATTTCCTCGTTGCCCAGCGGGTGGTCGATTTCGCCCTTTTCCAGCAGCTCGCGGTAACTGTCGCGGTCCAGCAGACACGGCTTGCGCTGCTTGAGGATGTACGAACTCATGCCGATGCCGTATTCGAAGCGCTTGACCGGCGCGTCCGAGTCTTTTTCATCGACAAAATACGGGATCGTGATTTCGTTGCTGCTGGGCTGGTACAACGCAATCAGGAAATTGCGCGCGGTGACGACTTCACTGATGGCTTCGTGCAGCTGGCCCCAGATGGTTTCCGTATCCCAGGCGCCGGCCGACAGGCTGGCGATTTCATACAGGGCGCGCTGCAGGCTTTCCGCGCGGCGGCGTTCCGCCACTTCGAATTCCAGCGCGGCCGTGCGTTCGTGCACGGCGCGCTCCAGCCGGTCCATGCTCTGCAAACCCTGCAGGGCGCTGGACACATAATTGGCGATCAGCGAAAACAGCGCTTCGTCTTCCGTGCTGAACGTATGTTCCTTGTCGTAACTCTGGATCACGATGGCGCCCAGCGCCTGATGGTTCTGGTCCAGCAGCGGGAAGCCCATCCAGTGCTCGGCCGTGGTGCCCCAGCCCCATTTGTTGCCGTCGAGTTCGTGCTGGTTGTGTTCTTCCGCCGTCATGATCAGCGGCTGGCGGTTCAGGATCACCCAGGCGGTCGGCGACTGGTCGGGCGAAGCCAGGGTCACCAGGTCACCGCGCCCCGGCGCTTCGTCGAGTTCGTCCACGAAATACACGAAGCGCACGGCATTTGGCTTACCGTCGAGGTCGCTCAGCGCGACATAGAAATTGGCCGCATACATGATGCGGCCCAGCGCCGCATGGACGGCTTGCAGGAATTCCGCAATGTCGGTGCAAGTGCTCGATTTTTGCCCGATTTCGAGCAACATGCTTTGTACGGCTTCCAGGCGGCTGAGGCGGCTTTCCATCTATGTTTTCCTATTGGGCAATATGCGCATAGGAAATACTAGCAGGCGGCACCTGTCGAGGCCAGAGAATTGCACCCGGATGCAACACCCGGGCCGCACAGGTCACCGCTTACGGCTTGCGGTAACCGGATTCCATCCAGGCCGTGGCGCTTGCCACCGATAACTTGAAGTTCGGCGCGACCCGCACCTGCGCCTGTTCTTCGCCATAAGGATCAAAGGCCGTCAGGGTTGCATACGGATCATCTTCATCGGCGGTAATGTCGAGATTGACCGTGATGTACGCCGCCCCCACCGTGTGCACCCGCACGCTCTTGTGCAATTGCGCGTGCAATTGCTGTTCGTGGCGGCGGATCACTTCGCTGGCGGTTTTCACCAGGGTATTGAAGGCGTTGATATCGAGCGGTTTCGGGTTTTTCTTGTCGCGGCCCATGGTCCATGGCCCCACCAGCGCAGGCTCCGGCTCGCCATCCTTGATCATGGCGACGGCCCAGCCTTCATCTTCTTCATTCTTAATGACGAGGGCGGTCCAGCCATTGCCCTGCCAGACACGGTCTTCCTGTACCAGCGCTGGTTCATCTGCGAATTCCATCAAATCATCAGTCATAGCGGTCCCGTCGTGAATGCATCGAAAATACTGTGATTATATACAGTTATTTTTATCCGGCAAACTCTCAAAACAAAAAGCCCGCTAAAAAGCGGGCTTTTCAATTTGCTAGCCAGAACCGGCCGGCGCTTACATCAGAGACGGCATGCTGGCCGGGGCGGCGGCGCTATAGGCGGCCCCAGCGGCGTGCGGCGCGGATCAATCGCCGGCTCCGGCATATGGTAGGTGTACGGGTTGATGATAATCGGCGGGATGCTGGGCGGTGCGGACGGCGGTCCCTTGGGTCCTCCTGAGCACTGTGCGCTGCGCTGGCGCATTTCACTGCCGAATCCCGAGGATATCGATTGACCCTCGCTAATTTCAAGCCATGCCATATTGCCCTCCATGTGCAGGATAGGTAGTCAGTATAGTTAAGCATGCCTTTATTTCAAGGAAAAACTGCCTATATTTTCAGCAAGCTGCACTGTGGGAACAGTCTGTCGGGGACTGCGCCCCATTTATCCTGCCAATTCCACCGTTTATCGCACGCTTGTGGTGACGCAAAGGGGTGAAGCGTACAGTTTCACCATACCAAACGGAAACACCACCTGAACCACTACCTACCACTACCGCACGAGGGAACCAAAATGAAAAAGCTCTTTGCCATCGCCATCATCGCCATCCTGGCCCTGTGCGCATGGAATTCAATCGACACCAACGACATGATTGTCAACATCGATGGCGAAGAAGTGGATGGTCCGCTGGGCGCCTTGCTGGGCCTGGTCTTCGGCGGCCTGGGCATGGTGATCGCCGCGATTGCCGTCACTTGCGCCGCGGTCTTCGTCGGTTTCGTGTTTGCCGGCCTGGGCGTGCTGCTGGTGGTGGGCCTGGCGCTGGTGGGCATCATCCTGGCGGCCGTGATCGCACCGTTCATGCTGCCACTGCTGATTCCTGCCGCGATCATCTGGTTCATCATGTCGCGCAACCGCAAGCACCGCGAAAAAGCAGCGTTCGAACACGCCGTCTGAACCAACTGATGCAGCTAAATGATGCAGCTGAACTAATTTAGCTACACTGCCGGGGGCGCCACCGCCTCCGGCTTTTCTTCGATGGCCGGCTCACTTCCCTCGCCGGCCAGCTCGACCCGGTTCCGCCCTCCCCGTTTTGCCCGGTACAGCGCCTTGTCGGCGCGGATCAAAGCCGCATCGCCACCCTGGTCACGCGCATGCATCGCGGCAATGCCGATACTGACAGTCACGGCCAGCACATGGCCATCGATTGCCAAAGGCGTGCTGCCGATACGCTGGCGCAACCGTTCGGCAAACGCCATCGCGGCGGGAATGTCCGCCCCGGGCAATAGCACGGCAAATTCTTCCCCGCCGACACGGCCCAGCATGTCGATCTTGCGCTGGCAATCGCGCATCAATGCGGCCAGGTGGCGCAGCACCGCGTCGCCCGCCGCATGGCCATATTCATCGTTGACCCGCTTGAAGTGGTCGATGTCGAGCATCAGCACGGCGGCGCGGCCACCCCGCACGCCGACGTCGCGCTGCAGGCGGGCCTGCTCATCTTCCAGGCGTGCCATGAATTCACGCCGGTTCGGCAAGCCGGTCAGAAAATCCGTGGTGGCCAGCATCAGCAATTCATCATTCATGCGCTTGCGTTCCGTGATATCGACCGTGGACACGATGACGAAATCGAGGTTGTGTGTATGGCCGGGCATCACCAGCAAGGTCAGTTCATTCTGGCGGGTGGCGCCATCGAGCCGCTGGAACGTGCTTTCACAGGAAAACAAATGCGCGCCCTGCAGCAGCGCAGCGAGCGCATGGGCAAAGGCGGGCATGGCGGAAACGTGGAAATTCTGCGCCAGCGACAGCACCGACAAATCCTTGTTGCCCGGCGCCGCCCCCACCTGCGCCAGCGCCGCCGCGTTGACGTCGACGATGCGCACCATGGCGGCCATGCGCGCCAGCTGGCTGGGATTATTTTGCAGGAACAGCGGGATGTCTTCCACGCCGGACTCCTGCAATTCCTGCAGCGCGCCATGCACGGCCGACCAGTCCTGTTCCCACAGCGCCACCGGCGCGTTGTCATACAGGCTGCGGAAGCGCGCTTCACCGGCGCGCAGCGCCACACCGGCCTGCGCCTGTTCGATGGCAATGCCGGCCAGCCGCGACGCCTGTTCGATCAGCGCCAGGTGCGCGAGGCTGGGCCGCTGTGCTTCGCGGTGGAAGATGGCAAAGGTGCCGAGGATCTTGCCGGTGGCGCCTCGGATCGGCTCGGACCAGCAGGATTTCAGGCCGGCGCGCACCGACAGGTCGCGGTATTGCCGCCACAGGGGATCGGTGACCATGTTTTCCACGATCACCCGTTCTCCCGTCATGATCGCCTGGCCGCAGCAGCCTTCTCCCATATCCACATAATGGCCATGCAGCGCCGCGTTGAAAAACGCGGGCAGGCTGGGCGCCGCGCCGACCAGCAGGCGGCGCCCATCCTCATCGAGCAGCAGCAAGGCGCACAGCATGCCCGGATGGTCCGCCTCGACGCCCTGCACCACGCTTTGCAGCACGGATTCCAGCGGCGCGCCGGTGGCCAGCAATTCCAGCACATGGCGGCGCATCTGCTCGCGCCGTTCACCGTGGGTGCGCTCGGTGATGTCGCGGAATGACCAGAGCCGCACCGATTCATTGCCGACGCAAATGCCGCGTATATATTGTTCCAGCACGCGGCCATCCTTCAGGTGCAACTGCGCGCGCTGTTCTTCATTCGAGTCCAGCATGCGCTGCACGGCAGCGTCAAACACAGGCGGATACACCAATTGCGCCGATACGTGCCGCATCAGGGTCGCGCCGTCGGCCTGCCAGTCCAGCTGTTCCGGCACGTTCCACAATTCGCGGAAGCGGCGGTTGGAATTGAGGATGACGCCACGGAAGTTGTCGACCAAAATGCCGTCCACCGTGGAATCGAGAATGCTGCGCAACACTTCCTGGCTGCGCTGCGCGCTTTCCGCCATGGCCACGATGTTGGCCTGGCCTTCGGCCAGTTCATCCGCCAGCTGGCGCGCCTGGTCCAGCGCCGCGCGCGACTTGCGCCGGCTGTGCGCCAGCATCCAGGCCAGCGCCGCCAGCACCGCGCTCAACACCACGCCCGACACGCCGATCAGCCGCACCCGGTCATTGCGCTCGATGCCATCGCCGCTGCCCGGCAAGCCGCCGATGCGTACCGTCCAGCGGTGGCCCGCGATACTGATCTTCTGCACCGTGCGCCGCACCCGCGTGCCGGCGACATCGGCCACGCTGTCATACATGCGGTTCGCCACGTCAACCACATCGCCATCATAGATTTCAACATCCAGGGCGGCGGCCCGGTCGCCGCCAATGCCGGCCATCACATCGCCGATGCGGAACGGCGAATACACCCAGCCCGCGATGGCGGCACGGCGCTGTTGCAAGGTGGTGTGCGGCTTGCCGTTGCGGTACACCGGCAGCACGATCAGGAAGCCGGACTGGCCTTGCGTGGAAGTTTCCTGCACCAGCGTGATTTTGCCCGACATGGCGGGCATGCCGGTGTCGCGCGCCAGTTCCAGCGCGGCGCGGCGCACGGGTTCGAACAGCGCGTCATAGCCGAATGCCCGCAAATTGGCGCCGGTGAACGGCTCCAGGTAAATGACGGGGGCGTACTGGGGGCGTTCGCCCGCCGGGCGGACGGAATAATCGGGAAAGCCTTCGCTGCGGATGCCCGCGACATGGACATCCCGCTGGCTGCCCTCGACCAGGCGCATATAACCGATCCCCTGGATCCCGGGAAAGTGGTCGTTCAGTCCCTGCCCGGTGACATAACTGCGGAATTCCGCGCGGTCCACATATTCGGAACTCGCATATAAACCCTGCGCGCCATACAGAACCTGCACATAGGTCTGCATCCGCTGCGCAATGTTGTTGACCAGCTCGTGGACGCGGTAATTGAAGTCGGTCTGGTTATCCCGTTCAGCGTCAACGCTGGCGTTGTTCCACAGCCACCACGTCGAGCCCAGGCAAACCGCCAGCACCAGCCCCGACGTACACGCCGGGCTGAGCAGATATTGCGGCAGCCATCGTTCGCTGGGCCGGCGTGGTTGGGGCCGGGGGGTAGGCTCGTCCATGGATTCCACACATCGGGAGGGGGCAGGCATCAGCTTGATAGTACGTGAGGCCGCCGGTGCAGGCAACGACAGATTGTGACATATCGGCAATATGCGCCACGGAATTGGCAATGACAATCGGGCGCCGTGTCCCGATTGTCAGGCTCAGTCTGACAACGGCTGCAAAGCGCTTACAGGGTGCCCTTACCGGCGGCAAATTGCGTATAACCGCGCGCGCGCAGTTCGCACGCCGGGCAAGTACCGCAACCGTAACCCCAGTCATGCAGCGCGCCCCGTTCGCCGAGGTAGCAGGTGTGCGTATCGGCGCGGATCAAGTCCACCAGGCCCTGGCCGCCCAGCTGGTGCGCCAGGGTCCAGGTCTGCGCCTTGTCCAGCCACATCAGCGGCGTTTCCAGTTTCAGCCGGGTCGCCATCCCCAGGTTCAACGCCACTTGCAGCGCTTTCATTGTATCGTCGCGGCAATCCGGATAACCGGAGAAGTCGGTTTCGCACATGCCGCCCACCAGCACGTTCAAGCCACGGCGATACGCCAGGGTGGCGGCCGTCATCATGAACATCAGGTTACGGCCCGGGACGAAGGTGTTCGGCAAGCCGTTTTCCTGCATGACGATTTCAATGTCTTCGGTCATGGCGGTGTGCGACAGCTGGGAAATCAGCCCCAGGTCGATCATGTGGTCGTCGCCCAGGCGCGCGGCCCATTCCGGCTTGTGGCTGCGCATTTGCGCCAGCAATTGCGGACGCACTTGCAGTTCGATGGCATGGCGCTGGCCATAATCGAAACCGATGGTTTCCACGCGCCCGTAGCGCTCCAGCGCCCAGGCCAGGCAAGTGGTGGAATCCTGGCCGCCGCTGAATAACACCAGCGCCGCGTCAGTAGCAGTCATAATTGATCCTTGTTTGCAAACTCATAAACTTAGTCGAACGCCATCGCGGCGGGCGATCCGGTAACATGACCGGCGACCCTTCGAGGCAGGATCACGAATTTTGGCACAACTCTCCATGACGGGCCATCGCGCCCCCGCTATATTGATGGCGCTGGCCGCCACGGCCGCCGCCTGCGCGCCCCTGCACGCCATCGCCGCGGACACCTTCCGCTACACCGTCCGCATTACCGCCCCCGGCAAGCTGGACAACCTGCTGCGGGACAATCTCGACCTGGAACGCTTCCGCGGCAATCCGCGCATGGACCGCGAACAATTGCAGCGCATGGTGCGCGCGGCGCCGGAACAGGTGAAAACCCTGGTGGCGACGGAAGGCTATTTTTCCCCCGTGGTCAGCGCCCGCATCGACGAGGGCAACGACCCGGTGGCCGTGATCGAGGTGCAGCCGGGCGAGCCGGTGCGGGTGGAGGGTGTGGAGATCGTGCTGGAGGGCTTCAAGCCGAATCCGCAATCGCCGTTCGACACGGCCGCCCTGACCGCATCGTGGACCTTGCCCAAGGGGGACATCTTCCGCCAGGAAGACTGGGAAAAAGCCAAGCGCGCCTTGCTGCGGCAAGTGGTGCAAACCCGCTATCCGCGCGCCGTGCTGACGGAAACCGAAGCGGCCGTCGATCCGGAGCGCCATACGGCCACCTTGCGGCTGGTGCTCGACAGCGGACCGGAATTGCGCTTCGGCGCGCTGCGCATCGAGGGACTGAAACGCTATCCGGCGTCCATCGTCGCCAACCTGAACCAGATCAAGCCGGGCGACTATTACAGTGAAGCGGCGCTGCAGGCGTATCAGTCGCGCCTGCAGGACACCGGCTATTTCTCCACCGTCGAAGTCAGCGCCGACATGTCCGCCGTGCTCGATGAACAGATCGAAGCGGGCAAGGAACAGCAAGCCGGCGCTTCCAAGACAGTCCCTGCGCTGGACGCGGCGCCAACGCCGGTCTTGCCGCTGCTGGTGCGGGTCGCGGAAAACAAGCGCCGTAATGTCAGCGCCGGACTCGGTTACAGCACGAATACCGGCAACCGCGCCCAGCTCAATTACGACGACCTGGTAATACGCGGCTTGAAAATGAAGTCCGCGCTGACCCTGGAAACCAAGAAACAGACCGCCAAGGCGGACTTTTATTTCCCCACCTCGGCCGATGGCGATAACGACAGCTTTGGCGCGGCGTATGTGCGCAGCGATATCGAGGGCGAAGAAACCAATACCTTTTCCCTTACCGCGCGCCGCGCCTGGGGTACGCCGTTGCTTGAGCGCAGCATTGGGCTGGAACTCTTGACGGAGCGGAAGGACGTGGCTGGGTCCAAGGGCCAGCGCAGCACCAGCTTGCCGGTCACCTATGCCGTCACGCGCCGCAAGGTCGACAACCTGCTGTTCCCCACCAAGGGCCATGTGCTGAACTGGCAGCTGGGCGGCGCCCTGCTGGCCGAGGAACCGTTTGCGCGCGCCAGCGTCAAGGGTTTGTTCTATCTTCCGCTCGATCCGAAAAACCTGGTGCTGTTGCGCGGCGAGGCGGGCGTGGTGGTATCGAAGCAAAAAGATGGCATCCCGGCGACGTATTTGTTCCGTGCGGGCGGCGACCAGTCGGTGCGGGGGTATGCGTACCAGGAACTGGGTGTCGGCGAAGGAACGGCAACAGTCGGCGGCCGCTACCTGGCCACGGCCAGCGCGGAATACCAGTACTGGCTGCGGCCCGCCTGGGGCGCCGCCGTGTTTTATGACGCGGGCAACGCGGCGGACCAGTTGTCCGGCCTGCACCCGAAATCCGGCTATGGCGTGGGCGTGCGCTGGAAAAGCCCGGTCGGGCCGCTCAATGTCGATGCCGCCTATGGCCATTCCGTGAAAAAAGTGCGGCTGCACTTCTCGCTGGGGATTTCGTTCTGATGGCCGAGTTGACGACACCTTCCCCCGCGCCGGCCCCGGCTCCCCTGCGCCGCCGCTGGCCGCGCATCGCGCTGGCCGTGCTGGCGCTGCTGGCCGTGCTGCTGGGCGGCGCGCTGTGGCTGCTGGGCCGCGAATCGACCTTGCAGCAAATCGTGCAGCGGGTGGCCAATGCCAGCGGCGGACAAATCGCCGTCACCGGTGTCACCGGTTCCCTGTATGGCCGCATGCACGTGGACCGCATCATCCATAAAACACCGGAATCCGTGCTGACCGTGCTGGACGTGACGATCGACTGGTCGCCATGGCAGTATTTTTCCGAAGGCATCGCCATCAGTACCTTGCACGCGGCATCGGCCGTGCAGCAAACCCTGAAGGAAAGCCCGCCCGCCACCTTACCGGCAAGCCTGGCGCCGCCGTTCCGCCTGGCGCTGGCCGATGCACGGCTCGACAAGCTGACCCTGGTCGCGATTGACGGCGGCAAGGTGCAGGTCGATGCGATCCGCTTCAAGCTGGAAGGCAATGCCGAGGCATGGCAGCTCAGCGACGCCAGTGCGCTGACGCCGCTCGGGCGCGCCGATGCCGGCGGCACGATTGGCGCGCGGCGGCCGTTCGCGGTCAATGCAAAAATCAGCCTGGCGCAGTCGGCAACCGTGGCGGCAACCCCGCCGGCCGGCACGCCTGCGCTGTCGCCCAACGGCGCCACAGCGGCAACCGGCGGCCAGGGCGCGGCTCAGGAGCGGGCGGCGGCGGCGGCATCGCAGGCCGCACGGGCGGCAGCCACCACGCCCAAGGCGCCGCAACAGGCCCGCCTCGCGCTCGACGTGCGCGGCAACTTATCGCTGCTGGACATCACGGCCAAAGGCACGTCCAGTAACGCCAATGGCGGCGGCACGTTATCCCTGGCGCCATTCGATCCCGTCATGCTGCGCGCGCTCGATGTGCAGGCGCAAGGGGTCAATCCCGCCCGCTTCAATCCCGCGTGGCCGCAGGCGGACCTGGCGCTGCGCCTGCAGGCGAAGATCGCCGCCAACCGGGCCATCAGCGGCTTGCTGGCGCTGGAAAACCGTGGCGCCAGCGGCCCGCTGGACCAGCACCGCATTCCATTGCGCAGCGCGGGCGCGAAGATCGGCGGCACGCTGACAGCGACGACGCTTGACGATGTCACACTGGACCTGGGCGCGGCTGGCCGCTTTGACGGCAATGGCCGCATCCAGCGCGCCGACATCGCGGCAGGCATCGATGCCGCCACCCTGGCGCTGACCACGTCGAAGCTGGATTTACACGGACTGCATGGCGCCGTCCATCCGACCAAAGCGGCGGGCACGATCACCATGGGCAGTACCGGCGCACGCCAGACGGTCACCATCCACCTGGCCGACGCCAACCTGAAAATCGATGCCCAAGCCGTCACCGATGGCGCGCAATTGCTGGTGAAACAAGCCCGGCTGTCCGCCGGCAAGGGCAGCGTGGAAGCCACCCTGTCGGCCAGCCTCAAGGACAAGCAGGCGTTTACCGCCAGCGCCGCCATCCACCGTTTCGATCCATCCTTGTTGGTGGCCGCTCCCAGGGCGGAATTGAACGGCAGCCTGCAAGCGGCTGGCGCACTGGCGCCGGCATGGCAAGTGGACGCCGCCTTCAAGCTCGACAACAGCCGCTTGCTGGGCCAGCCGCTGTCCGGCAGCGGCAAGCTGCACGCGGATGCGCGCCATATCAGCAATATCGATGTGCAGCTGGCGCTGGCCCGCAATACGGCGGAATTGCGCGGCGCCTTTGGTTTGCCGGATGAACAGTTACTGTGGAAAGCCGAGGCGCGCCAATTGTCCGCCTTCGCGCCGGACCTGGCGGGCGCCGTGGCCGCCCATGGCGCCGTGACGGGCAGTTATGCGGCGCCCCGCTCCACCTTTACGGTCGAAGCCAAAGGTCTGGCGCTGCCATCGGCGCGCCACCCGGCGCAAGACAGCCTGCTGCGCGCCAGCGGCGATGTGGCGCTGGTGCACGGCGGCGTGCAGGTGAAAGCGTCCGGCGTGGTGCAAAAACTCGATCCGGCCGCATTCGGCCCCTATGGCCTGGGCAATATCAATGGCAATTTCACCGCCAGCTATGGCGGCGGCGCTACAGGCGGCACGGCCAGCGGCGGCAACCGCGCGGACTTCGACCTGGTCTTGCAACCGTCCACTTACAGCGGCGCACCGCTGGCCGGCTATGCGAAGGGCAGCGTGGAGCCGGGCGCGGCGCCGCGCCTGGCGGGCATCGATGTGGACTTGAAACTGGGAGCGAACAGCGCCCGCGCGCAGGGTGCGTTTGGCGCGGCGCGGGACCGCCTGGACTGGAATATCGATGCACCCAGGCTTGCCGTGCTGGGACCGGATTTCAGCGGCGTGATGCGCGGCGCCGGTGTCCTGACGGGCACCCTGGCGCAACCGGCGGCGAATTTCAGCCTCGAGGGTGCGGACTTGCGGCTGTTTGCACGGCACCACCTGAAATCCATCAAGGCGTCGGCGGCGGTCGGCGCGGGCCAGGGCGGCAATGATCCCATGACCAGCAACGTCACATTGACGGGCTACGCGTCGCCGGGCCTGACCCTGCACCAGGCCGCGTTTTCATCGGCCGGCACGCGCGCCGCGCACGTACTGCAATTGTCCGCGGCGAATGCGGACTTCGATGCGCAGCTGAAAGTGCGGGGCGGCTCGCAGGAAGGCGTGTGGAATGGCGTGATTGAAACGCTGCAAAACAAGGGGCGTTTTGCGCTGGCGCTGCAAGGGCCAGCCGCGCTGCGTTTGGCCGCGCCGGCAGGCAGCGGCGCCGCCGGCCTCGCCCACCCGGAGCAGATCGCACTGAGCGGCGCGGCGCTGCGCTTGCCGGAGGGTGGTGTCAGCATCGATTTGCTGGAAAAGAATGGCACACGCTGGACCAGCCGTGGCGCCGCCACCGGCGTGCCCGCCAGCTACCTGGCGCAACTCTCCAGCGCGTGGCGGGACAACATCGTCAGCGACCTATCGTTGGGTGCGTCGTGGTCGCTGGATTTGCAACGCCCGCCCGGCGCCGCGCCGGCGCTGGAAGGCGAAGCGCGGATTTACCGTGAAAAGGGTGACCTGGTGGTGGTCGGCGCGGCCGATAAGCCGGTCACGCTGGGCTTGCGCAAGCTGGAAGCGCGCGCCAACGTGTCCGGCGGCGCGCTGCGCATGGCGGTCGAGCTGGACGGCATGCGCGCCGGCCAGGCACGGATCAACGCCACCACGCAACTGCTCGATGGCCGCATTGCCGGCGCCAGCCCGCTGGCGTTCGACGGCAATGTCAACCTGGCGTCGATCGCGTGGCTGGCGCCGCTGGCCGGCATGCCGGGGCTGGAACTCGATGGCGCGCTGAAGGTCATCGCCACCGGCAGCGGCACAGTGGCCGATCCGGTCGTGCAGGGCGATGCGGTGGGCGAGCGGCTGGTGGTGAACTGGGCCGACCAGGGCATCAAGCTGCGCAATGGCCATTTGCAAGCGAATTTCACCGGCGACAAGCTGAACTTGCAGCGCCTGGCGTTTGATGGCGACCGGGGCAATGCCAAGGCCGAAGGCTGGGTGCGTTTCGCCGGTGGCGATGCGACCATGCAGCTGGCGTTGACGGCGGACCAGTTGCAAGTCTTGTCCCGTCCGGACCGCATCCTGGTGCTGAGCGGCCAGGCCGCGCTGGTCCGCGATCAAAAACACTTCCAGCTGGACGGCAAGCTGAAAGCCGACCGCGCCAATATCGAACTGGCGGCGGACAATGCCCCCACCATCAGCGACGACGTGGTGATCGTGGGCCGCAACAAGCCGGTTCAACTGGCTGCGGCGGCGGCCCAGAAGTCGCTGCCGCTGAATGTCGATATGGAAGCGGACCTGGGCGACGATTTCCGCCTGAAGGGCAATGGTATCGATGCGCAACTGGCGGGAACGGTGCGGGTGCGCATCCAGGACCGCCGGCCACCGCGCGCCACCGGCAGCATCCGCGTGGTCAGCGGCACTTATGCGGCATATGGCCAAAAACTGACCATCGACCGGGGCGTGCTGAATTTCACGGGAGCGTATGACAACCCGGGCTTGAATATCCTTGCCGTGCGCAAGCGGCCTGAAGGCGAACAACTGACGGAAACCAATGTCGAAGCCGGGGTCGAAGTCCGGGGCACGGCGCTGGCGCCGCAAGCCAAACTGGTCTCCACCCCATCGGTGCCGGACAGTGAAAAACTCGCGTGGCTGGTGCTGGGCCATGGCCTGGCCGATGCGGGGGGCAATGAAATGGCGCTGCTGGGAACAGCGGCCGGCGCCTTGTTTGGCGGCAGCGGCAGCGGGATCGCCGGCAAACTGGGGCTCGATGAGCTGGGCTTTTCACAGGCGCAAAATGGCAGCAATGCCAAGGGGCTGGAAAACACGGTGGTGACAGTCGGCAAGCGCCTGTCATCACGTGCCTACCTGAGCTTTGAACAGGGCGCGGGCAACGCCACCAGCCTGGTGAAATTGCGCTACAAGCTGAACCCGCGCATCACTCTGCAACTGCAAACCGGCACCAACAACGCGCTCGACGTGCTGTACACCTGGGCGTTCGATTAACTCGGGTTATGGTCCGGCACCGGCTCATCCTGCGGCACCGGTGGTTCGGGATGGTGGTGGGGCTGGCCCGGCTGTGGGTCCAGGTCCGGCTCATCCGCAGGCGCGGGGTCCGGTGCGCGGTGGGCGCGGATCGCAGGCGATGACAGTTCAGGTTCCATTGCGGCGCTCCTAAGCAAATCATAATGACAACATACCACACCCCCGTGGGGTCAGGCGTGCGTTCGTGCATAAAACCACTGGGGTCAGGCGTGCATTGATGCATTCATTTTTCACGCTACGGCTTTACCTGCGGGAGAAATGAGTCGAGCTGAAGCAATCGCAGCCCGAGATTTCTGCGCATTATCGCCACTGCATCCACGGCATGCCACCGCAATGCCGCGCTGCTGCCGAGGCCAGGAACGGGAACGCACGATTGCACGCCTGACCCCACAAAAGAAACGCATCAATGCACGCCTGACCCCACTGTGGTACCCTTTGCGGCGTTTTGGAACGGGCTAGCGACTCACATGAAAAAGATCGCCGTGGTCGGCGCGGGCATTACCGGGGTAACGACGGCGTATGCGTTGTCGAAACGGGGATTCGAGGTCACGCTGTATGACCGCCAGCGCTATGCGGCGATGGAAACGTCGTATGCGAATGGCGGCCAGCTGTCCGCCTCCAATGCCGAGGTGTGGAACCACTGGGCCACCGTCGCCAAAGGCTTGAAATGGATGTTCACCCAGCAAGCCCCGTTCCTGGTCCACCCCGCCCCCACGTGGCACAAGCTGTCCTGGTTCGCACAATTTCTAGCCGGCATTCCCCGCTACCGCGACAACACGGTCGCCACCGTGCGCATGGCGATTGCCGCGCGCGAGCACCTGTATGCGTGGGCCGAAGAAGAAGGCATTGCCTTTGATTTGCGGCGCCAGGGCATCTTGCATATCTACCGCGACCAGCGCGGTTTCGAGCGGGCCCGCGCCGTCACGCAAGTGCTGGCCCAAGGCGGCCTGGAACGCCGCCCCGTGACGCCGGATGAAATGCGCGCCATCGAACCGACCCTGCACGGCCAGTACTATGGCGGCTTTTACACGCAAACCGACGCCACCGGCGATATCCACAAATTCGCCACCGGCCTGGCCGCCGCCGCGCTGCGCCATGGCGCGGTGACGCGCTATGGCGCGCATGTGGCCGATGTGCGGGCCGACCATGGCGGCGCCACCGTGACCTGCAGCATCGATGGCCAGACCACGCAAGAGCGCCACGACGGCGTCGTCATTTGCGCCGGCTCGTTCAGCCGCGCCCTGGCGGCCCGCCTCGGCGACCAGGTCAACGTGTATCCCGTCAAAGGCTATTCCGTCACCGTGCAACTGGACAATGCCGCCAGCCAGGCCGCCGCACCAAACGCCAGCCTGCTGGACGACGCCACGAAAATTGTGTGCAGCCGCCTGGGACCGGACCGTTTCCGCGTGGCCGGCACGGCGGAATTCGCCGGCTATAACCGCGATATCCGCGCCGAGCGTATCGCGCCGTTGATGGACTGGATCCACCAGTGTTTCCCGCAAGTGGAGACCCGGCGCGTGATTCCGTGGGCGGGTTTGCGGCCCGTGATGCCGGACATGATGCCGAAAGTCGGTCAGGGCCGTTCGCCCCGCGTGTTTTACAACACCGGCCATGGCCACCTGGGCTGGACCCTGTCCGCCGCCACCGCCGACATGGTGGCGCAGTCCGTGATACAGGCGACACGCGGCGTCTGAAGTAAAATCACGGCTTTCCTTCACAACCGCCCGACCTAATGGATATCACGACCCTCGCCCTGCTCATGCTGATCCCGCTGCTGATGTGGCGTATTTATGCGCGGGTCAAGCAAATGCTGGCGCGGCAACAGTCGCTGATCTGGCGCCACTGGATGTCCGCCGTGTTCTTCCCGCTGTTCCTGGCCTGGATGGCGTTGACGATGGCGGACAATATCCTGGCCGTGTCCTGCCTGGGCGCCGGTGCGCTGGCGGGCGCCTGGGGTGGCTATTTCTCGCTGAAAGGCACGCGCTTCGAATGGTATGGCCCGCGCGTGTACTTCACGCCGAACATGCGCATTGCGCTGGTGGTGTTCCTGCTGTTTGCCGGCCGCGTGGTCTACCGTGGCGTGGAAATTTACCTGGGCAACCACATGAGCGCCCAGGAATTGATGTCGCAAAAAGACTTCGTGCAAAGCCCGGCGACCGTGGCAACCCTGGGGCTGGTGCTGGGTTACTGCGCCGCGTTTTCGATGGGTATGATCCGCTGGCGCAAAGCCCATCCGCCCAAGGGCGCCGATACCGGGCCGGACCTGGCGTAATCACATCACGCTGGCCAGCGCTTCCCGCATGGCCGGATAGCGGAAGGCAAAACCGCTGGCCAGCAAGCGCCGCGGCGCCACGGCCTGCCCTTCCAGCAATAAATCCGCCTGTTCCCCCAGCAGCAGCCGCACCGGCCAGCCCGGCGTCGGCATGACGCTGGGCCGATGGGCGACACCGGCCGCGATGCGGCTGAATTCCCGCTGCGAGACCACCTGTGGCGCCGTGAAATTCCAGCCACCGGCCACGTCAACACCTGCGCTGTTCATTTGCCACAGGTGCGCCATGCCGCGCACGATATCGTCCACGTGGATCCATGACAATGCCTGCCTGCCACCGCCCAGCGGCCCGCCGAAGCCCAGCCTGATCGGCATCAGCATCATCGGCAGCGCCCCCTGCCGGCCCACGACCAGCCCGAAACGCATGCAAGCCACCGGCACGCCATATTGCTCCGCCTGGCGCGCGGCGGCCTCCCACTCCTGGCACAGTTGCGACATGAAGATGGCTTGCGGTGGCGCGGCTTCATCCAGCTGCGTGGCATCGCCCTGTGGCTGGACACCGTAGTAGCCGATGGCGGAGGCATTCAACAGCAGTTTCGGCTTGACCTTTGCCCGTGCGATCCATGCCACCAGCCGCGCTGTCAGCGCCACGCGGCTGGCGCGCAATGCCGCCTTGCGCTTTTCACTCCAGCGCCAGCCGAGGATGCGCGCGCCGGCCAGGTTGATGACCACGTCGATACGCTCCGTGTCCGCCAGCTCATCCATGCTACCGACACAGCGCACCTTGCCCTCAAAGCCCCATGCCGCCTGCCTGATATGGCGCGTCAAGACCGTCACGGCATGGCCGTTGCGCAACAGCGCCGCCACCACATGGCCGCCGACAAAACCGGTGGCGCCCGTCACCAGCACATGCGCGGGCGGCAAATCGAAGACCGGTGGCACGGCATCGCGCACGATGCCGGCCAGCGCACGGGACGCCAGCGCATCGCGCACGCCGGACAATCCGACACCGATGCCGCACACCGCCAGGAAGGCGCTGAGCCAGCCATGGGTTTGCCACACCAGCGCGGTCGGCTGCGCAAACCATGCCGGCGTATTCAAGGCCAGCAGCGTAATGAATGCCCCGCCGTTGATCGCCAGCACCGTATGCGTGATCCGCTCCGTGGCCGGCAATAACCGGGTCTGGTCTTCCGTGACAAAATCCCACAAGGTCAGCACGATCTCGATGCCAAACACCGCCAGCAACGCCACCGCCCACCAGCCATGCCACGCAAAACACGCCAGGCCGATAAACAGCACGCTGTAAAACAGTGCACGGATGGCATGGATCGCCAATTCCTTGCTGGCGCCGGGCTGCTGCGGCAGCGCTTCCGTCAGTTCATGGTGATAGATGGTGTCGAACGCGCCCAGCAGTCCTTGGGCAGCCATCAGTTGCAGTGCCAGTACATGTGTATTCATGCTGTTTCCCCGGTTGCCGCGGTGCGTTCATGGAAGACGCCGGCCTGCACAAACGCCAGGCCAAACAGCGGGTGGCGGATTTCTATGCGGATGTCGAACTGGTTCGGTGCATTATTGCGGTGACACAGAAATGTCTTGCCCGGCGTGAGGAAGTCCGGCAGCGGGATACGCCAACCCAGCACATCCCAGAAATAGCCGTCGCTGGTGAAATGCAGGTTGCCATCCTGGACGTACAGCGTGAGTTTCATACCCAGTCCCATGCCCACATATTCCAGCACTTCGCCCTGTTCACTTTCCGCCATATACGACGTGAAACGGACCGGTTTGCGGCCCAGCAGGCTGTAGATGCGCTGCTTGAAAATGTGCGGGCAATCCGGTTTCGAATACACCTGGATATCGACCGGCACATCCACCGCATCATAGGGAATCAATGCGCCCTGGATCAGGGGCCGCGTCAGGTAGCCCAGCAACTTGCCAAAACGCGATGCGCGCAATTCGTTGAGCGAGCCGTAATACAGCAGCGGTTTGCCGGGCGCCGGGTTCTTGTCAAAGCGGCGCTGGATATCAGGGTGCAGCCGGGTCCACTCGCTGCCCAGGATTTTCTTGAACAGTTCCCCTTCGGACGGCGTCATACCGGCCCCCGGTCCATCCGCCACAGCCACACCATTGGCGGCAGCATGGTGACAACGGCAACTACATCCAGCCACACATTGGCCATCACACCGGCACGCTGGGACAGCAACATGTCTTGCGGCGCCCACAGCACGATGCCGGCCATCAGCCATGCCCATACCGTGGCGCTGCGCTGGCGGTGGCCGATTTGCACCAGTGCGAACATCCACAAGCCGACGCTTTGCATGGTGGGGCCGAACAGCGCCATCCACCAGGCCTGCTGCGCATGCGCCGCTGCCGGCGCCGCGCCCTGCCAGAACCCGGCGGCAATACTGCGGTGGTAATCGTCCAGGAAAGGCATGCCGGAGACCCACGGCAGCAGGATGCCGGCCAACAGGTGCGCCAGCGCCGCCGCGTACAACCAGTACACCAGCCAGCGCCGCATTGCCGGCGCGCCGGCATCGGGGATTTGCACATTGGTCCTCATGGCCGCTCCAGCGTGCACACGCCATCTTTGCACGGCGAACCCGCCGCATAGCCCAGCCACCCGGAGATACGGTAACGGTGCAACGCAAACTTGCGGTACAACGCCGCCAGCACGGGCCGCAGCGGTTTCAAGCGCAGCAGCGCCACCCGCCACCCTTGCCCCGCCAGCGTGTACGCGGCCTCGATGCAGTCCACGCCCACCAGCAAGCGCCCGTCGGCAGTCATCCCGTGCAATTCACGGTCCAGCGCTGCCATCGTCACGCCCAGCGGCGCCGGGTCAAATCCCTCGGCGCGGATATCGATGAACGCCAGCGCGCCATGGCAATTCCAGGCGCGCAACTGCGCCATCGACGCGGCGCAGAACGGACAGGCGCCGTCGTAATACAAGGTCAATCCGGGCGTGTCCATGGTCACTCCTCCTTGTCGTCCGGCCCCAGGAAACGGGCAACCTTGCCGCCCATTTTCAGCAGCTTGAGCATGGTGGCCGGTGGAATGTGCTTGTAATCGTCATAGCTGGCGCCCAGCATTTCCATGAAGCCCAGCACGTCGCTCATGCGCTTGCGGGTGGCGTCGTCCAGCGCCGCATCGGTTTCAGCTTCAATGGCACATTCGCGCAACACCGTCAGGGTCGGGTCGATTTCACGCCGTTTGCGCTCTTCCACGATGACGCGGAAGATTTCCCAGACATCCTGCAAGGCCACGAAATGATCGCGCCGGTCGCCCATCACGTGGCTGACTTTCACCAGCCCCCAGCTCTGCAACTCCTTCAGGCTGTTGCTGACGTTCGACCGCGCCACGCCCAGGGTCTCCACGATGTCTTCCGCATTCAGCGGCGTGTTGGACAGGAATAGCAGCGCATGGATTTGCGCCACCGTGCGGTTCACGCCCCAGCGTGTCCCCATTTCGCCCCAGTGAAGGACGTACTTTTGCATGGTCGGGCTTAGCTGCATGATATTTCCCTAATTTCTGTCGTTACAGAAATTAAAGTACATGCCGTCGCTAAAGTCAAGCGCTTGCCGCTTACCGAGGTTCCGGCGGGGTGTCCGGTGACAGGGGATCGGGCGGCGGGGAATGCCAGGCCACGCGATTGCGGCCAGCTTTCTTTGCCGCGTACATGGCGGCATCCGCCCGTTTCAGCAGCATATCCGGGCCATGGCCGTCCGCGCCATGGAGCACCACGCCGATGCTGCACGTAATGCAAAACGGTTCGCCGCCTAGCATCAGGGGCAACGCCAGCACTTCCTGGATCTTGACCAGCATGCCTTCCACGACGCCGCGTAAATCGGACAGGCTGTCCGGCGTCTGGTGCAGCGTCGCCAGCACAAATTCGTCGCCGCCCAGCCGCGCCAGCGTGTCGGACTTGCGCACGCAACTGCCCATGCGGTCCGCCACGGTTTGCAACATCAGGTCACCGGCTTCATGGCCAAAGGTATCGTTGACGTATTTCAGGCGATCGAGGTCGATGAACGCCACGGCCAGTTGCATGCCGCTGCGCTCGCACATGGCAATCGACTGGGCCAGCCGCTCCATCAGGGCGCGCCGGTTCGGCAAGCCGGTCAGCGCATCGCGTGTCGCCAGCAACGCCATTTGCTCTTCAGCCTCGACCCGCTGGGTAATGTCGCGCGAAATGCCGACGATGCCCTGCGGCACCCCGGCAGCATCATAAAAAGGGACTTTAGTAGTGGAAAACCAGCGCCGCAGGCCATGCAGGTTGATGTTTTCTTCCACCTGGTCCACGATGGGCTGGCCCGATTGCAGGATATTTTGCTCGTCGGTGTAAAAACGCAGTCCGCATTCGGTCGGGTAGAAATCCAGGTCCGATTTGCCGACCAGCGCTTGCGGCGATGTGACACCAATACCATGCGCGGCCGCATCATTGGCAATGATAAAACGCCCGTTGCGGTCTTTCACATAAATGTGGTCGGGCATATTGTCGATCAGCGTGCGCAACGACCCGCGTTCGCCGGCCATGTGCTCGGCCAGCGCCAGGTGCTCGTATAGCTCCTTGCGCAGGGCCTCGTTCTGGCGGCGCAATTCATCCGCCTCCGCGCGGCTGGCGGCAAGCTGCTGCTGGATGTCGGCCGGCGGGTTGTTCACGGTTGTCTCCATGCGATTGCCGATTCACGAACGGCGCCCGCTTCCAGCTTACCGCATCAGTCACCGGCGTGGTGCCAAAAAAAAGCCAGGGGCGACTCGCATCGCCCCTGGCCTTATTTTTTCAGCAATCGCTTAGAACTTGTACGACAGACCAACGCTCAGATTGCTCGAATCGCTGCTTGGACGCTGCAATTCAGCGCGCACGGCCACCACTGGCGACACGTCATAGCTGGCGCCGATGCCATAGACGGCGGACGACGTCGAATCGCTGTAGGTGCCGCGGCCAGCGGAAGCTTCAGCTTCCAGGCGGTTGTAGCCGATGCGGCCAAATACCTTGAAGCCGGCGCCGACCGGGAAGGAGCCGATCGCGGACACGGCGGTTTGCTTGACGTCGACGTCCGCACCGAAGTACGTGAACGACGCCAGGCGGCGATAGCCCGCTTCCACGGCGAACGTATTGTTGAACTGGTAGCCAACAAAACCACCCACGCTGGTTTTACGGTCGCTCAGGTCGTCCAGTTTGGTGGTGCCCACGTCCAGGCCGGCGTACACGCCGGCTGATTCCGCTGCGAAGGTCGAGGTGGCCAGTACGGCCAGGGCGGCTGCGGCGGCAATTTTCTTGATCATGAATTGATTCCTTAATAAAAGCATTGGCGACAAGTTGCCAATTTAACATGATATCAAAAAAACAAATAATTTATCAATGAAATAATTGCTATACGAAAACCCTTACTCGGCCGCTTGACAACGTCACGCCGCCGCCTTGTCCCCGCTGCGCCGCTGCAGCACAAAGATTGGCTGCGCCCACTGCGTGTCTTTTTTCTTCTTGCTGGTGATCAGGGTCAACTCGGAAGGGTCGTACACGTCCGTGTTGTGCGTCAGCGGCGTCGTCATCAGGTATTGCGCATCGGTGTTCTTCAGGAACTCGCCGACCAGCTGGATGTTACGGATATCCAGGTGGGCAAACGGTTCGTCGATGAACACGAAGCCGCCGGAGCCATCTTCGGACTTCAGCAAGCCAATCAGCAGCACCAGCGACTTCATCACCTGCTGGCCGCCGGACGCTTCGCCGTCGTTCATGCCGATCGGGCCCTTGCCGTCAAACTTGAAGCGCACGTGCAGGCCGGCTTGCGCCAGCAGCAAATCGTCGTTTTCCAGTTTGACCGGGTCGGTCGTCACATCGATGTTGGCCAGTTCGCCCAATTCCTTGATGTTCTTGCTGTACTGCTTGATCGTATAGCGCAGGCGCTCGATGTACGCGCCACGCGCATTGGTGGTGGCTTCGATCGCGCGGTTGTTCTGGTAGCGGCGCTCGTCGGTTTCCTCGCCACGGGTTTTCAGCTGCTCGTTGAGACGGGTGTACTGGTCGATCACGGTGGCGTCCAGTTCCCAGTCGCCACGCGCCAGGCTGTTTTCCAGGCTGTGGATACGCAATGCCACCTGGTGCGTGTTCTGGTGTTCCTGCACCAGGCGCGCGCGGCGCGATGGACGGCGCCAGCCGGACGGCAAGTGCTTCCACTGGCGCCGCAGCGCCAGCAATGCCTTGGCGTGGTCGGTGCGCTGTTCCAGCATTTTCTTGTGGTTCAGGCGCAAGCCCGCTTCCGCCTCGGACAAGTTGAAACGCGCGTTTTGCCACGTGGTGTCAGCGCGCGTGCGCGCCACCGTCGCATCCTTGATCAAGCCTTGCAGCTCGCCCAGGCGCGCGCCCACTTCCAGGCGTTCGGAACGCAGCGGCACCGCGCTGTGCGCCGCCTCATCGAATTCGGCCATGCGGGCCGTGAGTTCTTTGGCGGCGTCGACGCCGGCCAGGCGGGCGCGCAGCGCCGACACTTCGGACGCCAGCTTGCTGATGGTCAGCGTAAACGCGTCTTCCTGCGCTTCCTGGTTCGGGATGCCTTTCAACAGCGCTTCCATGCGCTGGGTACGGCCGGCCGAACCAAAGCGGTAGCGCGACGCTTCGACGAACAGCGAGCGGCCGCCACGACGCTCCTTGTGGTAAGCCTCGGGCGTGATCCACTCTTCCACGTTGCCCATGCGCGCGCCTTCCTCGACGGAATCCACGCGGGTAATGCGCATCAGCTGTTCGATCAGCCAGCCCGGCGCCTTGTCGGTGAAACGCACCACCGACATCAGGCTGTCGCCCTTGGTTTCCGGCGCGGTAATCAAGTCCGGCACGATGAAGTGGCGATAGCGCTCTTTCTCCGCCAGGCGATAGGCCGCCGCCGCATCGGAAGGTTTATCGAGCAGCACGACCGACGCGTAACCACCCAGCACACCTTCCACCGCACCCTGCCAGCGCGCATCCGTCACTTCCACGATATCGGACAGCATCGCATGGCCGATCTTCGCATCGTTCAAGGCGCGGCGCATGGCGCGCACATTGTCCGGCTCCGGCATCGCGGTCTTGCCCTGCAGCGCGGCAATGGTCGCCTTGTCGGCGGCGATGCGCGCGGTGACCGCTTCGCGGGCGGTCTTTTGCTTGGCCAGTTCCGCTTCTTTGGTTTCCAGCTGCGCGGACACTTCCGCGATATCGGCGCCGGCATCGGCCGCCAGCTTTTGCAGGCGGGCCTTTTGTTCCAGCAGGCTGTCCAGCGGCTTCAGCTTGGCGTTCAGCGCGGCCAGTTTCGATTGCAGCGCGGTCGATTCCTGTTCCAGCACGGTTTCGTGCTGCTGCGCTTCCTGCAGCATCTTGACCTGGATCGCCAGTTGCGAGCGCTTGTCGGACAGTTGCTGGTCGGCCTGCATCAGCGGCTTGCGCGCTTCGCGCAACTGGCGGCTGGTGTTGCCGGATTTTTCACGGGCTTCGTGGTATTCCAGGTTCGGCAGGATTTCTTCCTGCAGGTTGCGCCGTTCCTTGTTTAAATCTTCCCACTGGTGGTAATTGGCCACGCGCAGGCGCAAGCCTTCCAGGTTGGTCTTCGAGCCTTCCAGTTCCGCCTCAAAACGCTTCAGTTCCAGCTCGGTGTCGCGCTGGTGGCGCTTGGCTTCATCGTATGCATCCAGCACTTCCTTGTCGCCAAACACGGAAAACACCAGGTCCAGCAACTGGCGCGGCGCATATTCGCACAATTTATCCGTCTCGCCCTGCTCCAGCGCCAGCACTTTCGCCATCGCCGGCGACAAGCCTGCCGCCGCCAGGCGCTTGCGGTACGTTTCCACACCGAGCCAATCGGTGGCGTCGGTAACTTCTTCGATCTGCACATTCCCCGGACGCATCAGGTACTGGCGCTTCCAGTCGCCGCCGTTTTTCTGCACCTGGCAGAACAGGGTCACTTCATCTTCGGCAAAGAAGCCGGAGCTGCGGAACGGGCGGTTCGACAACTGGCGGCCGACCGGGCTGTTATCGACCACGGAGCGCAGCCACGCGGTCTGCTGGCCCGAGTGGCGCGCATAGTGCTTATAGGTGCGGCCCATCGAGCAATCGAGGCCGAACAGGGTGCGCATGGCGTCCAGCAAGGTGGTCTTGCCGGAACCGTTCTGGCCCGCGATGGTGATGATCTTCGCGTCGAGAGGAATATTCTTGATGCGCTGCCAGTAATCCCAGTGGACCAGCTCCAGCGATTTAATATGAAACATTACTTAGTCCCGCTTGAATTGTTCGAATGGCCAGGCCGGGTTCACGCCCGGCGGCAGCTCATCGTCTTGCTGTTCTTTCGAGGCTTTCGGGGCCCGGGGCGCCTTGGCAGGCTTGGCGATGGGGGCCGGCTCGGGGGCCGGTGCCGCTTCCACCGCAGGTGCGAGCGCTGCGTCAACCGGTTCGGCTGCGGCCTCGGCGGCCGGCGCCGCTGGCGGCGCAGCGTCAACTGCCGCAGGAGCCGCGTCCGGCGTAGGAGCAGCGTCCGCCGCTGGCACAGCTACCATCACTGGTTCGGCATCGCCCGCAGGCTGGGCTTCCGACACCGGCATGACGTCAGCAACCAGCTGAGCTTCATCCGCCGGCTGGACTTCCGCCACCGCAACAGCATCGCTGGCCGGGACAGCGTCGGCCGCCGCATCATCCACCACGGCAGCAGGCGCTGGCGCTGCGTCAACCGCAGGCGCGGCATCCGCAACCGCAACCGCCGTCTCAGCCGGCGCCACCTCAGCCACCGCATCACGCACAGGCGCAATTACCGGCTCAACTACCTGATCAACTACCGGCTCAACTACCGGATCAACCACCGACTCAAGCACGGATTCAACCACCGCATCGGCCACCGCCTCCGCAGCCGCGCTCTCGACGGCTTCCTCAACCGCGACGGCAGCAGCCGCTTCCGCCAGCGCCGCGCGCGGGATGTGCACCACTTGCGTCGGGCGGCGCTTGAACACGTCCGCCAGCGCGCCGTTGACGATGCGCTCTTTCAGCAAGTCGGTATCCATCACCAGGTCCAGCAGCGGGCCTTCGAAAATCACTTCGCCACGGCGCTCGATGAAGCCCAGCTTCGACAGGATGCCCAGGTTCATGTCCATGCGCGTCTTGCGTCCCAGCTTGTCGCCGAAGTCCGCCAGCAGCGCCTTGTAGGGAATGCCGATCGAGGTGTCTTCCGCGCGCGGCAGCGGCTTGTCGACGCCGAACATGTCGTTCTGGTCATCGTCCGCGTGCTGGTGGGTTTCCTGGCGTTCGCGCTTGGGCAAGATGATTTGCGCCCACAGCACCACCAGCAGGGCCACGCCGTCGCGGGCCAGGCCGAAGTTATTGTTTTGCCAGACGTCCTTGGCGCCGAATACTTTCGGTTCGATTTCACGCGTCAGGGCCAGCGTCACGTGGTCGGCATATACGTTGTCGAGCAGGCGCATGCCGCAGGCCAGCAGGCGCTGGTCCACTTCGGCGCGGAACAGTTCATCCGACAGCACGCGCTTGACCAAGCGGTCGTCGCGGCGCAGGGTCTGGTGTGTCAGCAGGCGCGAAATCAGGATCTGGGAATCGTCACTCATTGTCTTCTTGGTTCTCTTGTTTGCCCACGGCCAGGTCCATGGTTTGCGACAGGGCGGCCATCTTCATGGCCGCCGCTTCCATATGGTCCAGCTGGCTCATAGTGTCTTGCGGTGCAACCATCGGTGCATTCAGCGACAGCGTCGCGATCGACATGCCCGCGACTTCCGGATCGTCGAGGTACACCATGTCATCGGTCGGCGTGAACGTCACCGGCAGGCGCGCCAGTTCAGCGGTGGCGCCTTGCAGGTTGGCTTCGGCGGCGTCGCCCAGCAGCGGCAGCAGCGAGGCGCGGTACGACGCCACCGCGAAGCTGGCCGGCAGCACGGATTCGTGCACCTGGACCGATTTCGGCGCTTCCTCGGCCACGCTGGGGAAATTGCCCAGTGCGGCGAAGTCGGACAGGCGCGCGATCCAGTCATTCAACTCTTGCTGCATGACGGGGTTGTCGTTGATGGTGGTCGGCGCGTCTTCGCCGGTCGGCAAGCCGTTTTGCACAATGCCGGCGCGGTCGGCCAGCAATTCCGTTTCCGCCACGTCGATCATTTCCGCAGGGGTAATAAACAGTGGCACCACCGGCCGGTCGATCGCACCGATCGCCAGTTGCGCCAAATCGTCATGTTCCAGCAGCCAGCGCTTGATGTCCGTGGTGGACAGGCCGGACTGGCCCAGGTGCACGCGCTGGCGCTCGATCTGGTTCAGCGCGCGCGAGAACATGCCCTGCATGTTCAGCAGCGCGCTCTGGGCGCGGCCAATCGCCTGCGCCACGCGGTGGGTGGCGGCATCCGCGTTTTCATCGGACGTGATGGCGCGCAGGATTTCCGACCCTTTTTCCACCCAGTCGCACGCCATGTGCCACTTGGCCTGCGATTCGCGCAGACGGAATTCGGAACCGGAAGCGATCGCATCGCGGAATTCTTCGGTCAGCTCGACCAGGCGGCCCAGCAAATGTTGCAACTGTTCGGCGGTCACACCGCCCACCGCCTGGGCGCCGGCCACCTGCGACAGCAGGAAGCCCATTTCCGCGTCATCTTCTTCCTTGCCGAGGTTCAGCAGGCTGTCGAGGGCGGCCAGTACGTTGCGCGCAATCGGCGTCACGCGGTACACGCCCTGCTGCGCATCCCATGCCAGCAACTGGTTCGAGCGCAACCGCATCAGCACGGTTTCCAGGCTTTCCGGTAGCAAATAGGCAAGACGGGTGTTGATGTCGGCCCGGGTAAACGACGAGACGCTGGTGTCGGCCGCCAGTTCGCGCAGCACCAGCAGGCGCACCAGGACGCCTTCGAAGCCGCCATGGAACAGGGCCGTGAACACTTGCAGCAGCGGCTGCGCGCGCTTCAGGTGGTAAACCTGTTCGATTTCATCAGCCGCAATATGGGGCTGGAAATGCGCCTGCAGCGCATCGTTCTGCTCTTGTTCAGAGGGATTTATTGCCGTCCCCGCTTCCAAAGCCAGGGCAGCGCTTGCCAATATGTCGTTCATGCTGATCCGGAGTTGCCATTTTTATCACACCGCAAAGGCAATGCTCGCGGAGGGGCGTCAGTATAGCAGTTCCGGAACCTAAGCTGCTGAAAAGTAAGGCAAAGATGGTGGGGATGCAACTATTTTCTCACCACCTTTTCCAGCAACTGATCGACGTAATCGCCGTCATCATCGACGAACAGGATACGCACCGGATACCAGTCCAGCCCCGGGGCCAGCCACAGGTCGACTTGCTGGTGGGCGTCGCCTTTCGGCGGCGATTTCACGAAGTGCACGGCTTCCAGGGTTCCCGCGCCGGTTTGTATGGTTTCCCGGCCAACGGTACGGAATACCCACGATTCGGCATCGCGCCGGCCGGCGACAAAGTACGCCCATTGCGACCCGGCCGTGAATTTGTCCGGCGCGCTGCGCGCGTGGGCCGTCAATTGCCATGGCGCGCTGGTGCGGTCCTGCTCGCCGCCCTTGATCGGATAGCTTTCATCGCCCTTGCTGAAGGTGATGGTCTTGCTGTCGCGGTGGAAGGTGACGCTGGTCGGCTCCTTGCGGAAGCGTTTTTCCTGGAACGTGGCGGGCGCCAGACCATAGTCGTCGATCGCGCCCTCGCTGTGATTTTCCAGGATCTTGCCAAACAAACCCGCATGGCTGACCGCGTGCAAGCTGTATTTGCCGTCGCCATGACGCCATTGCACGGTGGCGTCGCCATTGATGGCAATGCCGCGCTGGCGCGCCTTGATCGAATACACCAGGTCCGCCTGCGGCGGCAGGCTGAAGGCGCGCTTGGCACTCGGGTGGCTGTCAGCCGCCTGCAAGGACGGTGTGGCCGCCACCAGCGCCATCAGGGCGGCGCCGAGGAAAGTTCGTTTATTCATCATTATTGCGCTTGCGCGTTATTCATAGAAATCTTGCTGACGGTTTGCGTCGTCAACGCACCGTTGGCTTCCGTATTGCGTATTTGTACAGGGAACCACTGCAACGATGGCGCCAGCCAGATATCGAGCCGGGCCGAATAGGTTCCCGGTTTCGGCGGCCGCGCCAAGTGCCACGTGACGAGACGGCCCATTTTCGTGTCGATTTCCTCTTCGCCGACCAGATGGAAACGGTAAATCGCCGCGTCGCGGTTGTCGCCCACCAGGATGTCGATGTCGCCGCCCAATTGGTTGACGTTGGCGCGGCCAATCGCGGCCAGCTGGAAGGGAATGGTGGCGCGGTCTTGCGCACCGGTCAGCAGCGGGTAGTTGCGCTCGCTGGCGGAAAAAGTGATGCGGCCGTCATTGCGCTGGAAATGCGTGGCCGTCATCGAACGGCCGCGCCGTTTTTCCGTGAATTTGCGGGGGGCGACACCGGCATCGTCGATCTCCCCTTCACTGTTCAGTTCCAGCACATTCACACGCGCCACCAGCACCGACAAGCCCACTTCGACACTGGTCTTGTAAGTGCTGCCATCGGTCTGCCACACCATCTTGCCGGAGCCGCTCCAGGTGGAACCGTTCGCATCGGTGCGCGCCAGTTCCAGCTCAAAAGTGGCCGAGGGCGGGATGTCGACTTTATACCGCCGCGTGCTGGCTTGCTCGAGCGAGGTGCCTTGCTGTTCCTTGTTGCCCGCTTCGGCCTGCACCACCGCTGGTGACGGTTCCTGCACGGGTTGTGGGTCGATTTTCGGTACAACCTGCGGCGCCGGCATCGCCGCCACCGCCTGCTCCACACCGGCCAGCGGATCGGACAAGGCGCTGCTGTCCGGCGCCAGCACGGCGCTGGCATCCGGTTGCGGCAATGGCAATGGTTTTGCTTTACGGGGAGGAGCGGCCGGCTGCTCCGGCGCGCGATCCGGCGCAGTATCCGGTGCGATAGCCGGCGGCTGCGTGCCGCTGGCTGGTTGCTTCGGCAATTGCAGGCGCACCGTCGCCACCGACGGTTTCAGTGACGTGGCAGGCTGCGCCCCCAGCCGGGAGCCGATCCAGTCGATGGTGACAAAATGCAAAGCGACAGTGGCCGCGCATAAGGCGAACACACGGCGGCGGCGAGAAAGGGAAGCAACTAGCGTCATGGCGCTAGTTTAACGCGGGAAGCCTCCCTGCCGCTGACACGGCAGGGAGACGGGCGGGAACGTGCCGGTCAGCGGCGCGCGCCAGCCAGGCGGCGCACCACGGCGATCATGCGGTCGATTTCCTCGCACGTGTTGTAAAACGCGAACGATGGCCGCACCGTGGCCTCCACCCCGAAGCGGCGCAAAATCGGTTGCGCGCAATGGTGGCCGGTGCGCACGGCGATGCCTTCCTGGTTCAGCGCCTTGCCCACTTCCCCGGTCTGGTAACCAGCCAGCACGAACGACGCCACGCTGGCTTTGTCACGCGCCGTGCCGATCAGGCGCACACCGGGGATGACCTTCAAGTGCTCCGTCGCATACTCGAGCAACGCGCCTTCGTAATACGCCACCTTGTCCAGTCCCAGGCTTTCGAGGTAATCCAGCGCGGCCCCCAGTCCCACCGCATCGGCGATATTGCCGGTGCCGGCTTCAAAGCGGGTCGGCGGCGCGTGGTACACGGTGCGCTCGAACGTGACGTCGGCAATCATGTTGCCGCCGCCCTGCCATGGCGGCAATTGCGCCAGCAAGTCCGCCTTGCCATACACTACGCCGATCCCGGTCGGGCCAAACACCTTGTGGCCGGAGAACACATAAAAGTCCGCATCGAGCGCACGCACGTCCACCCGCATGTGCGACACGGCTTGCGCGCCATCGACCAGCGCACGCGCCCCGGCGGCATGCGCCATCGCCACGATTTCCGCCACCGGCGTCACCGTGCCCAGCGCATTCGACACGTGCGTGACCGCCACCAGTTTCGTGCGCGGATTGAGCAGCTTCGCATATTCATCCAGCAGCACCTGGCCGGTGTCATCGACCGGAATCACGCGCAGGCGCGCGCCCTTTTCCGCCGCCAGTTGCTGCCATGGCACGATGTTGGCATGGTGCTCCAGGTTCGACACGATGATTTCATCGCCCGCGCCAATGAATTGCTGGCCAAAGGTTTGCGCCACCAGGTTGATGGCTTCCGTCGCGCCCCGCACGAAAATGATTTCATCCGGGCTGGCCGCGCCGAGGAAACGCGCCACCTTGCTGCGCGCGCCTTCATAGGCATCGGTGGCGCGCGCCGCCAGTTCGTGGGCGGCACGGTGGATGTTCGAATTCTCGTGCGCATAGAAATACGACAAGCGGTCGATCACGGCTTGCGGCTTGTGCGTGGTGGCCGCATTGTCGAACCAGGCCAGCGGCTTGCCGTTGACGCGCTCCGCCAGGATCGGAAAATCGCGCCGCACCGCATGGACGTCAAACCCGGGATGGCCTTGCCACTGCGGGCGCTGCTGTGGCGGCGCTGCGCGGTGCTGCTCAAAATAATACGCGGGCGCCGCCGCGTGGATTGCCGGCTCGATCGCCGGCGCCGGCTCGGCAAAGGAACGGCCACCGCTCAGCAGGCGCCGCAAATCGTCCGCCCCCGGCAAACCAAACGCCTGCGCCGTGACACGGTCATCGGCGCGCGTGGCTTGCCGCGCCAGCGCATCGAGGCCGCTGGCGCGCGACAGCGGCTGGTGGCTGGCTTCGCCGATAAAGTAAAACGGCGACGATGGCGCGGCGGCAGGCAATGCTGGACGGTCCACCAGTGGCAGTGCCGCAGCATACGGCGGCGACGCCGGTGCCGGCTGTGTCGACTGTGCGGGCGCCGCGCCGGAGGGCGACGGCACGATGGCGGGTGCAGCGCCACCGGTGTGCGGCGCGCCGTGCGTGAAGGCGCCTGCCGGTGCAATCACTGGCGCCATTGCCGCAGGCGCCTGCGCGCCCAGCAACCCGGCCGCGACGCCGGCCGCACCCGGCCACTGCGCAAACAGCTCGCCGGCCAGGCGGTTCAGCAGCGCCTCATCAGGCACATGCGCCGGCGCGTGATTATTTGTAGGTGTCTGGATAGTCATGGTATTTACCGATCTCCACATCATCCAGTACCGCCACCGCATCGTCCGTCAGCACGGCCAGCGAGCAATACAGTGAAATCAGGTAAGACGAAATCGCATTGCGGTTGATGCCCATGAAGCGTACCGACAGGCCCGGGCTTTGTTCACCCGCGAGGCCCGGCTGGAACAGGCCGACCACGCCCTGGCGCTGTTCCCCCACGCGCAGCAGCAGGATCTTGGTTTTGCCATCTTCGATCGGCAATTTGTCGGACGGCACCAGCGGTACACCGCGCCACGTCAGGAACTGGGAACCAAACAGGCTGACGGTGGGCGGCGGCACGCCACGGCGTGTGCATTCGCGGCCAAAGGCGGCAATGGCCAGCGGGTGGGCGAGGAAGAAGCCCGGTTCTTTCCACACCTTGGTCAGCAATTCATCCATGTCGTCCGGCGTCGGCGCGCCGGTCAGCGGGAAGATGCGCTGATCGTCGTGGACGTTGGCCAGCAAGCCATAATCCGGATTGTTGATCAGTTCGCTTTCCTGGCGCTCCTTGATGGTCTCAATGGTCAGCCGCAGCTGTTCCTTGATCTGGTCGTGCGGGCTGCTGTACAAGTCCGACACGCGGGTATGCACGTCCAGCACGGTGGACACCGCGTTGAGGAAGTATTCACGCGGCTGTTCGTCATAATCCACGAAGGTTTGCGGCAATTCCGACTCGTCGCGCTGGGAACAGGCGACGCGCACATCGCGCGGGTTGTTGACCTTGTTGAGGCGGTAAATACCGGCTTCCACCGGCAACCATTGCAGCAGGTGCACCAGCCAGCGCGGCGTGATGGTCGATAATTGGGGGACGGTCTTGGTCGCGTTGGCCAACTGACGCGCTGCGTTGTCGCCAAGCGCCAATTGGCTATCTGGTACGGCAGTCATGTGGAACTCCTAATGAGCTGAGTGAATAAGGTTATGAGGAAACTGCAACCAGTATCAGCTCAGCCATACCGCCTTTCAACATGCTATAGCCACCAACCCTTCACGCACTGCCTCAATTCAGCTCGGCCAGCGCCAGTTCGCAATGCGCCAGCACACCGGACGCCGACGTGCCCAATGCAGCGGCCAGCTTGTCGATGGTGATCAGCGACGGAATCGCCGCCCCCCGTTCGACTTCACCGATGTATGACCGGTTCATGTCGGCCGCTTCCGCCAGCCGCTCCTGCGACCAGCCGCGCGCTTCGCGCAGGCGGCGGATCGCCAGTCCAAATTCACGTGTCAACATGGCGGCCTCACAGACTGGCGGCGGGGCCGCCTTCGGGTTGTGCATCGGCCTGCGTGATGGTGCTGCCGGCCGGAACGCCGCGCGTCAGCCACACATTGCCGCCAATCACGGAGCCTTTGCCGATCGTGACCCGCCCCAGGATGGTGGCGCCGGCATAGATCACGACGTCATCCTCCACCACCGGATGGCGCGGCAATCCTTTTTGCAATGCCCCGGTATCGTCGGTCGGGAAGCGCTTCGCGCCCAGGGTAACGGCCTGGTATATGCGTACCCGCTCACCAATGATGGCGGTCTCGCCAATCACCACGCCGGTGCCATGATCGATAAAGAAACTGCCGCCGATGCTGGCGCCCGGATGGATATCGATGCCGGTGTCCGAGTGCGCCAGTTCCGCAATGATGCGCGCCACCAGCGGCGAACCCAGTGCGTACAGCGTGTGCGCCAGGCGGTGGTGGATGATGGCCAGGATGCCCGGATAGCACAGCAGCACTTCATCGACACTGAGCGCGGCGGGGTCGCCGTGATAGGCCGCTTCCACGTCGGTGTCGAGCAGCGCGCGGATGGCCGGCAGGCTGCGCGCAAAGCGCTGCACGATGTCATAGGCGCGCTGTTCGGTGACGCCGGCCTTGCGCGGCGCATCGTGGCGCGCGTTATAGGCCAGTTCGCGGCGGATCTGTTCGTGCAACCCGGTCAGCGCGGTATCGAGCGTGTGGCCGACAAAGAAGTCTTCGCTTTCCTGGCGCAGGTCCGCCGGGCCCAGGCGCATCGGGAACAGCGCGGCGCACAGCAGTTGCAGCACGTCGCGCAAACGCTGGCGCGACGGGAATTCACGGCCGCCGCATTCATGGTTGCGCAGGCGCGCCTGGCGCCATACGGTGCGCACCTGGCGCAATTCATCGACTATCGGCCCCAGTTCCCAGTGCGGCGTATTGCCAAGGACGGCGGCGGGAATGGCGGACGCCACGGCATCCAATACACGGTCATTCATCGCAGCGCCCTTAATCCTGTACCCATGGCAGGCCGTGCCAGCGCCAGCCGCCCCGGTGACCGCGCTGGCCCGCATCATCGAGGTCGCCCTCGAAGCCCTGCTCCACATTGAATACGCTGGTAAAGCCTGCCTTGGTGGCGGCTTCCGCCGCCGCGGCCGAACGGAATCCGCTGCGGCACAGCAGCAGCAGCACGGCTTCCTTGCCGCCGGCTTTGGCTTCCAGTTCACGGGCGAAGCGGGGGTTGCGCGTCAGCGCCGTGCCGGTGGCCCACGCCACATGCAGCGCTTGCGGCACACGCCCCACGAAGACGCGCTCCTCATTGCTGCGCACATCGACCAGCACCACGTCACCGGCTTGCACCAGGCGCCACGCATCCTGCGGCGAGACCGATCCCGCATAGGGCAAACCGGCCGCCCGCGCATCCGCGCGGGCCTGCTGCAAAGCGGGATCGGTGGCGTTCAAGTGATTACCTTGCGCAGCGGCGGCTGGCGCGAAATTCGGTGCGGTACCCATGGCGGTGTCCTTTCGTGATTGCTGTCTATGGCCACCAATTTATCGAAGTCGACGCTCCGCTAAAACGAATTTAAAAGCGCATGCAAAGTCGAAAATGACATATCGCGTCCGCTATAGCTATGAGCAGGGCACGTTATCTGCTACGCTAGCTCACCTGTTCGAGAGGAGGTTCGCTATGGCTTTACCGCAAATGCCCAACATTCCGGGCGCTGCTGTTATGACGGATACGCTGGATTTCGTGAAGAACCTGTGGGGCAGCATGGGCGTGATGCCCGGCATTACCGCGCCCACCTTGTCGGTTGATGAACTGGACAAAAAAATCAATGATCTGAAAGCCGTGGAAGCCTGGCTGAACCTGAACTCCAGCATGGTTCGCGGCAGCATCCAGGCGCTGGAAGTGCAACGCAACACCATCGCCACGTTGAAGTCGATGGGCAAATCGCTGGCCACCGCCGTGCAGCAGCCGGGCGAAAAAGACACCAAGTCCCTGTTTGAATCGATTCCTTACGCGTCCGCGTTCTTCCAGCATGCGGCGGATGCGCTGCAGCCCGCCGCGCCGGGGCCCGCGCCCAAAGAAACCAAGGCGGAAGCCAAGCCTTCGACCTGGCCGGATCCGCCCGCCGCCGCGCCGGCCGCCCCCGCCCCTGCCGCCCCTGCCGCCCCCGCACCGGCTTCCAGCACGGCGCCGGACGCCAGCGCCAACGCATCGCCAGCAGCGGCCAACGCCAACGATGCGATGGCGGCAGCCGGCCTGGCCAATCCATCGGTCTGGTGGAATTTGCTGCAGGAACAGTTCAAGCAGGCGGTGACGGGCGCCATGTCGGCCGAAGCCGTCACCGGCGCGGCAGCCCGCGCCACGGAAGCGGCCACCAAGTTTGCCCAGGCGGCGACGCAGGCGGCCACCAAGCCGATCAGCAAGGCTGCTGCGGCGGCACAGGCGGCAAAATCCAGCGCACCGGTGGCAGCGGCGAAAGAAGGCGAACCGGTCAAGAAGACGGCGCGTAAACCCGCCGCCAAGAAAGCAGCCAAACCCGCCTCGAAGTAATCCGCAACGGTGAGTGCGTAGGGTGGTTTCCGCCGGGGGCGCCGAGCCTTGGCGGAAGCCACCATGCGTGCAAATCGGTACTGCCAGCACTGGTGGCCACGCATGCACGGCGGCTTTCGCCTCCGGCGAAAACCGCCCTACGAGTACCAGCCCCGTGTGCCGGTCAGCGTACCGCGCCGCCGGTCACGCCAGCCGCTGAATCCTGATCGCCTCGATCAACCCGCCTTCCTGCCGTTGCACCTTCACGATTTGAATCAAGCCGTCATCGGCCAGCAGTTTCGCGCTGTCATGCGCGGACTGGAATGATTCGATGGTGTCGCCTTTGGCGCTGACCGGCCGTATCCACGCCGCCGCACCGATTTTCATCTTGCCGTACACTTCCTTGGCGATATCGCGCATGTCTGCCTCCTTATTTTGGATAACATGGGTGCCGGGCCTTCAGGCCGGACATCCACATATCAGTACAGCCAGGCCAGGCTTACTCCCCGCCTTCCTCGTCAAAGCCGAAGTTTTCAATCGGCGGCGGATCTTTGCGGGGCATCAGCAGCGCCAGTTGTTCGATCAACTGGGCAAAACGCTGCTGGCCGGGAGCGATGTGATCGACATGCATCAGCACGCCGTTTGCCTCATCCATCAAGTCACGGTTGTAGCCGTTCTGCTGCATGTGCGAGATCAGGATCTGGGCCGAGTTGAACAGGATACGCATATTGTTCGGCAGCGCTTCGCGCGCCGTCCGCATCCACGCCACGGCTTCGCTCAGCTTGCCGGTCTTCCATAGCAGCACGCCCTTGTTCATCATGTCGGCCGCTTCCTTGCGGGCCGACTTGATCAACTCGGCGCCTTCTTCACCCATGCGGGCTTTCTCGAAGATGTCTTGGACTTCGTCCAGCAACACCATGTTGTCGTGGTTGTTTTTAATCACGTAGCACAGCAAGTCCACCGGCGCATCCTTGACGCCGACCGCAAACAGCAACGTTGCCAGTTCCATGCAGGTCGGCGTATCCGGGCGCTCGGGATCGTCGTTCAGCATTTCCTCGAGTTCATCGCCGGTTTTCCGGGCGCGGCGATAATCGCCGCTCTCGTGGTAGACCAGTCCTTCGGTAATCTTGGCGCGCAGTTGCACCAGCTCGCCCGTGAATTCGCGCTGCGCCATCGCCAGCACTTGCAGCGCTTCCTTGGCGTCATTTTTCTGGCCGCAGATCCGCGCCAGGCCAAAGTAGGCATCCACCGTCTTCATGATGGAGTATTCGCCGATCGCGATGCATTTGCGGAAGGCGCGCTCGGCCAGCGGGATATTGTTCAGCTTGAGGGCGGCCAGGCCCAGGCGGCGCTGGCGCACCACGGAATTCGGCGACAGCTTGGCGGCTTTTTCCAGCACGTCGCACGACTCTTCCATCTTGCCCATGTATTGATACGCCGTGGCCAGCTGGTCGTACGCATCGATATAAAAGCGGTTTTCCGCGATCACGCCCTGGAACATCTGGCGCGCCGCTTCGTGGTCGCCATTGTTCATGCGGATTTTCGCCAGGCCGGTGCGGGCCCAGTTGTAATCGCGGTCGTCCAGCACCTGTTCATAGACGGCGCGCGCTTTTTCCGGCTCGCCTGCTTTGAGCAACAGGGTGGCCTTCATGCGCAGCAAATCGATTTCGTGCAGCTTGTGCACGGCAATCTGCTCGTCGCACAGCTTGGCGGCGCGCAGATAATCCTTTTCCACGAAGGCCTGGTCGATTTCACGGAAGATCTGCTTTTTTTGCCATACACGGTTCAGGCGCGTCAGCAGCACGCCTTCCGTGATCGGCTTGATGATGTAGGCATCGGGCTGCTGCTCGGCGGCGCCCATCACGGATTCCACGCTTTTTTCCGCCGATACCATCAGGAACACGCTGGACGGCGTCAGCAGGTTGCGGATGCGGCATTCCTCCAGCACTTGCTGGCCATTCTTGCCATCGCCCAGGTTGTAGTCGCACAGCACCACGTCATAGTGGGTCTTGGTCAGCATCGTCATGGCTTCGCCGCCGCTGGCGGCTTGGTCGAAGTGCTTGGCGCCCAGGTTGCGCAGGGTTTCGCGCAGCAACTGGCGGATGCCGACAAAATCATCGACGATCAGGTAGCGCTTTTCCGTCCAGTCGATATTGGCCGCCGCAGCGGCCACGGCGGCCGGGTGCAGCGCATTGGTCAGGGCATGGTTCACGGCAATCTCACCACAAAGACACCGCCGCCCAGCACCCCGCCGTTTTCCAGGTAAATGCTGCCGTTACGCTGCCGGTATTTGTGCATCTTCGCCACTTCGCTGGCGAAATACAGGCCCAGGCCACTGCTATTGGTCATGAAATTCACGCCGGCGGTATTGCCGCTCATGGCGGATACCCCGGCATCGATCATCGATTGCGGGAACCCGGCGCCATTGTCTTCCACGCGGATTTCCAGGAACCCGTCCTTTTCCGCCACAGCAATCCGTATCGTGTCGTGCGTATAGCGCACCGCATTGTTGATGGCTTGCGTCAACATGCCAATGATGAGGTCTTCATCAAAGGTCCACACCATGTCCTGGGGGAAATCGGCTTGCAAGATGATTTTCTTGGATGCCAGCAAGACTTTCGCTTGCGAAGCGACTTGTTGCACCAGTTCGCCAATATGCTGGGGCCGCGGGTCGAACGGGTATTCCGGTTTGCCGACTTGCTTGTAGAGCGCCAGTAGCTGGATCAGGTTGTCATTGAGGCGCTTGGTCTGGTACAACATTTGCGCCAGTTGCGGATAAGCAGGGTGGTTGAGGTCCTTGTCATCGGCGCTGCCCAACAATCCCTCCAGCGTACCGGAAAGGACGCTGATCGAATTTTTCATGTCGTGCGCGGTGGATGCCAGGAACAGGAACAGCTCAGGTGCACCTTCGTGGTCGTCCGCTTGATCTTCCATTCATTACGCTCCGGGGCCTGTCAATACTGATCAGGCATTATACCGAGTGCGGGAAACTGAGCGGATTCCAGTGATGCCGGGATGCTACAGCCAATGTCCTGGACATCAACTTTTTCTCTGGGCTTTCAACAAAAACCGTCCCGGGTCCAGCGCGGCGGCCAAGGTGGCTTCCAGCGGCAGCGGTTCGTTTTCCAGTTGCGCCGCCAGGATTTCCGCCGCCAGCGGCGCCCAGATCAAGCCGCGCGAGGCGTAGGCCAGCACGCCATACAGGCCGGGGTGGCGCGGCACATCGCGCAGGCGCTCGATTTTGCCGGCCACCGCGCTGTAATCGGGCAATGCGCCAACCAGCGGCAACCTGTCCGGCGCCATGCAGCGGAACCCGACCCGCCCTGCCAGCGGCGCCCCGTCCACCAACCGATCCAGTGCGCCCGGCAGGATTTCCGCCGCACGCGCCAGGTTTTCCTGCTGGCTTTCGGCCCGCAAGGCGGTATCCGTATCCGTATCGTAAGTGGCGCCGGCACTGACAATCCCGTGCACGGCCGGCGTGATATACGCTTCGCGGCACACGACCAGCGGCAACGCCGGGCATGCCTGTGCGTCGAGATGCGTCACCTGGCCCCGCATCGTATACAACGGCAATTCCGCAGTCTGCACCAGCGTCCGCGCCCCGGCGCTGTTGGCAAGCACCACATTGGGCGCCTGCGCCAGCACGTTGCCGCCCGCGTCCAGCACTTGCCATTGCCCGCCGAAGCGCCGCAAGGTGATGGCTTGCGCATGGTAAATGCGCGTCAGCCGCGCGCCGCACGCGCCGAGCATGGCGCGGCAAATCGAACCGGGATTGGCCCAGCCGCCCTGCGGGAACAACCAGCCGCCCTCCGGCACCGGTATGCCCAGCAGGCCGCCCGCTTCCTGCGCCCCGACCCAGCGCACAAAGGTTTCCGGATAGCGCCACGCATTCACAACTTCCCGTTGTAAATCCGCATGTTCCGCATCGCGCGCCAGTTGCAGCACGCCGCACTGGTGACCGGCAATCGGCCCGTTCACGTCCGCGCCCACCGGCGCATCCGCATGCAGCCCGCCCAGCGCCTGCCAGCACCGCTGCGCATACAGGTAAGCGGCACGGGCCAGCCTGGTCGGGATATTGTCGTCACGCGACAGCAGCGGCATGAAGATGCCGGAGCGGTTGCCGGAAGCTTCCTGCGCTGGCAAGGCATGCCGTTCGATCAGTGTCAGGTCCCAGCCCCGCGCCGCCAGCCGCTCGCAGATCGCCGCGCCGGCCATGCCCGCGCCAATCACGATGGCGCGGCGGTCCGGCGCGGGTGCGCGGGGTGGTTGCGGCTTGCGGCTGGTGAATGCCGCGACAATGGCGTTGCCGGCATCGAGCCACGGGCAGGCGGCAATGTCAGAGCCCTGCCCAGATGCCTGCAGCGTAAAGCCCGCCGGGCGCAGCGCTTTCAGCACAGCGTCATCGGCGCCCAGCATGGCCAGTTGCGCGCCCGGCAGCGCCAGCTTCGCCAGCGTGCGCAAGTCGATGCCGGCGCGCAGTGGCGATTGCGGACAATACAGCGCATCGACCCGCGCCTGCAATTGCTGCAGGCACTGTTCCGCTTCCCCCACCAGCAAATCCAGCGTCACGTTGCCGTTATCGAGCGTCAGGCGATGGAAGCCCGGTACATTGGCTGGCCACTGCGCGCGCAATTCGTCCACCGCCAGTGCCGCCGCGGCCGGCAGCGCGGGCAGCACGGCAATGTAATGCAGGGCGGTGGCGGTGTCCCACGGTTGCGCACGCGGCCCCTGCGCCGGGGTTTCCACCAGTGGCGCGGTCACCGGCGAAGGCGCGCGCCGCCGCCACGCATCGAGCACCTGCGCAACATGCTCACCCGCGCCAAACGCGGTGGCCAGCAACACAAACCGGGTGTCAGGCGATGGCGTCATTGGCGGCGTTACCGCTGGCATGCGGCATGGCGGAAGCACGCGGTGTCGTGGTCATTGACCATGCCGACACCCTGCATGTACGCATAGATAATGGTGGAGCCGACGAACTTGAAACCGCGCTTGCCGAGGTCCTTGGAAATCTGGTCCGACAGCGCGGTTTTCGCCATGCGGTCTTCCTGGCGCGCGATGTGGTTGACGATGGGCTTGCCGCCCACCCACGCCCACAAATACTGGTCGAGGCTGGAACCTTCGGCGCGCAGGCGTAGGTAGGCCTGCGCATTGGCAATCGCCGCCGCGACTTTCAGCTTGTTGCGGATGATGCCGGGATTGGCCAGCAATTGCGCCACCTTGTCCGGACCATAGGCGGCAATTTTTTCCGCATCCCAGTGGTCGAACGCGGCGCGGTAACTGTCACGCTTGTTCAGCACGGTTTCCCAGCTGAGCCCCGCCTGCGCGCCTTCCAGGTTCAGCATTTCAAACAGGCGCAATTCATCGTGGCACGGCAGGCCCCACTCTTCGTCGTGGTACGCGATATAGCGCGGATTGTTGGGGTTGGCCCAGCTGCAGCGGTGAAGGTGCTTGGTCATGGTGGTCGGGAATGTGCGGCAAGAGGCAGAAGTCTACATTAAGATGTCGGCACAATCACCTGAGAGGACAGTCATGCAATTCGAAGCCAAACTGGAATGGCGGCGCAACGATCAACCGTTCCTGGACCAGCGCTACAGCCGCGCGCACGAGTGGATTTTCGACGGCGGCCTGCGCGTGCCAGCCTCGTCATCGCCGCTGTCGGTGCCGCTGCCGATGTCGAACGCCGACAATGTCGATCCCGAAGAAGCACTGGTGGCGGCCACCTCGAGCTGCCACATGCTGTTCTTCCTGTCGATTGCCGCCAGGCGGGGGCACGTGGTGGAAAGCTACAGCGACCACGCGGTGGGCCTGCTGGAAAAGAATGCCGAGGGCAAGCTGGCCATGACCAGCATCACCCTGCGGCCGGCCATCGTGTTTGCCGGCGCCGGCTGGCCGGACGAGGAAGAACTGGCGGCGATCCACCATGAAGCCCATGACAAGTGCTATATCGCCAATTCGCTGAAGGCGGAAGTGGTGGTGGAAGCGCCGGTGGCGTAGGCACGCCTCAACGCGCTACGCCAGGTCGCTGGACAATCCCACCCGCCGCCGCTCGCCGCGCAGCATCGGCGGATGCACCAGGTTCGTGACCACCCGCACTTCGCCGCTGGCCACGGTCTGCTCCAGCTGCTGCATCATGCGCCGGAACAGCCCGTCGGCCTGGGTGGTCTCGGTGCAATACAGCGCCGCCCACGCATTGCGGCCGGAATTCTTGGCGATGTACAAGCCCATGTCGGCCAGTTCTACCACCTGGCTCCACGTCAGCAGGCGCGGTTGCGAGGGCAGGAACGGGAAGCAGGCGTAGCCGATCGAGCAGGTCTTCGCCAAGGTGGTGCCATCGGGCAGTGTGAAGTCGCGGTGCGCGACGGCGCGGCGGATGCGTTCGGCCACCACCTTGGCTTCTTCACGGTCCGTGGCGCGCGCCAACACCAGGAATTCTTCACCGCCCCAGCGCACCAGGTAATCCGTTTCCCGGAACACTTCACGCAAGCGCTCCTGCATTTGCACCAGCACCGCGTCGCCGGCCGCGTGGCCGTAGCGGTCGTTGACTTCCTTGAAGTGGTCGAGATCGACCATGAAGAACACCAGGTCCTTGTTTTCCTTGATGTCCTTGATTTCCCTGAGCTGTTCGTGGCGGCGCAGCGCCATCGCCACGTCCGCATCCACGTGCTGCAGGAAGAAGCGGCGGTTGCGCAAGCCCGTCAACTGGTCGGTCAGGCTGACTTCTTCCAGCGTGTGATAGGCCCGTTCCAGCTCGATGTTCTTGTCCATCAGCTGGGCACGGGTGGCGGCCACTTCGCGGTAAGCGCTGGCGTTATCGAGCGCAATGGCGCCATACGCGCACAGGGTGGAAAATACCAGCCGTTCCCGTTCGCCGTAAGCACGGGCGCGCAGCGACTGCACCGTCATCGCACCCAGCATGCGGTCGCCCACGCACAGCGGCGCAAACAGCAGGCTCAGGGTCGGCAAGGTGCCGGGAATCAGGTTGGGCGTGGCGTCATCGTCATCGAGTTCGATCAGGATTTCACGCCGCTCGCGGATGCAGCGGGCGGAATTCGCGTGCGGGTCCGACAACGCGTAACAGGTCGGCGGCAAGTCTTGCCCGGCTTCCTTGCCGAAGGCGCAGCACAGCGATTCGCCGCCCGGCTGCAGCAGGAAAATCGAAAAGTGCGTGGCGTCCAGCAACCCATGCACATAGCGATCCAGCACGCGGTACACCGCGGCCGCATCGAGGTGCGCCGTGATTTCCTGGCCGATCGCCGACAGGTGCGCCAAGGTGGCGTTGGTGCGTTGCAGCACCTGCACGCGCTGCGCTTCCGACGCGGCCAGCTGGCGGTGATGTTCGCCTTCGGTCTGGGTCCGCTCGGTGCGGTATTGCACTTGCATGGCGACGGCGCGGCTGGTGGCTTCCTGGCTGTGCGTCTGGTCGCGCACGGCGTTCGCCTGCAGTGCAATTTCATACGCCTTGCGGTAGTCGCCGGTGGCCGCGTATTCGCGGGCCGCCGCATCGAGCAAGGCGGCCGGCACCGGGAAGCCTTCCAGGGTCGACGCCAGGTCCATCGCGGCTTCGAGGTAATGCAGCACCGCATTGGGTGCGGCCATGTCCTGCGGCGCCGGCAAGGCGTGGCCATGGTCCACATGGATTTGCGCCAGCACGCGCAATGCCGCGATCTGGTTGCCGACGTCGCCCGTGCCGCGCGCCATGTCCAGCGCGGACAGCGCCACGGCCAGCGCATCGTGCGGCCGGTCCATCTGCGACAGCGCGTGCGCCTGGCCGCGCCGGGCGCTGCTCTTGAAATCGCTCTGGCCCAGCTGGTCGCCGCGCAGCTGCAATTGCTGGAAACTGTCCAGCGCCAGTTGCGCATCCCCCAGGTCCAGCGCCAGGTCACCCTGGTATTCCAGCGCCACCGCATAGGCGCGCGATGCGGCCAGCGGCGCCAGCGCCAATAACGCTTCATGCAGCAGTTCGCGCGCCGCCGCGCCCTGCCCCAGGTGGCGCAGGGTTTCCGAGGTTTGCATCAGGCACAGGCCGACACACATGGGCCAGCCGGTCGGGCGGGCCAGTTCCAGCGCGCGCTGCATCCATTCCAGCGCCGCGTCATGCGCATTCAGGCTGGTGAAGCCATTGCCGATATTGGTGGCGATAGTGATCGCGCGGCGCACCTGGCCGGTTGCCATGGCCGCTTCAAACGACAGCATCAAGAGCGCCACGGCGCGCCCGAAGTCCGCCCCCTGGAAGGCCGTGATGCCGGCGTAATCGCGCACCCAGCCCGCCACGGCCGGGTGGGCGTTGTCATCGTCCGTGAAGCGCTGGCCCCAGCGCGCATTGGCTTCCTGCAAATTGTGGAAGACGCAGAAAATCGCGGCCGCCGCGTCGATGATGTCGGCGCGGATGGTGTCGCCGGCGGCGCGCGCATCGGCCGACGCGATCGCCAGTTCACTGTTGCTGGCCTCGCAATCGCCACGGTCGTTGGCAATCCACGCCAGCAGCCAGTGCGCATCGGCGCAACCGAGCGCATTGCCTTCGCGGTCGAACGCCAGCAGCGCCTGCTGCGCCAGCGCTTCGCCCACTTCCAGCTTGCCGGCAAGCCATTGCGCTTCCGCTTCAATCAGCGTGAAGCGCGCCGCCAGCAGGGCTGCCGCAAGCTTACCTTCGTCGCCGGTCAGCGAGGACGCCAGCGTGGCCGCCTCCTGCGCCAGCAGGCGTGCGCGCGCGACATCGCGCTGGCGACAATGCCAGGCGAGTTCGGCCAGCAGCAACAGGCGGGCGTCACCTTGTGATTCAGGCAACTGCGCTTCCCATTGCGCCAGCACGTCATCGGGCGCGAACATTTCCAATTAATTAAGTCCTTGCAAGGATAAGGCGAATCGCGGATATTGCCGCAGTGCACTATCCGGAATGTCGCATTATTCCACAAGTTCAGCGCAACACTGCGACGACGCCGGAAAATGTTAAAAATGACAGGGCGGTCGAGACCAGGATGATGCGGGCAATTCGCCCCGTGTTGGCGCCATAGCGCTCCGCCAGCATGGCGACATTGCTGGCGCTGGGCAGGCAGGCGACCAGGATGATGACATCGAGCGCGGCCGGATCAAGGGGCAAGCCGAGCCGCAGCGCTCCGTGGCCGATACACCACATCAGCAAGGGATGCAGCGCGAGTTTTTTCAGCGCCACCGGCACATAGTCGCGCAGCGGCGTGGCATCGGCGGTATTCATTTGCGAGCGGGCCAGCACCGCACCGATGGTAAACAAGGCCACCGGCGACGCCGCATCGGCCAGCAAGGCTATGGTTTTGTCCACCGGTTCCGGCAACGCCAGGCCGGACACCTGGGTCAGCGCCCCCAGTGCAATGGCCCACGGCAGGGGATTGCCGAGTACGCCCTTGAGCGCATTCACGACCGCGGCCCGTCCGCTGCCGCTGCCCACGCGCGACAACGCAATGCACAGCGACGCGGTGATCACCATGTCGATCACGATGGACATGATGACCGGCCCGGAAGAGCGGGGACCGATCAGCGCCAGCAGCAGCGGCACGCCCATGAAGCCATTGTTCGGGAAAGCCGACACCAGCGCGCCAAACGCGGCATTGTTCCAGTCGATGCGGTGGCTTAATGTGGCCGCCATCGTGATGCCCACCATCAGCAGCGCGCACAGCAGGTAGACCGTGAACACTCCCGGATCCAGCAATTGCGCGATCGGCGTGGTGGCGCCAAAGCGGTACAGCATGCACGGCAAGGCGAAATACAGCACGAAGGTATTCAGGCCTGGAATGGCAACCAGGGGCAGCATGCCGCGCCGTACGGCGAGATAGCCGCACAGCACGAGCGCGAAAAAGGGAAAGGTAACGGCAAGAATGGCAAGCATGGGGCGCCATTTTACCGATGCCGCCGCCATGCTGCATCAACGCCGGGCAATACCGCCCAGTTTCACCATGTCAACGTATCACGGTTGTTTCACTGTCGTTCACTGTTTCAGCGGCGGATGGATATCCTTGTTGGCCGGGTTGTCCGGGTGGTCGGTATTGCCGCTGGTCTTGTCGGCCTTGGGCTTGGCCGGCTTGGCGGGCGTCTTGCTGGCGGCACTGGCTTCCGGGCTGTGCGAGCGGCCGGCGCCGGTATTGCCGGCAGCGCCCGAGGCGCCCGTGCTCGTGACGGTATCGGCGGAGGTCCCCACCGGTGGCGGCGTGCCGGCCGTGCGGGGGCTCACGCCTTCCAGGCTGGCGCTCAGTGTTTCCACGTGGCTCAAGTGCCGCGCAACGGTCGGCTCCAGTTTGGCGGCCAGCGCCCTGACATCGGCATCCTTGGCGTCGGACTGCACTTTTTGCACATAGGCGTGGGTAGCACGGTGGTCATTGATGCCGGCCTGTGCCGCATATTCGCGGTCAAACGCATCGCCCGACAGGCGCTGCAGCTTTTTCCCCATCGCCTTGTGTTTCGCATCCGGCTCGGTCGGCAACACCACCCCCTTGCTTTGCGCCACCGCCAACACCGCCCGCAGCCCCGTGCTGTGGTCATCGATCATTTGCTGGGCAAAGGCCTTGACTTCACTGTTTTGCGACTTGTCCAGGGCGATCCGGCCCGCCTCAATCTCAGCGATATTGGCTTGCGCCAGCTGTTTCAGCATTGCCTGGTCGGCTTTGTCGAGCGCTTGCGCCTGGGCCGTGACAGCCCCCAGCAACGCGGCGATCGCCACCGCGATTTTCAATGGTTTCATACGGTTCTCCTCAGGAATGGAAGCGCCGCTTTCAGGATGTTTATCTTATGCTCGTAATGTACACGCGCACGTTACCGACTGGCCGCAGCTTTCGGACAAGCAATGGCATACTGTGACTACACGCGCCCACGGTCTTTGGAAGGAAACGCCATGCCCGATGACAGCAACAGCCTGGTAGCCTGCATCCCCCGCCTGCGCCGCTATGCGCGGGCGCTGGTGGGCGACCGGACCGCCGCCGACGAACTGGTGCAAGACACCATGGAGCGCGGCTGGCACCGGCTGTCGACGTGGCGGCGCGGCAGCGAGATGCGGCCCTGGCTGTTCAGTATCCTGCACGGATTGTATACAGAGCGGCAGCGCCACGGCCCCATCGTCCCCCCCTCGCCGCCCGCGCCAGAGCGGCTGGACATGCGCGACATGCAAGCCGCATTGCAGCAATTGCCGCCCGAACAGCGCGCAGTCCTGCTCCTGGTGGCGCTGGAAGAAATGCGTTACGACGAAGTCGCGGAAATCCTGCAAATCCCCCTCGGTACCGTGCTGTCACGCCTGTCGCGGGCCCGTGAACGGCTGCGCCTGACCATGTTGGGCCAAGCGCCAGCCTCGCCGCTGAAGGTGGTCAAATGAACCCCGTCACGGAAGTCGATTTGCAGGCGTGGGTCGATGGCAAACTGGAGCCGGGACGGCAATCCGACATTACGTCGTACCTGAAAAACCATCCGCAGGAAGGCGAGCGGCTGCGCGCCTACCGCCAGCAAAACATCGCGCTGCACGCGCTGTACGGCCCGGTCCTCGATGAAACCATCCCGCGCGCGATGTTGCGCACTCGCATCCTGTCGCGCTGGCTGTGGCCGATGCGCCGCTATGCCGCCAGCGTGGCGCTGATGGTCTCGAGCGCGGCGCTGGGCTGGGTCGCCCACGCCTACCTGGCCGAACAGCAACTGCGCGCAGCCTCACCCGGGCCGGCGTTGGCCGCCCGCGCCTTGCAGGCCCATGCCGTGTATTTACCGGAAGTGCGGCATCCGGTGGAAGTCGGTGCGGATGAGCAGGAACATTTGACGGCGTGGCTGTCGAAACGGCTGGGCATGCCATTGCAGCCGCCCCGGCTGGCGCCCCATGGTTTCGACCTGGTGGGAGGACGGATCTTGCCGGGCGACGCGGGCCCGGTCGCACAAATCATGTATGCGGACGCGGCCGGTCAACGGCTGACCTTGTATATCAGTGCCGTGAAAGGCGATGGACGGGATACCGCCTTCCGCTATGCGCAAGATGGCCAGGTTGCCGTGTATTACTGGATTGACGGACAGTGGGGATATGCGGTGTCCGGTGTTCTGGACAAAACCACCCTGGCCAGAGTGGCCAGGGTGGTCTACGAGCAATTGTGACCGGCTTGACCAAATAGTGGTCGTTTCAATGACCGCAGCCAGGCGCAGCGACGAAGACAGTGCGCCGGCACGGCAAGGAGCTGCAACAACGTTGCGGCCAATTAAAACGGCCTCTACTGGACGCCGCGGCGGCCCATGTCGGCAAGCCGCATTTTCATCAAGTCGTTGGCGGCAGGACCCGCCGCAAACATATAGTCTTCATCATTGATGGCCAGTCCGGTGACCGCATCGACCAGCACCTGGTCGGCCGGCTTGCCGGTTTCGCGGCTCACCACCAGCAGGCTGGCCCCTTCCGGCGCCAGGTGTTCATTACCCCAGGCGATGAAGGCCAGCAAGACTGGTTTGAAATCGCGGCCGGCTTTGGTCAGCACATATTCATAACGTGGCGGACGGGTGCTGTACTGGCGCTTTTCCATCAAGCCACCTTCAACCAGCCCGGCCAAGCGGCGGGTCAGCATGTTCGGTGCGATCTTCAGGCTCTTTTCGAACTCGTCGAAACGGGTCAGCCCATAGAATGCATCGCGCAAGATCAGGATACTCCACCACTCCCCCACTTTACCCAGGCTGCGGGCGATCGGGCAGGGCATACGGCCAAAATCAGTATGTTTCATTTTGCACTTCCTCCTAAAGGGAACAATGGATTTCCACTTTCCAACTTAGAAGTCATTATTTGCCAGCTAAAAAATTGCTGCTTTTGTCGGAAGTGACAATCCTTTTGCAAGCGGAGAAACCGGCAAAATTTTTTCAAAGGGAGGCATAATACGCAACACTGCATGATTGCTTCAACGAGTCCCAAGTAGAAAAATGTACCTTTCCAGTGATGCCAATGTGCGCAAGATCCTGATCGTGGATGATTCCGCGTTCGAGCAGCGCATGCTGGTGGACTTGCTGAGCGAAATGCCTTACCGCGTCTCGGTCGCGTTCAATGGCTTGCAGGGCTACCAGTTGGCCCTGTCCCAGCAGCCCGACCTGATCTTGCTGGACGTGCGCATGCCCAGCATGGATGGCTATACCTGCTGCCGCTTGTTAAAGGCCAATCCGGCCACGCATGACATTCCCGTGATCTTCCTGTCCGGCGCCGATGCGGCGGAAGACCGCATCATGGGCTTGTCGATCGGCGGCGTGGACTTCGTGTCGAAGCCGTTTACGCCGGGCGAACTGGCGGCGCGCATCCATGTGCATCTGAACCTGATGAAGCGCACGCGCAAGGATGCCGAGGAACAGCCGCCCGCGCCCGCCCTGCCCGCCAACCCGGACGCCGTGATTGTCAGCGCCGCCAAGCGGCTGATTGCCGACAACCTGGCGGCCCTGCCCAGCCTGTCCGAGATTGCCCGCAGCGTCGGCACCTACCGTGAAAAACTGTCGCAGCTGTTCCGCGAACAAACCGGCATGACCGTCTTTGCCTTCATCCGCGAAGAACGCATCCGCCGTGGCGTGCAATTGCTGCGCGAAACAGAGATCGATGTTCAGGACATCGCCTTGCTGATCGGCTTCAATAATGCCGGCAACTTCGCCACCGCGTTCCGCGAACGCATGGGTGTGACACCCAGCGCTTACCGGGCCTCCGGCACGCCGCCTGAAGAGCCCGGCAAAAAGTGATACAGCCGGGAACACCCTTGCTTGGAATCAGTATTGCACTTTCGCGGCGGCCAGCATTTGCTGGCGCCACCAGCGCCACGACACCAGCGCATTGACAAAGTACCCCGCATACAGCAGCGCCGTCAGCTTTAAATCCCGGCTCAGGTACAGGGGCACCGACACCGCATTGACCAGCACCCATACCGGCCAGGTTTCGATGCGCCGCGCCATCAGCAGCAATTGCGCAATGATGGAAAACGCCAGCACCGATGAATCAATGAACGGCGCGTACGCATCCGTGTAAAGGTGCAGCATCAACCCGTACGCTGCCGCGCCCGCGATGCCGGCCGCCGCCATCCACGCCATCGTGCCTGGCTTTACCGATGTGATCGGCATCGCTTTGCCATGGTCGCCGGCCGCCCACTCGCGCCAGCCGATGATGCAGGTGACGATAAAGAACAATTGCAGCGCCACGTCGGCGTACAAATTGACGCCATAAAACAGGACGCTGAACAGCGCGCAACCGACGATGCCGAGCCACCACGAATGGATGTTGTTGCGGCCGGCCAGGATGATGGCCAGCGCCATGACGATATTGGCAACGATTTCAAGTGAGCTCATGCGCGTATCCAAGCGAAGGTGGGTTCATTTTTGACGACAACCGGCGATCTGTGCAACTGATACCGAACTGACACCACGCTGTCCTGTCGCCTGGCACCGCACACGGTGATACTGGCGCCATGACCTTGCCGGAACCCGCCATGCAGCACATCGACCACGACGCCATCGCGTCGCCCCCCTTCCCCACCCATGGCGGCCGCCGCTTCGCGGCCTACCTGCCGATGAACCAGATCTTGCAGATGGGTGACTTCCTGGTGTCCGCCAACGGCCTGTTTTTCGCCACACTGCACGATGACGGCACGTGGCGGGTGTACCGGGGCATCGATACGGATGAGGAACAGGGGCTGCTGTGGAGCAGCCGCAAGGCGGGAGAGCGGGGCAGCTATTTCGCACTGGTGCAAAGCGATGGCAATTTCTGCATCTATCAGGGTTCCGACCTGGCCCACAATTGCGGCTGGCACTGGGGTACGCAAATGACGGCGCAGGGTCAGCAGTTTTACGCGGCCATGCAGGATGACGGCAATTTCTCGATCCGCGCCGGCACCGGGCCGGACGACAGCCGCGGCGTGGTGTGGGCCACCAGCGTGACCGACCACGTGCTGAGCATTGAAGAAGTGTTGCATATTGAATACGACTTCGCACATGCCTGCGTCTTGCGCACCAGCCCGGCCAGCCAGTACAGCGAAGTGGTCACCAACCATGGCGGCCAGCCCAGCGTCCATACCCTGGCCGGCACCATCGCCATTACGGAAACCTCGTCCTGGACCAACATGCCTGCCGCAACGCTGGGACCGGATGTCGAGTACCGCTATGGCGTGCCGGGCGTCTCGGGCGATGACTTCATCCTGTCCGATGAGCCGGTTGATTATGTGGCCAACAGCGCCGTCACCCGCATGACCGACTGGGCGTTCGACACGCCGTACAACGTGCCGCCGCACGGATCGATGCGCGCCGCCATCGCGCTGACGTACTCGACGGTGTCGGTGCCGTATGTGCTGGTGGGCCAGCTGCGCTTCGAGTCCGGCGCCCGCGTGGTCGGGGCGATCCGGGGCAATTACCTGGGCACCAATGCGCATAGCCTGACCGCCAGCTTCACGCCGCATGATCCGTCGCCCAATGTCGGCAAGCGCATCTTGCGGCCATTGCGGCCGCTGGCGGGGATGGTTGCATTTTAGTAGAAACCAATTGTGCCATGCTCCCCGGGCTTGCTGGCAATGTTATAGTGCCTGAGCCATGAGCCTGGATTCTTCCCTCATTCACCAATCCGACACACCGCTGCCGCAGGACGGCCGCGTGCTACTGGACGCCACCTTGCTGAAACGGCTGCGCAAAGCGCGCGGGCTGAGCCAGGAAGCGCTGGCCGACCTGTGTTTCCAGAACCAGCTGTGCGTGTCGATCGCCTCGATCAAGCGCGCGGAAACCGGCAAGATCGTGCTGTACCGTACGGCACGCCACCTGGCGCAGGTGTTCGAAGTGGAGCTGGACCAGTTGATGGCGGCGCCGGAAACACTGTCCGCCGCTGCGATGGCCGCCACGCTGCCACAAGATGCGGCGCCCCGTGCCGGCGTCTCCGCCACGGGCGCGGCACAGCACGCCGCGCTTGCCTCGCCCTATGTGGGATATGCCGCCGCCAGTCCGGCGCCGGGCATGCCAACGGCGCCATCGTCCCTGCCGCCCGGCGTGGCTGCGCTGTATGACCTGCAATACGAAGACGTGGTGCGCTATGTGGTGATGCTGCACGCGGAATTGACCACCCCGCCCGGCGCCGACAGCGCCATCGTGCGCGACATTGGCGCCATCCTGCAGCAATTCGGCGGCAGAATCACTGGCATCGACGGGTGCGTGGTCTCGGCGGCGTTCGGCCTGCCGCAGGCTTACCGCAGCGATGCGGAACGCTGCATGCGCTGCGCGATGGAATTGAACCGTCATTTGCTGACCCACGGCGGCCGCGCGATGGCGGTGCGCCTGGCGCGCTGGGAATGTGGCGCCGCCATCGGCAGCGCGCCGGACATGCGCCAGCCGCCCCGTCCCGGCTCGTCCGTGCTGCCGTTTCGCTTGCCGCTGTACGTGGAACGCAAATTGTTGCCGCTGCTGGAACACCGCTTCCTGTTTGCCGATGAAGCGGTGCGCGACAGCGGCTACCTGCTGTTTTCCAAACCCGCCGCCAGCGACGCCAGCCAGTTGCCGCCGCTGATTGGCCGCTATGCGGAAACGCGCCAGTTCAAGGCGGTGGCGGAAGGCGTGCTGGAAAGCCAGGCCGGCCATATCATGTATGTGCGCGCCGTGGCCGGCGTCGGCAAGAGCCGGCTGACGCAGGAATTCATGGAAATCGCGCGCGCCGCCGGCATGCGCTGCCACACGACCGACGTCCTCGACACCGGCGTCGTGCATACGGAACACGCGGGCGCCGACCATGGCTGGCGCGCGCCGCTGGAGCAGCTGGCGCGCAGCATGCTGGCGCTGGGCGCCCATCCGGCGCAGGGCGATTCGCAGGCGATTGCCGACCTGGTGGCGCGGCTGTACCTGCCGCAGGAAACCACGCTGTTCTACCACGTGCTGGCCGGTGTGCGGCTCGATGCGGAACAGCATGCGCTGTATGCGGCGATGAGCCAGGACGTGCGCGACCAGGGCTGGGCGCGCGCGCTGCAAATGCTGGTGCTGCGCCTGGCCATGACGGAACCGCAGCTGATCGCGCTGGAAGACGTGCACTGGGGCGACCCTTACCTGTTTGAAGCGCTGGGACCGCTGCTGGCGCTGTCGCATGAGGCGCCGGTGCTGTGGGTGATCACGTCGCGCGTGGAAAACGATCCGCTGGAAAGCGCGCTGCGCCAGCAAATGGCCGACCTCGGGTTGACCGTGTTCGACCTGGCGCCGATGCCGGCGCGCGAAGCCATGGCGCTGGCCGACCAGTTCACCGATGTCGATCCCGCCTACCGCGCCCGCTGCGTCGAGCGCGCGCAGGGCAACCCGCTGTTCCTGACCCAGTTGCTGGCCAGTCCCGGCCAGCAACTGCCGGACAGCCTGAAACACTTGATCCAGGCGCGCCTGGACGGCATGCCGCCACAGCACAGGCAAGCGCTGCGCATGGCGTCGGTATTGGGTCCGCGTTTCGAGCTGGCCTTGCTGCGCGATGCGCTGGGCGATATTGGTTACGAGCCGCAGGCGGCCGGCCGCGACAGCCTGCTGCGCGTGACGGCTGGTGATGCCTGCTTCGTGCACGACCTGGTCATGCACTGCATTTACGACAGCATCGATCCGCAGCAACTGCGCCAGTTGCACGGCGTGGCGGCGCTGGCGTGGCGTGAACGCGATGCCGCGCAATGCGCGCACCACCTGTACCGCGCCAATGATCCGGGCGCGCTCGAGATGATGCTGCACGCGATCCGCGAACGGTTGGAGCGGCACCAGTTCGAAGCGGCGCTGGACCTGGCGGCGTCGTGCAACGCGTACGACTCCACCAGTTTTTCCAGCTTCGCGCTGGCGCTGCTGCGCGCCCACGCCAGCCATGGCATGGGCCACATGGGCAATGCGCGCCAGTATTACCAGCACGCGATCATGCTGTCCGGACGGCCACAGGACAAGATCGACGCGGTGATCGGCCTGGCCGGTGTGCTCAACATCCTGGAAGAACTGGAAGAGGAAGAGCGGCTGCTCGATGAAACCGTGCCGCTGGCGCTGTCGGTCGGGGCCGAAGCGGCGCTGGGCAAGCTGCTGTACCTGAAGGGCAATATCTACTTCCCGCGCGGGAATTACACGGAGTGCCGCCGCTACCACGAAGATGCGGCGCGCTACGCGGAAGCGGCCGACATGAGCGAAACCCAGGCGCGGGCGCTGTCCGGCGTGGGCGACTCGTATTATGCGCAGGGCCGCATGCGCAAGGCGTTCGACCTGTTCAGCCAGTGCCTGGCCATGTGCGAACGGCACCGCTACGTGCATATCGAAGCGTCGAACCGCGCGGCGCTCGGTTCGACCCGCATTTACCTGGGCGACACCGAAGGCGCGGTCGGCGATGCGCTGGCCTCGGCCAGCCTGGCCCATAAAGTCGGCAACCGCCGCGCGGAAACGTTTTCCCGCATGACGGCCGGATGGGCGCTGGTGGCCGACGGCGACCTCGATGCCGCCACCGAACAGGTGGAAACCGGCCTGGAACTGGCGCGCACCCTGGGCAGTTCGCGCTTTGAAACCTTCCTGATGGAGAGCCAGGCCCGCATCACCTGGCTGCGCGGCGACCAGTTGCTGGCGGAACGGCAAATCAACGCCACCGTGCAGCAAATGGAACGGCTGCAATTGCACAACTTTATCGGCCCGTGGGTATTGGGCACCCAGGCGCTGTTTACCCGCGACGGCGCGGTGCGCCGCCGCGCGCTGCTGCAGGGCGCGGCGTATCTGACGCGCGACTGCCTGGCGCACAACGCGTACCGGTTTTACCTGAGCGCGGCGGAAGTCGCGCTGCTTGATGGCGACCTGGTGGCTGCCGGTTTTTATGCGGACCAGTTGCTGGCGACCGCGGCGCAGGAAAGCTGCGCCTGGGCCGAACACCACGTGGCGCTGCTGCGCGCCTATGCGCAATGGCTGCGTGAACCGGATGACGCGCTGCGCCGCACGCTGGCCGGGCTCGATGACCGCTCGGTGCAGTATGGCTATGCGCAGGCGGCGCCGCGCTTGCGGCAGGCGTTGCAGGATACGCTGCAGGGGCGTTTGCGGCGGACGGTGTAAGCGGACCATGCATGCATGGCGGCTTGCGCCACGCGCAAACCGCCCTACGGATTCCGCGACAACACGGCGATATAGCCTGTCACATCTTTGCCGGCATCCTGCCGCAAGGCTTGCGCAGCCAGGCTCTCCACCGTTAAACCATGCGCCTGCGCCAGCGCGCGCAGGTAGCTGGCCGCATGCGCATAGCGCCCGCTGCTGCGCAACACATAGTCGCCACCATCCTCCAGCGCTTCCACGGAAAACGCCAGCCGGCCGCCGGTCCGCAACGCCTGGCGGGCCGCGCGGAACAGCGGCTGCAAATCGCCCAGGTAGACCAGCACGTCCGCCGCCACCAGCAGGTCGGCGCTGCGGCCCTGCAGCGCGGCGGTGATGTCGGCACACACCAGTTCATCATAGACGCCGCGCCGCAGCGACTGTTCCAGCATGTGCGGCGACAAGTCCACACCCACCAGCGTGCGCGCATGCGGCCGCAGCAGCGGGCCGCACAGGCCGGTGCCGCAACCGAGGTCGATCACATCCAGCGCCGGCGCACCGAGGCGACCAGCCAGCGCCTCCATCAGCAAGCCAGGCACGCGGTAATGCAGCACGTGCTGCAAGTGCTGGTCAAAGCCGTCGGCATACTGGTCGAACAGCGCCGCCACATAGTGCGCGGGCGGCGCGGCGGGCGCGGGATGCACGCCCAGCGCGGCCAGGTGATAGCGCACGGCCTCCGTATCGGCGCCACAGGCCAGCGCGTCGCGGTACGCGTCAATGGCGTCATCCATCTGGTTCAGCGCGCGCAGCGCATTGGCGTAATGCAGGTGCGCTTGCGCATTGCCGGGCTGCAGCGCCAGCGCGCGGTTGTGGCACACCAGCGCATGCTGGCTGTCGCCCATGCGCAGCAGCAGCGTGCCGTAGGCGCTCCATGCTTGCGCATTGTCCGGATCCGCTTCGACCGCATTGCGGTAAGCCTCCACCGCTTCGTCATAGCGGCCCAGGCTTTGCAAGGTGATGGCGGCGCCCGCATAGGACGGGCTGTGGCCGGGCTTTGCTGTGAGCGCTTGGCCATAGCTGTCGAGCGCCTGGTCCGGGCGGCCCAGCTGGTGCAGCACTGCGCCCCGGTTGCACAGCGCTTCCACATAGGCCGGCTGCTGCGCCAGCGCCGTATCGTAATCGGCCAGCGCATCGGCCAGCCGGCCCAGGCGGCGCAGCGCATTGCCCCGGTTGGCCAGCGCCATCGGGTAATGCGGCTGCAAGGCCAGCGCCTGGTTGAAGCTGGCCAGCGCTTCGCCGTGGCGCTGCGCATCCTGCAACGCGGCGCCCAGGTTGCAATGGGCAATGGCGCGTCCGGCATCGATGGCGATGGCTTGCCCGATCAGCCGGATCGCCTCATCAAACGCGCCGGCCTGGCGCGCAAGCACGCCCAGCAAATGCAGCGCATCAAAGTTGGCGGGCTCGAGCCGCAGCACCTCGCCATACAGGGTTTCGGCTTGCGCCAGGCTGCCGCGCTGGTGCAGCGCGACGGCCTGTTGCAGTAATGACGTGGTGCGGGACGGTGAAGACATGGCGGCGGCCGGGACATCGGGAAAAGCAGCACATTACCAGATTGCCCCGATTCCCGTCCCGCCGCCGGCCTGACCGCCGCAGTTGCGGTTACTGTTGCTTTTGCTGCTGCGCAGGCTGTTGTTCCGGCTGCTGGTTGCGCTTGGCGATTTCATTACCCAGGAAACCACCGCCGATGGCGCCCGCCACCGTCGCCAGTTTCTTGCCGTTGCCGCCGCCCACCTGGTTGCCGATCAGGCCGCCGACCACAGCGCCGATACCAATGCCGAGCGCGCTGTTTTGCGGTGCGGCTTGCGGGGCTGGCTGCGGCGCAGGCTGGGCAGCCACCTGCGGTTGCTGTGGTTCCGGACGCGGTTCCTGGCGCGCCGTCTGGCCACTCTCGGCCCGCACCGCTTCGCGCACGGTTTCATGACGGCGCGGCGCTTCATGGCGCACCGCCGGTTTCGGGGCCGGTGCTTCCGCCGCCACTGGCGCCGCTGGCGCAGGCGGTACCGCCGAATCCGGCGCCACCGTCAGCCCCTGCGTCCCGGCCGCCAGCGCCGACGGCGCCGCCAGTGACGTTTCGGCCTGCGCCTCACCGGCCGGCTCGCTGTGCGATGCCGGTAATACGCCCGTCATGGCGGCAATGCCGGCCAGGCTGAAGACTGTCACCGCTACCGCAGCGGTAGCGAGCAGCGGGTGGAGGCGTTTCGAGGTGGCGGTCTGTTCCATGTGATTCTCCGTAAGTGAAGACGCGCAATGTTGCGTCGTTGCTACCTTAACGGTCGAGCTCGCTTAGAGGCTGTGAGTAAAATGTATCGACGGTAAGTACTTGTAACCTTTTGACAGAGCAGCCGTTTAATTCTATTATTTCTGTAACGACAGAAATTTCAGAAAACTACCATGCGCATCCTGTTGATCGGCGCCAGCGGCTTTATCGGACAGCATTTACTGCACACCCTGCGTGGTGCCGGCCACGACGTGATCGGTGCCGGACGCGGCGCCGCGCCAGCCGGACTCGGTCTGCCCTGGCGCACACTCGATATGACGGCCCTGCACCATGCCGCCGCATGGCAAGCGCATCTCGCCGGGTTCGACGCCGTGATTTACAGCCTCGGCATTTTCCGCGCGGCCGACGACGCGCAGTACGATCGCCTGCATCATGCGGTGCCCGCCGCCCTGTTTGCCGCCTGCGCCGAAGCCGGCGTGCGGCGCGTGATTTACCTGTCCGCGCTGGGCAGCGATTCCACCGCCGTCACGCCCTATTGGCGCAGCAAAGGCCGGGGCGAAAAGGCGCTGCGCGCCAGCGGCCTTGATTACACGATTGTGCGGCCGTCGCTGGTGTATGGCGCCGATGGCGCCAGCAGCAGGATGTTCCTGGCGCTGGCGTCGCTGCCGGTGGCGGCGCTGCCGGCCGGCGGCCAGGTCCAGCCGGTCCACATCGATGACCTGTGCGACGCGGTTACCGCCCTGCTGCGTCCCGAACACCGGCAAGTGCGCACGCTCGACGCGGTGGGGCCGGTGCCCTTGCCACTGTCTTCCTACCTGGCGGATTTGCGGCACGGCATGCGGGCCGGGCCCGCACTGGTGGCGCCCGCCCCCTTGCCGCTGGTGCGGGCAGCATCACGCCTGACGGCGCTGCTGCCGTCCAGCGCCATCACGCCGGACGCGCTGGTCATGCTCCAGCGCGGCAGCACGGCGGATGCGACGGCCATGCAGGCGCTGCTGGAGCGCCCTTTGCGCCCGCCCGCCGCGTTTGCCACGCCGGCGCAACGCGCCGACGCCGTGCTGGCGTGGCTCCTGCCCTTGGCGCGGCTGGTGCTGGCCATGCTGTGGCTGTGGACCGCGTATGTGTCGTGGTTTGCCTGGCCGCAGCAGGACAGCCTGGCCTGGCTGGCCGCCTGCGGTGTGCCCGCGCCGTTGCAAATGCCGCTGCTGGCCGGGGCCAGCGTGCTCGATGCCGCCATCGGCTGCGCGCTGCTGTGGCGTACGCCGCGCTGGCTATGGCTGCTGCAACTGGCGCTGGTGGGCGGTTACAGCGCGATCCTGAGCGTCGCCCTGCCCGCCTTCTGGCTGCATCCGTTCGGCCCCCTGTCCAAGAATGTGCCGATCCTGGTGCTGCTGTTGCTGCTGTGGCGACTGCATCCCGCTGACAAGAAACAAGGAAAATAACGTGGAATACCTGACCACCAAATGGCTGCACATCCTGTCCGCCACCTTCATGTTCGGCACCGGCTTCGGTACCGCGTTCTACATGTTTTTTACGAACCGCAGCGGCAATGTGCAGGCGATCGCCGTCGTCACGCGCTGGGTGGCGCGGGCCGACTGGTGGTTCACCACGCCGTCCGTCATCATCCAGCCCCTGTCCGGCCTGTGGATGATGCACCTGGCGGGGTATCCGCTGGCCACGCACTGGATCGCGTGGTCGCTGTCGCTGTATGGCCTGGCGGGCGCCTGCTGGCTGCCGGTCGTGTGGCTGCAATTGCGCATGCGCGATATGGCGCAAGAAGCGGCGGCGCGTAATGAACCGATCTTGCCGGCGCGCTACTGGCGCTATGAGCGGTGGTGGACCCTGCTGGGGTTTCCCGCGTTTGGCGCGCTGGTGGTGGTCTATTGGCTGATGGTGAACAAGCCCGCTTAATCCGGTTCGGGGCGCCAGACCCCGACCAGCGCCTTCATCTTGGTCCAGAATGGCAGCCGCTCATCCGACAGCACATCGAGGAAGTCCGACAGCCGCTTCGACTTGATCATGGTGTACGCCGTCAGCACCGTCGTCACCAGGAACGTGGCGCCGAAGATCACCAGCCGCCGCTCCATCGACGCATCGGCTTCCGCCAGCAAATTCATGCCGAGGAAGCCGGTGGTGACGGTGCCGATCAGGCCGAAGATCGTCACCACCGTCAGCCGCACGACGGTATTGGCCTGGCGCCGCAGGCTGTCCGCTTCCAGGTAGCCGTTCATGTCTTCCACCCGCACCTTGACTTCCGCATGCAGGCGCTCGAGCCCCAGTTGCGTGGAGCACATGCCGAACAAGGTGCGCACCAGCGCCTGCTCGGAAATGTCCTGGAACCAGTAGCGATGCGTGAACCGCAGGAAGCCTTCGAACGAGGCGCGGATGCGGCGCTTGAAACGGCGCACGCTGTTGGCGTCGACCACGTTGAGGCAATTGAGCGCTTCGGCCAGCCGGTCGGAAAACATCAGCAGTGATGATTTTTGCAAGTGCGCGATCAGGAACAGCAGGAAATGCTGGTGCCGGAATTGCGCCAGCACGCCCCGGTCGCGGCAGCAAAAATAATCGGACTTCGCATCGCCCACCACCACCAGCGACAAGCCGCTGCACAGGTAGCGGGTGTGCGGCGCGGCGCCGGCCGCGCTCCAGAACCGGTCGTAGCACACCTGCTGTTCAAAGCCGTCCTGCTGCCGCGCGGTATACGGCGACGCGCCATTGCCATTGCCCATCACATGGCCGAGCCGGATGAAATCGTCGCGCGACAATGCCTGCGGATCTTCCACCGACAGGAAGGCCATCACCGGCATGCGGTAATACTCGATTTGCCGGTAGCGCAGCGCACCCGGTTCCGCCACCGGGTCATACACCAGCGGTTCGAGCAGGAATTTCCAGTGCGAGGCAATGCGGGGCGCGCGCTTTTCGCAGACATGGGCCAGGAAGGCGTCGCGGTTTTGCGCGTCGGAGACCGACAGCGGATTGCCATGCGCATCGAGCCATTCAACCTTGTGCATGCAGTGCAGCGCCTGGCCTTCCTCATCCCAGCCGGCCGGATAGCCGCGGCCGAAGCGGTACAGCACGTCCTGCGCCTGGGCCAGCGGCAAATTGCCGGCGCCGACTTCGATATTGAGCATCACCACGTCGACGTCATAAAAGAAGTACAGGTCGACGTGTATCACGTCCAGCAACAGCGGCTCGGCGCCGGGGCGCGACGTCACCCGCACCTGCGCCACATCGCTGCGGCGGAACACGCGCATGCCCGCTTCCCCGCTCTCGCCACGGCCGCCGGAGCGCGCCTCGCCATACAGGAAGCGCTGCACATAGGGCAGGAACGTGACGAATTCGTTGTAATGGCGTTCGTGGAAATTGGCGGCGTCGCCGTTGAATTCATCGATGACTTTGCGCCAGGGCGAGGTTTCGCCCAGCGCCTGCAGCACTTCCCATGGCCGGCGGCTGGTCTGGTCCAGGCCGGTCCCCGGCATCAGCCGCAAGGGCCACAGCAATACCTGGCGCAACTGGTGGACGTGGGTGCCCGGTACGGGGGCTGTGCTGTTTTCTGCCATCATGCGCTGGTCTCCCAAGTCTTTGCCGCAATGATAGCAATCCCGGTATCAATTGCTGAAAAAAAGTGATTGGATACGCGGCGTGCGCCGTCCTAACCTGAGTTCCGCAACACCATAAAAAATCACAACAAGGAGACGACTTTGAAGAAACTGCTGGCATCCCTATGCCTGGCAGCGGCAGCGCTTATCCCCGCCGCCGCTTCCGCCATCACTCTGCAAGGCTTGCAGAACGCACACGATCCGGGCACCCTGACCAAGGATGGCGACACCTGGTTCAACTTCACCACCGGCACCGGCATCTGGTATTCGAAATCCACCGACATGGTGACGTGGAGCGGCGGCCCGGCCCCGGTGTTTACCACCTATCCGTCGTGGATTACCAACAAAATCCCGGATTTCTCCGGTTCGTTCTGGGCCCCGGACGTGATCCACATGAATGGCCAGTACTACCTGTATTACTCGGTGTCGAAATGGGGCACCACCACGTCGGCCATCGGCGTGGCGCGTTCACCCTCGCTGAAAAACCCCAGCTGGACCGACCTTGGCATCGTGGTGGAATCGTTTGGCGGCACGACGGAGCTCAATGCGATCGACCCGGCCCTGTTCCGCGACCATGACGGCAAGGTCTACATGTCGTACGGTTCGTTCTTTGGCGGCATCGGCGTGGCGGAAATCAACCAGTCCACCGGCAAGCTGGCCGGCAACGTAACGAAAATCCTGGGCGGCGGCCACACCGACATGGAAGCGCCGTACATCGTGCGCGAAGGCGGCTATTACTACTTGTTCGTCAACCGCGGCGCCTGCTGCAAGGACGTGAACAGCACCTATTACGTGGAAGTGCAGCGCGCCACGTCCGTCACCGGTCCCTATTCCGGCACCCGCACCATCTTGCCGAACGTCGATGGCAAATACAAAGGCCCCGGCCACATCGGTGTGCTGAAACAAGATGGCTGCCAGTTCGTTTCGACCCACTATTACGACTTGAATGACAGCGGCAACGCCAAACTGGACATCCTGCGCATGACGTACAGCGGCGGCTGGCCGGTCTTGACGCGCAACTTCAGCAACTTCAATGGCTGCGGCGGCTTGAGCGATGGTCCGTATGTGATCAAGTCGCGTCTGTCCGGCAAGGCGCTGGCCGTGGCGGGCAGTTCCACCGCCAATGGCGCGCTGGTGCAGCAGCAAACCTATACCGGCGCGAAAAACCAGCAATGGTATGCGGTCGGCCATGGCGATGGCCAGTACAGCATCATCAACGCCAACAGCTTGCTGAGCCTCGATGACTACAACAATTCCACCACGGCCGGCACCAATATCGCGCAGTGGGGTTACTGGGCCGGCAATGGCCAGCACTGGAGCGTCGCCAGCCCGGCCTCCGGCTATTACACGGTGAAAAACCTGCTGTCCGGGATGGTGCTGGACGTGGCCAACAAGAGCACGGCGGAGAATGCCCAAATCATTCAGTACACGCTGAATAATGGCACCAACCAGCAGTGGAGTTTCAGCAGGCCATAACGGCAATGGCGGCCCGCCGGTGGCGGGCCGCCATGCTTACCTGGCTTTGCTGATCTCGACTTCCCAGCCCGGCCCCGAGCCAATCTTGTGCTGGCGGGCGAAGTTGCCCTGGCTGATGGCGATCGCGACATCGAGCAGGCTGTTCAGATACACCAGCGGCTTGCCCTTGGCGACGCCGCCAAACGTGTTGTGGAACGGCGCAACGTAGGCGCCCACCTGTTTGCCGTTATGCAGGATGCGCACGCTGACACGGTCGCCGACCGCGATGCCCAGGTCCGCAAACAGCGGCTTCGGAATATTGGTCCAGACATTGCCATATTTATCATCCAGCACCGGGATCATGCCGCGCACCACGTTGCCCTGGCGTTCCGCTTTCTTGTACGCGAGCTTGACGATGGAATCAGCCGGCAGCACCGGTCCCACCTGGTCAAACGCGATCTGGCCCGACGCCAGCCGCGCGCCGACATACGCATAGACATCGCGGCCGTGGAAAGTGTACGACTCGGCGGAACCGGCCAGGCGGTTGCGCTGTTCATCGACTTCGCGCAATTCCGCCACGCCGTCGCGCTCCGCGATCAGCGTGAACAAGCCGTTGTCCGGCCCCACGAAATAGCGTCCTTGTTTAGTCTTCAGCACCACCGACTTGCGGGTGGTGCCGACGCCGGGATCGACCACCGACACGAACACCGTGCCCTGCGGCCAATAGTTCGCGGTCTGGTACAGGCGATACGCGCCGAGCCAGATATCGTATTCGGGGATCTGGTGCGTCAGGTCGGACACGGCGAGCTTGGGATCGACGCCGAACGCGACGCCGCGCATGGCGGACACCGCGCCGTCAGCGGTGCCGAAATCGGTCATCAAGACCAGCGCATCGGCGGCCAGGGCTTGCGCGGCGGAAGTGATGGAGAGCACGCTGAACGCGGCAGCGGAAAGCAGGTGTTTGAATTTCATGGGTCAAAAGGTATAAGTCAGTTTGCCGTAAAAGTAGGCGCCATTGACGCCGATCGGATTGATGAAGTTATACGGCAGCGCGCCACCGTAGGTCGCCGCATTGGTCTGGCGCACGCGGTCAGGATAACGGTCGAGCAGGTTGTTGCCGCCGATGGCGGCGGTCAACTGTGTCGTGACCTTGTATTGCGCTTCCAGGTCCACCGTCCACACCGGGCCGAAATACTGTGCATTGACCCCATCGACCACTGGCGCTTCGCTGTCATAGACGAAGTCCCGCAACGCACCAAAGCGGGTGGCGCGCGCCTGCACGCCCCATGGGCCGCCTTGCCAGTCGGCGCCCAGCACCAGCTTGTTTTTCGGCGACGCATGCTTCAGGCGGAACAAGCCAGCATCGGTCAGCAGCGACAGCGCCGGGTCGATTTGCCCCAGCGCGGCGGAACCGGTGCGGGCCTGGTCCAGCCGCGTTTTATTCACGTTCAGCGCGGCGCTCAGGTGCACGCTGCCGCCGGCGGCTTTCAGCTCGTGATTGACCACCGCGTCGATGCCGCGCGTGGTGGTGTCGAGCAAATTGGCGAGGAAGGCCACGGAACCGATATCGCTGCGGCCTCGCGCCGCCAGGTACGCACTGACAGCATCGCTTTGCAGGTCGCTGGTGCGCGTGATGCGGTCGCGCAGGCGGATGCGGTACGCATCCAGCGACAGGCTGGTGGCGGCGCTTGCGCGCCACGCCAGGCCCAGCGACAGGTTAGCCGATTTTTCCGGCGTCAACGGCTGCGCGCCGAACGTCCGCGCCAGCGCATCGGTGGCCGGCAGCAGCGCCGCCGTTTGCAAGCCCGTGCCATCGGCATTGAAATTCAGCGTGGCGAAGCGAAAACCCGTCTGCGCCAGCGCCGGCGCGTGGAAACTGTTCGACACGGCGCCGCGTACCAGCAATCCCGGCGCCAGCTTGTAGCGCGCCGACAGCTTGCCGGTGGCGGCGCTGCCGAAATCGCTGTAATCCGACCAGCGCGCGGCCACGCCCAGCAACAGCGCGCCGAATTCCGTCTCGGCGTCGGCATACACGGACTTGACGTTGCGGCTGCCGTCAAACGCATCGGCCGGGCGCAAACCCGGCCCAGCCTGCGCACCCGGCGGGGCCTCGGTCAATGCACCGCCCGCATAGGAGGCCGGATCTCCCGGCAGGGTGCGGTACGTTTCATGCAGCACTTCCGCGCCCAGCGCCAGGTTGAGCGGCGACGGCCAGCCCAGTTGCAGTTCGCGCGTGGCGTCGAGATTCAACCCTTGCTGCCGGGTGCGGAACGAAGCGAGGTGGAAACGGGTGGGCCTTTGCGCGCCCAGCGAGGCATTGACGGTGTTCGACACGTCGTAGTTAAAACGGTCGCTGCCATGGCGTACGCTGGCATCCACATTCCACGCATCGAGGGCGAATTTCACGCCCGCCACCAGACTGGCGTCCGTCTTGGCGCCGTGGGTGACGGGCCGGTAACCGGCCGGATACAGCGCCGTGACGTTGGACGGGTCGCCCGGATAGCGGAACCACGCGCTGCCATCGGACAGGCGCCGGTTCACGGTGGCGAAGCTGTAGGCATCGATCCCGCCGCCCAGCCGGACCAGCGGAATCAGCGCGTTATAGAACAGCGAACCGCTGTCCTGCCGCGCATCGCCGGATTTGAACAAGACCTGGCCGTCGAGCGCCAGGTCGGCCGGGGTACTGTTCCACGACGTCCAGCCCGCGTCGCTGCGTCCGGCGCGCTGGGTCGGTGCACGGCGGCGCGCATCGAAGCCGAAACGCAGGAAGCCCGCATCCCCCACCGGAATGCCGGCATCGGCATTGACGGTGGTGGTCTGGCCGTCGGTCAGGGTGCGGCCGGTGGGTTCGAAGCCGGTGTGGTTCAGGCCATAGCCGATGGCGGCCGTGCCGCCGTTGCGGCCCTTCTTCAGCACGATGTTGATGACGCCGGCGACCGCATCGCTGCCATATTGGGCGCCCGCGCCATCGCGCAGGATTTCAATGCGTTCGATGGCGCCGGCGGGGATCGCATTGATATCGACCGGCACCGTGCCGGCAAAGCTGCTTTCCGTATCAAGCAGCGCGCTGGCGTGGCGGCGCTTGCCGTTGACCAGCACCAGCACCTGGTCCGGTCCCAGTCCCCGCAACTGGATGCCGCGCACGGAATCGGATGCGCCGCTCGATTCGATACGGGGGAAATTGATCGAGGGCGCCAGGTGTTGCAGTGCGGCGCCGACTTCGCCGGACGACAGCGCGCCGGCCACCTCGCGCGCATTGAACAAGTCGACCGGCACGGCGCTGTCGAACACGGTACGGGCCTTGGCGCGGGAGCCAACGATCGTGACCTGGTCCAGCACAGCATCCTGTGCCTGCGCGGCGGTACCGGCAACCAGCGCGGCATAGGCCAGCGCACGTAATGTCAGTGGTGTCATGATTTCTTTGCAGATGAGAACGTTGCATTGATCTTAACTTGCATATAGACCAGTTCCAACGCAGCAATTGTCATATGAATATGCCTGTCGTGGCCTTGCCACGGGCCTTCCGGGCCGATCATTGCATAATGCACTTGAATAAAAGCATTGCTTCTGTCACATTGAAACTTTCCGGGTTGTTCAGTTCAATCATGCGCGCGCGCCTTTATTTCCTTGCTGCGCTGTGCCTTGCAGCGTTGCCCGCGTGCGCCTGTCATTTGCGGATGGCGTCCGAGACATGGCCGCCGTATATCTACAGCGGCGGCGATGGTGTATTGACGGGCGCCGACATGGAACTGGCGCAAGCCATCGTGCGCGAAGCCGGCTGCACCCTGGAAGTGGTGCCGGAATTGCCGTCGCTGCGCCGCGAAATCCTGTTCCGGCAAGGGAAGCTGGACTTGATGCTGGCCGCATCGCGCACCGAAGAACGGCGCCGCTACGCGCGCTTTTCCTCACCGTACCGGCAAGAGCAGGTCGGCCTGTTCGCGGCGACCGACAAGGTGCAGCAATTTGTGAAAATCGACAGCTTTGACACCATCGTGCGCGAGCGCATTGCCGTGCTGGCGCCGCGCGCCGGCTGGTATGGTCCCGACTATGCGCGCGCGGCCGGCGCCCAGGATGCGGGCACGTGGCGCAATACCTTTGGCAACTTCCGCCAGGGTATCCAGATGTTCCGCGCCGGACGGGCTGAATTGATCATGGGCGATGCCGCCGCATTGCAGCATGAAGCCCGGCAGCAGGGCGTGGCGCTGTCCGCCCTGCCCTATGTCCCGTTCAACGCGCCCGTGCACCTGATGCTGAACGCTGCCAGCACCACGCCGGACCACCTGGCCCGCATCAACAGCGCCATCGCGCGGCTGGAACACAGTGGCGTGCTGACCACGATCCGTACCCGTTACGGGCTGCACTGAGGGCGGCTGACGTTACACTGTGAATTTTTAATGCCGGAATTTAACCAATGTTCCGCTTTGCTTTTTTCACCCCGATTTTGACGTCCCTCTGCGTCCTGGCCACCGTCCCCGCCTCCGCCGTGACCTTGCGCCTGTGCACCGATGAACAATCGCGGCTGCCATACATCACGCCACAAGGCACCGGCATGGCGGACATGCTGATCAAGGAAGCCGCCAGGGAAGTTGGCATCACCGTGGAATTCCGGCCGGCGCCAATCACGCGCTGCCGCGAAGAAGTCCGTGTCAACGCGGTGGATGGCTTCCCCACCGTGCCGTACTCCGCCTCCGTGACCGAATTCATGGCGTTTCCCATGCACGGTGCCGAACCGGATGCGGCGCGCGCCGTCGGCAATATCCGCGCGCTGGTGTTCCGCCGCGTGGGCACCCCGGCCGCCTGGGATGGTGCGCGCTTTACGCAATTGAACACGCCTGTGCTGGTGCCATTCGGCTCCGTCCTGCTGCTGGACCGCCTGACGCAAATGGGCATCCCGCTGGAAAACACGGCGCGAGGCCTGGAAGCGAATTTTCAGAAATTGCTGGCGGGCCGCGCCGAGCTGGCCGTCGGCTCGGAATTCACTGGTGCCGTGCTGCTGGGGCAACCGCAGTACGCGGGCAGGATCGAGGCGCTGCCGGCGCCGATTACCGACGAACCGTATTACCTCGGCGTGTCGAAACGCTTTCGCGACGCCAACGCGGACTTGATGGAAAAGCTGTGGAATACCATGGCGCGCATCCGTAAGTCGCCCGCTTACCAGCAGGCGATGCGCAAGGCGCTGGAGGAGCAGGCGCGCACGCTGAAGGAATGAGCGCTTGCCGGTTTCAACTGGATGCAAGCCGCTTGCACATGCCACGCGAAAGCGAGGTGATTTTTTGCACCAGCCGTTCCGCCATGACCCGTTCACCCGGGATCAACACCGGTAACACTTCGGCTGCTGCTGCGGCGATCGCCGCTTCCACTTGCCGCGCCATATCGGCGGCAAGCTGCAGCAGGTAGCGGGGCGCCACACCCAGCGTACGCGCCACATCGGCAATGTGCTCCCGTGTCAGCTTGCCCGGCTCGCCCTCTCCCGCGATCGTGAACGCGAAGTGCGCGCCCAGGCCAGGATATACCCTGGTGCACATCAAATCGTAGAACGGCGCCAGGCGCAATCCGGCCGGCGTGGCCATCATCGACAGGTTCTTCGCGTGTGAATCGTTATTGCCGGTACACAGGTTAAAGAACAACCAGCGCAGCAATTGCAAACGGTCGACCGCCGGCAGCACGGACATTTTCAGCAACGCATAACAGTCCGCAAACGAGGGACCGCCATCGTGTTCATACTTGACGTCCGACTGCTTGCCCAGCAACTGGCAAAAATCCGCTTGCCAGATGCGGCGCAGCGAGCCGTCGGCCTGCCGCACACGGTCGTAGCGCTCCACCAGGCATGCCCGCGTCACCGGCTGATAAGACACCCGTGCCGTGTGCAAACCGCACCTGGCGGCCGCGCGCATCGCAATGGTTTCGTTGACCGCCGATGCGAATACGCTGATGTCGTTGCGCACGATGTCGGGCTTCAGGATGTGAGTCGACGGCGCATTGCCCATGGGCCGGGCCGGATGGCCTTGCGCATCCAGGTAAAGCAGCACTTTGAACTGCGCGCCGGAAATCGACATGCGCGGCTGCGGCATATCCTGCGCGGCCTGCTCAATCGCTTCCCGCTCGGCGGCGCGTGCACCGCTGGCATGCACCAGCACATCAACCTGTTCCCACGTCAGCGACTGATAGACCGGCGCTTGCGGCGACTCTCCTTCCGGCAATAACACGTAAGCACCGGCACTTTCACCGCCCACGCGCGACAACAAGCCAAAGACCGTCGTGACCTGCTCACGCAGGCTGATCAACTCCCGCTGATCGCCTTCGGGCAACAGATTTTCAAAAAAAGCGGCGACATAGGGCGTATCGATCCGGCCTTCGCCCAGTGGTATTTCGGGATGCAACGGCGTTGCAGCGGCATGGTTCAGCCATGCCGCGCTGTAACTGAAGGCAAGTGGTTCCGACCGGTACAGCGTACCGACCAGCCCATCGGGACCATGCACCCACAACGCGTGCGGAAGCTCAGCTGGCGCAGCCATTATGATTTCTTCCTGATCACGACTTCCAGTCCCAGCAAGCTGAGTACGTCGAGCACTTTTTGCATTTGCAGGGTTTCCTTGCCACGCTCCAGGTCGATGACAAAACGATTGCTCATGCCAGCCAGGCCGGCGACGTCGAGTTGAGTCAGTCCCTGTTCTTTACGGACCATACGCACCAGTTCGCCTAGCTGGGAGGTTGAGTCGAGCGTGCTGGGTGTCGGGGACGCAGGCATGGCGGGCCTCTTGTGATAGGTCTATCACATTTTAGCAGCAAGGCTGCTTTTCCGCAGAATAAGTGATAGATCAATCACTTTTCCAGCACAGAGATTGTTCAAATATAAGAATATGATCGAACGATCACTTTTGACGCAGATCCAGCCCGAGCGTGATGCCATACGGATCAAAACCCCTTAATGCATCACTATTTTCTGACTGAGCCCAACTACCCAAATTCAGCTCACCTTTCGATTGCATCGCTGAGCGGCTTTTCTCCATCAGTTTCAGCAAGCCCTGAGCGCGCGCCTGCTGGCCTGTGCGCTGGTAAAAAGCCGCAATGCGCAATCCAGCTTCATATGGATTCAGCGGCGGAATAAACAGCCAGGCAAGGCCGCACATGGGGGACATGCTTTCGAAATCGAGCGTAGCTTCCAACTTTTGCAACAATGCCTCTGCATCGGCGTGCTTACCCAAGCCAATCAATACGGCACTGCGCATCAGTTGAATGCGCGGATTGTTCGCTATGGTCTGATCGGAGACAGACAGCTGCTGTACTGCACTGTCGAGGCTGACCAATGATTTTCTGTAGTCCCCGGCGCCCAGCAAAACCAGACTGCTATCGATGTCGAGCAGCGCGGCAGCTGCGCGCATATCCGGATCGGCAGCATCAGCGACCAGCGTACGCGCATGGCTCAGCAGGCGGAGCGCGTCCGGAAAATCCCCTGCCGTCAGCGCCATCGTTGCCAGCGCGCGATACTCGAATAATAGCGTTTCAGGGTGTTGCGTCGATTCCCGCTGCGCCAGCAATCGTTCGTATGGCGTCCAGCACTGCGAGCGCCATGTCTGCTCACAGGCAGACATGGCATCCTGCTCCGCCGTCCCAGCAAATGCAGCCGGGATCGCCACTATCAGTGCAAAGGCGGCGAAGTACTTGCGCATCGTATGCCCAGGACTTAGTTGAACTTGCTGAAATCCGGCTTGCGCTTCTCAAAGAACGCCGTGAACGCTTCCTTGGCTTCCGGCGATTGCAGCATTTCGCCGAACAGCTTGCCTTCGGTGGCCAGCACGGTCGACAGCGCGTCGGCGCCGTTGACTTTCATCAGGCGCTTGGTGGCGCGGATCGACGAGGCTGGCAAGGCGACCAGCTTGGCCGCTTGGGCCTGGGCGTAGGCCAGCACTTCCTCGGCCGGCAACAGCTTGGAGATCAAGCCCATGCTGTAGGCTTCCGGCGCCAGGAACGGCTCGCCCAGCATCAGCTTTTCCGCCGCGCGCGCATGGCCGCCGAATTGCGCCAGCAGCACGCTGGAGCCGAATTCCGGGCACAGGCCCAGCGGTGCGAATGGCACCGAGAATTTCGCGTTGTCGGCCGCGTACACCAGGTCGCAGTGCATCAGCAGGGTGGTGCCGATACCGATCGCCAGGCCCGTCACTGCCGCCACCACCGGTTTGGTCGTGCCGGACAGCGCTTGCATGAACTGGAATACCGGCAGTTTGAGGAAGTCATCAGCCTGGCGCGGGGCGGTCTTCAGAAAATCATCGAGGTCGTTACCCGCCGTGAAGACTTCCGGCTTGCCCGTGATCAGGATCGCGCGCACGGCGGCGTCCTGCTCGCCGTCGTTGATGGCGTCGGCCATGGCCTGGTACATGGCCGAAGTGATCGCGTTCTTGCGTTCCGGGCGGTTGAATTCGATGGTGAGGATGCCGTTGGCCTTGCTGGTGAGAATATCCATGTTGTCTCCGGTGTGATGAACCAAATTTTTACGAGGCGCGGACCCAGTAGGGTGGTTTTCGCGCAGCGAAAGCCGCCATGCATGCGTCAACGCGGCGCATGCATGGCGGCTTCGCCCCGGCGAAACCGCCCTACGCAGTCAGCGCCCTCAACGTAAAAAAAGGCGCCGGGTTTTCCGCGGCGCCTTTTCTAGCAGTGATAAGCGGTACTTACACGCGTTCGATGATACCAGCCGCGCCCATACCCGCGCCAACGCACATGGTGACCATGCCGTACTTCAGGCTGTTGCGGCGCAGTGCGTGCACCACGGTGGCGGCACGGATCGCGCCGGTTGCGCCCAGCGGGTGGCCCAGGGCGATCGCGCCGCCCATCGGGTTGACCTTGCTGGTGTCCAGGTTCAGGTCGCGGATCACGGCCAGCGCCTGGGCGGCGAACGCTTCATTCAGTTCGATCCAGTCCAGTTGATCCTGGGTGATGCCGGCGGCGGCGCACGCGGCAGGAATCGCCACTTTCGGGCCGATACCCATGATTTCCGGTGGCACGCCACGCACGGCGAACGACGAGAACTTGGCCAGCGGGGTCAGGTTGTGTTCTTTCAGGATCTTTTCCGAGACCACGATCAGCGCGCCAGCGCCGTCGGACATCTGCGACGACGTTGCGGCCGTCACGGTGCCTTTGGCGGCGAACACCGGCTTCAGCTTGGCCATGCCTTCCATCGACGCGTCGGCGCGGGCGCCTTCGTCGGTGTCGACCACACGCTTGCCGACATTGATTTCGCCGGTGCGCAGGTCTGGGGTGCGGGTGATGATTTCCACCGGGGTGGTTTCATCCTTGAAGAAGCCCGCTTGCTGGGCGGCGATGGCTTTGCGGTGCGATTCCAGGCCGAACGCGTCCTGGTCTTCACGCGAGATTTTCCACTGCTGCGCCACTTTCTCGGCGGTCAGGCCCATGCCGTACGCCAGGCCCACGTTTTCATCCTTGAACGTGTCCATGTTGATCGACGGGTGGTGGCCCATCATCGGCACCATCGACATCGATTCCACGCCGCCGGCGATCATCACGTCGGCTTCGCCAACGCGGATGCGGTCGGCCGCCATGGCCAGGGCGGTGATGCCCGAGGCGCAGTAACGGTTGATGGTCACGCCGCCCACGGTGTTTGGCAAGCCGGCCAGCACCACCGAGTTACGGGCGATGTTGAAGCCCTGTTCCGCTTCCGGGAACGAGCAGCCGATGATCGCGTCAACGATCAGGGCCGGGTCCAGGTTCGGTACGGCAGCCATCGCGCCTTTGATGGCGGCGACCAGCAGGTCGTCCGGGCGGGTCTTGCTGAACATGCCGCGTGGCGCCTTGCCGATCGGGGTGCGGGTCGCTGCGACGATGTATGCGTCTTGGAGTTGTTTGCTCATTTTGTGCTTTCGAGAATTTTGTGATCGATCATTAACCGACTAATTCAGCGCTTTGCCGAGAGATACCAGTCCACTTGTACCTGTGCCGCCAGCGTGCCGTGCTCGTCGAAGATATCGACTTCGACCGGGAAGGCGATCTTGCCGTCAGCGGCCAGCTGCGCCTTCAGCGCGGCCAGGTCGCCCGGCACGCGGCTTGATGCGCGCGTCGCGCCCTTGGCCACTTTCTGGTACTGGATACGGGATTCCTTGGCCACCGGGCGCAGGCCCATGATCAGCTCCGCAAAACCACCCGCCATGGCCGCGCCGGATGCGGTTTCCGCCAAGGTGAACAGCGCGCCGGCGTGCGGCGTGCCCAAGTGGTTGTGCAGCTTGCCATCGTCCGGCATCGACACCTCTGCGGTGCCGGGGCCGATACTGTCGATACGGATGCCAAGCGTGCGCACCAGCGGCAGGGTTTCCATCATTTGCTGCTTGATACGTTCGTACACCATGCTCGGTTTCACTTTCAACAAGACCTTGAAGGCCAATGACAAGAAGGACATTAGTCGGTTGCCGGGTTTCGATTAGTTGCGCACCGGCTTGCCGGTTTGCAGCATGCCCATGATGCGTTCCTGGGTTTTTGGATGGTTCAGCAATTCCAGGAAGGCTTTGCGTTCCATATCCAGCAGCCACTGTTCGCTCACCACACTGCCCTGGTCGATGTCGCCGCCCGACACGATCTGCGCGATCATGTCGCCCAGCTTGAAGTCGTGGGCGGAAATGAAGCCGCCATCGCGCATGTTGACCAGCTGGCCCTTGATGGTGCCCCAGCCATAACGGCCGGTCACGGTCACAGGACGCTGGATCGGTGCGCGGTAGCCGGCATCGAACATCGAACGCGCGGTGACTTTCGCCACGTGCAGCAGTTCGTATGGGTTGAACACGATCACATCGTCTTCTTTCAGGTAACCCATGGCCTTCGCTTCCAGGGCCGATTTCGACACGTTCGCGGTGGCCGCGTTGGTGAAGCCGGTTTTCAGGAATTGCAGGATGTCGTTACCTTTGGCCTGGGTCGCGGCACGGACAGCCGCTTCTTTCAGGCCGCCGCCGGCAGGGATCAGGCCCACGCCCACTTCCACCAGGCCGATGTACGACTCGATCGACGCCACGCGCTTGGAAGCGTGCAGCATCATTTCGCAGCCGCCGCCCAGCGCCAGGCCCGCCACCGCTGCCACCACCGGCACGTTGGAGTACTTCATGGCCTGGAAGGTGTCTTGCAGTTCCTTGATGATCGGGTCGACTGCCTTGGCGCCGCCTTGCATGAACGCTGGCAGGGCCGATTGCAGGTCCGCACCGGCGGAGAAGGCGCCGCCTTCGGCCGCGTCGGTATTCCAGATCACCACGCCCTTGAAGTTTTTCTCGGCCTCCGCCAGGGCCAGCTTCAGGCCGGCGACCACGCCCGGGCCAATCACGTGCATCTTGGTTTTCAGCGAGACCACCAGGACGTCGTCGCCGGAATGCCACAGGCGGACGGAGTCGTCTTCGAAGACGGTGGTACCAGCGGTTTTCGGATCAGCCGTGGTGGCGCCGAACACCGGTGCGCGGAATTGCTGGCGCTCGTAGACGGACAGCGACGAGCGCGGTGCGAACGAGTTGGTGGCCGGGGAGTACGAACCTTCCGCGGTATGCACGCCCTTCTCGCCCACCTGGCCTTCGAACACCCATGCCGGCAGCGGTGCATTGCACAGCGCCTTGCCCGCTTCGATGTCTTCCTTGACCCACTGCGCCACCTGGCTCCAGCCGGAGGCTTGCCACGTTTCGAATGGACCGACGTTCCAGCCGAAGCCCCAGCGCATCGCGAAGTCGATGTCGCGCGCGTTGTCGGCGATCGATTCCAGGTGGATCGCGATGTAGTGGAAGGCGTCGCGGAAGATCGCCCACAGGAACTGGCCTTGCGGGTTGGTCGATTCGCGCAGCGCTTTCATCTTCTTGACCGGATCCTTTTCTTTCAGGATGCGGGCAATGATGTCGTCGGCTTTTTTGCCGCCGGCCACGTATTCACCGGTGGCGGCGTCCAGGCGCAGGATGTCCTTGCCAACTTTCTTGTAGAAGCCGGCGCCGGATTTCTGGCCCAGCGCGCCCTTGGCCACCAGGCCCGACAGCACTGCCGGCGTCTTGTAGATGGCGAAGAACGGGTCGTTCGGCAGGTTGTCTTCCATGGTCTTGATCACGTGACCCATGGTGTCCAGACCCACCACGTCGGCGGTACGGAAGGTGCCGGACTTGGCGCGGCCCAGCTTGGCGCCGGTCAGGTCGTCGACCACGTCCACCGACAGGCCGAATTGTTCGGCTTCGTGGATGATCGCCAGGATGCCAAACACGCCGACGCGGTTGGCGATGAAGTTTGGCGTATCTTTGGCACGAACCACACCCTTGCCCAGGGTCGAGGTCATGAAGGTTTCCAGCTGATCCAGGATTTCCGGTTTGGTGGAAGTGGTCGGGATCAGTTCCACCAGGTGCATGTAGCGCGGTGGGTTGAAGAAGTGCACGCCGCAGAAGCGCGCTTTCAGTTCATCGGAAAAACCTTCGGCCAGCTTGTTGATCGACAGGCCCGAGGTGTTCGACGCGAAGATCGCGTTTGGTGCAATGTGCGGCGCGACCTTCTTGTACAGGTCGTGTTTCCAGTCCATGCGCTCGGCGATGGCTTCGATGATGATGTCGCAGCCGGCCAGCAGTTCCAGGTTGTCTTCGTAGTTGGCGACCTGGATCAGTTCCGCGTCGGCCTTGTCGCCGAATGGTGCCGGCGACAGTTTTTTCAGGTTTTCAATCGCGCGCAGCACGATGCCGTTCTTCGGCGTGCCTTCCTTGCCTGGCAGGTCGAACAGAACCACCGGTACTTTGGCGTTGACGCAGTGGGCGGCAATCTGCGCACCCATCACGCCGGCGCCCAGCACGGCTACTTTTTTCACGTTGAAGTTGCTCATGTTTTTCCTTGGTAATTTGCGGCGCCCGACACCAGCGGCATCAGGCGCCAATCATTCTTAGAACAGGTCGGCTTCCAGGGACATCAGGTTGGCGGCGCCGGAGCGTGCCAGGCGGATCTGGGTTGCGGTTTCAGGATACAGGCGGCCGAAGTAGAAGCGCGCCGTGGCCAGCTTGGCTTTGTAGAAGTTGTCGCCGGAGTCTTGTTTTGCCAGGGCGATCTTCGCCATTTGCGCGAAGAAGTAGCTGTACACCAGGTGGCCCACGACGCGCAGGTATGGCACGGCGGCCGCGCCCACTTCGTCCTGGTTTTGGAAGGCTTTCATGCCGATTTCCATGGTCAGCTTGCCGACTTTTTCGCCCAGCTCGCCCAGCGGGGTCACGAATTCGGACATGGCTTCGTCGGTGCCGTTTTCTTCCACGAAGGCGCGCACTTTCTCGCCGAACTTGCGCAGCTTGGCGCCGTTGTCCATCAAGATCTTACGGCCCAGCAGGTCCAGCGCCTGCACGGTGTTGGTGCCTTCGTAGATCAGGTTGATACGGGCGTCGCGCACGTATTGCTCCATGCCCCACTCGGAGATGTAGCCGTGGCCGCCGTACACTTGCATGGCTTCCGAGGTGGCGATCCAGCCGTTGTCGGTGATGAAGGCCTTGATGATCGGGGTCAGCAGCGCGACTTCGTCGGCGGCTTCCTTGCGTACTTCTTCGTCAGGGTGGTGCAGTTCCTTGTCGATCTGCAGCGCCACGTACGAAGTGAAAGCGCGGCCGCCTTCGGCGTAGGCTTTGGCGGTCAGCAGCATGCGGCGCACGTCCGGGTGCACGATGATCGGGTCGGCAGGACCGTCCGGATTTTTCACGCCGGACAGCGAACGCATTTGCAGGCGGTCCTTGGCGTACACCAGGGCGTTTTGATACGCCACTTCGGTCAGGCCCAGCGACTGCATGCCCACGCCCAGGCGGGCCGCGTTCATGAACACGAACATGGCGTTCAAGCCTTTGTTTGGCTGGCCGATGATCCAGCCGCGGGCAGAGTCCAGGTTCATCTGGCAGGTCGAGTTGCCGTGGATGCCCATTTTTTCTTCGATCGCGCCGCAGAAGATCGGGTTGCGCTCACCGATCTTGCCGTCGGCGGTTGGCAGGAATTTCGGCACCAGGAACAGCGAAATGCCTTTCGAGCCTTCCGGTGCGTCCGGCACGCGGGCCAGCACCAGGTGCAGGATGTTTTCCGACATGTCGTGTTCGCCGGCCGAGATGAAAATCTTGGCGCCGGTGATGTCCCACGAACCATCCGCGTTCGGGATGGCTTTCGAGCGCAGCATGCCCAGGTCGGTGCCGCAGTGCGGCTCGGTCAGGCACATGGTGCCGGTCCATTCGCCGGACACCAGTTTCGGCAGGTACAGGCGTTTTTGTTCGTCGGTGCCGTGTTCTTTCAGGCACTCGTACGCGCCGTGCGACAGGCCTGGATACATGGTCCATGCCTGGTTGGCCGAGTTCAGCATTTCGTAGAACGAGTTGTTCAGCACCAGTGGCAAGCCCTGGCCGCCGTATTCCGGATCGCAGGCCAGTGCGGCCCAGCCGCCTTCAACGTATTGCTTGTAGGCTTCTTTAAAGCCTTTTGGAGTGGTCACGGTCTTGGCTGCGGCGTCGTGCGTGCAGCCTTCGCGGTCGCCCGAGTGGTTCAGCGGGAACAGCACTTCAGAGGTGAACTTGCCGCCTTCTTCCAGCACCTGGTTGATGATGTCGGCATCGGTTTCAGCGTGGGCTGGCAGTTCTTTCAGTTGCTCTTCAACCTTCAAGAACTCGTGCAGCACGAACTGCATATCCCGGATTGGTGCGACGTATTGACCCATGATTTTCTCCTGACGGCTAAATAACAATGTAAGTGAAAGCTGACTGCGGTTCGCCCACAGCCGCCGTGCAGCCGCCTGTACTACGCTGGCGGCTACGGATTCCGGTAATTCTCGATCAAACGTTCAAAGCCCACTTTTGCGCGCTCCACCGCACCAGGGGTACGCAGCAACCGTGCATCGTGATGGACCGCCAGGATCAGGCCGTACATCTCGTACACCAGCTGATGCGGATCGGTTTCCTGTTTCAGGTCACCGGTTTCCACCGCCTGTTTCACGCAACGCAGCAGCGCACCCTGCCAGGCCGACACCATCGCCACCAGCTCTTCCCGGATCGGTCCGGGACGGTCGTCATATTCGACGGCGCCGCTGATGTAGATGCAGCCCGATGCGATCTCTTCGCTGACGCGGGAGATCCAGCGCGCAAACATCGCACGCAAGCGGGGCAAACCGCGCGCTTCCTTGATGCTGGGGAAGAACACTTCCTGCTCGAAACGGTGGTGATACAGTTTCAAGACTTCCAGCTGCAAGTCTTCACGCGAACCGAAGTGCGCAAACACCCCTGACTTGCTCATGTTCATCTTGTCCGCGAGCAAGCCAATCGTGAGGCCTTCCAGACCATCCCGGCTGGCCAGTTCCAGCGCCGTGTCCAGGATGGCTGCGCGAGTTAATTCACCCTTGCGCATAAATTTGATCGAAGTATTAATAGTTGCCACTCAAAGTTTTCACCAAGTCAGAAAAATCTTATTTTCCATCACTTGGATTTCCTTCGTGTGAAAAGAATTGCGAACGCTCGTACTATTATCCACCAGATGATAAAAGTCAAAGGAGATTGTTAGAGACCGCTCTCTATTGGTGCGTCGCAGCAGGACGCCGCGCCCGGTTTTGTGGCGCCGGCGGCGCGGGGCCGCCGGGCTACGGAGAAAGTGTTACTTGTATATACCGCATGCGACGAGAATGTCGTCGACTTTTTCGATGTAGGCGGTTTTCTGCTGCAAGGCGCCCGTAATCGGGTGCGGCCAGACAAAATCCACCCAGCCCTGGCCCTTGGTATTGGCCACTTCCAGATAGCTTTTCACGGTGGGTTTGCCATTGACGTCTTTCACGTCAATCATGTTGCGGCCGACGATCTTGGGATTGGGACTGGCCAGGTTGACGCCCTTCATGTCATAGGAAAAGATGTACAGTTCGCCGTCGACAAACTTGCCTTTCGGGTTGTTGTATTCGGCCAGCGCTTTTTCCCGTCCCACTTCCTTGTAGTACGCGACCGCCTTTTTCACCATCGCCACCGCTTCTTCCGGTGTGCGCTTTTCCTGGGCTTGCGCCGGCGCTTGCAGCGCCAGCATTACCAAACTCATCAAGACCGCTTTCAGCCATTGCTTCATCGTCATCTCCCTGGTGTCCGTAGTTGGCGCCGTCCTCTCGCTGGAGCGGCTGCGTCCATACTAGCACCGGGGGGATGTGACGAAATGCCTGTTGCGCAGGTGACACACGTAGTGGACACATCACTCGTCGAACAGGCCGCCCCGCACACGACGGTCGCGCTTGGTCGGACGGCCCTTATAGTCGGCGCCCGGATCCTGGAACAGCTTGCGGCGTTCCTGCTCCGTCGCGCGGCGGGCAATGCTGTCTTCGCTTTCCTCATACAGCAGGCGCGCGATGGGCGCGCCCTGGCGCTGGTCGGAAATGCCCAGTACCAGCACATCCCATTTATCGGAGCCGTTGTCGATTGACAACTTATCACCGAGGTGCACGATGCGGGCCGGCTTGATGCGCTCGCCCCCGACCTTCACGCGGCCGGCTTCGATGGCGTCGATGGCCAGCGAACGGGTTTTAAAGAAGCGCGCGGCCCACAGCCATTTATCGATACGGACGTTTTCTTTAAGCATATTTCTCTGCAGCAAAAATTCGCATTAGCAACTTGTACACGAAGAACGCGATTTCATAGCCAATGCGGCGGAAGCGGCCCACATGCGCATATTCGTGCTCGTGGATGACCACGCCATCGGCAATCGCTTCTTCGATATGGCGCCGCAGGCTTTGCGAAAACGCCGCATCCTTGATGACGACGTTGGCTTCCTGGTTTAAAAACAGGCTCAGGCCATCGACGTTGCTGGAGCCGACCGTGGCCCAGTCATCGTCAATGACGGCAACTTTCGCGTGCAACTGGGTCTTGTGGTACTCGACCACCTTGACGCCGGCCGCCAGCAATTTCGGATAAAACGAGTGGGCCACGGCGTCCTGCAGCCAGATTTCGCCGACGCCGATCAACAGCACCACGTCCACGCCGCGCTGCGCCGCCGTGGCCAGCGCGCGGCGGAATTTACGGCCCGGGGCAAAATACGGGTTGGCAATCAGCACGCTCTTGCGGGCCCGGCCCAGCGCCTGCAAATACGCTTTCTGGATGGTGGCGCGGTTGCGCCAGTTGTCGCGCACGACAAAGCCCGCCTGCACCGAGCTTTCGCGGGCAATCTTGTTCACCTTGCGCATTTCATTGAGCAGGCCGATACGCTTGATGATGCTCATCCTGCCGAGCCGGCGCCATTGTGTCTGCGCTTCCTTGTGGATCGCCGCCACCAGCGGCCCCTGCACCGCCACGGCAAAATCCCAGCGCGGCGCCGACAGGCCGATGCTGTGGTCGTAGTCGCAAAACATGTCGTCGTTGATGTTGATGCCGCCGACAAACGCGATTTCGCGGTCCACCACGCAAATCTTGCGGTGCGTGCGGGTAAAGCCGCGCTTGAACCACGGATTGAAAATCCGGTGTTCCACGCCCGCTTCGCGCAATTGCGCATCCATGCGCGACACCTGGCCGTGGCCAGTGCCATACCAATCGGTAATGACGCGCACCACCACGCCGCGCGCAGCGGCAAGTTTCAACGCAGCCAGCACGGATTGCCCGGTCTCGTCCCCTGCAAAAATGTAGGTTTCGAAATACACCTCGTACTGGGCAGCATCGATCGCTTCCCGTAATGCCGGGAAGTAATCCGTGCCGCAGTGCAAGAGCCTGACTTCGTTATCAGCGATAAAGTTGACCGACCGCATGGTCCTTCAAGTGAGTTGGAGAGTCGCCACGATCGGCGAATGGTCCGACAGTTTAGCCCATGCGGCGCCGTGCAAGACTTGCGCGGTCTCCACCTGGAAGCCTCGGACATAGATGCGGTCCAACCGGAAGAAAGGCAAGGCTGCCGGGAACGTGCGCGCGGGACGGACGGCGGCCTGGCGGCGCGCCATGGTGCGCACCAGGTCGCCTAATGAAGGATGGGAACCGATTTCATCGAAGACTTCCACCACGCCCAGCGCCTCGCGCAAGGTATCGCTGAGGGTATTGCGCCAGTCGTTGAAGTCGCCGGCAATGATGACGGGTTCGTCATCGGGGGCGGTTTCGCGCACCGCATCGATCAGCGACTGCGTCTGCCGCGTGCGGCTGCCTTCAAACAGGCCCAGGTGCACGACATAGCAATGCACGGGCTGGTCCGGCGTTTCGATAATGCAATGCAGGATGCCGCGCGCTTCGTACTTGTGGTCGGAAATATCCGTATTGGTCCAATGCGCGATGGGGAAATTGCTGAGCAGCGCGTTGCCGTGGTGGCCGTGGTCGTACACCGCATTCATGCCATAGACCGAATGGCGGTCGTCGCCGGCAAAGAATTCGTGCTGGGCCGTGGTCGGCCAATGCCGGTGGCCATTGGTTTCACAGCCGAATTTTTCGGCAATCCGGTCATGCTTGCCCTGCACTTCCTGCAAGAACACCACATCGGCGTCGAACTGGCCGATGGCTTGCTTGAGCGCATGCACCCGCGGATGGCTGCGGTACGACATGCCCTTGTGGATGTTGTAGGTAGCGACACGGATCTTCATGGGAATCGATTCTAACCCCAACAGCTCGCTTGCTGCGGGGATATTGTGCGGGGGCGCACTGGGTGCGGCGGGGAACAGACAGCAGGATTGAACTTTTATTGCATACCGCACTCCAAGCGGTGCTAACCCAATGAAGGTGGATAACGTATGAGGGAGATTGCCATGCACTTTCGAATTGAATCTGTATTCCCGCTGGAAAGCGATTGGCTGCCGGCCACGGCATTTACGCAGCATTATGAAGACCGATCAACCGCCGTGGCCACAGCCATTGAAGGCGTGGAAGACCCAGCCAAACAGGAAGTTTGTGTTGTTTGCGTTGAAACCGGCGAGGTCGTCTGGCGTTCGACCGATCACGAGTACGAATGACAACCAGACAGAAATTTTGTTTCGCAAGCAGTGAACTAGTTCTGGCCCATCTGATCCAATCCCTTAACTATAGCATTTTATGCTATAGTTTTTGGGAGACTTTATCATGCACAAAAGGGTTTTCAAAACCAAGACTTTTGAGCGCTGGGCACGAAAATTGATTAGCGATGCTTCTCTTTTCCATGCTGCCCGGGAAATCGAATGTGGCGTGTTTGAAGCAGACCTGGGCCAGGGGCTTTGCAAAAAGCGCATCGCCCTGCCCGGCCAAGGCAAGCGAGGTTCAACGCGAACGCTGGTTGCCAAACGCCATCCGCACGCCATCATTTTCCTGATAGGCAGGGAAAAGAGCGGTGCTGGCTCGGACTTTTCAGATACCGTGGTTGAGGCTGCAAACGCGATCGCCATCAGTCTACAACGGCAAAGTTTGGACAAGCTGCAAGAACTGGCCGACATCGGCCAATTGAAGGAGATTTGCAATGACGCGTAAAAATAGTGAAGACCTTCGCATGTTGCGCGAGCTGCTGGAAACTGCGGAAGACTTGAGTTCGTATCAGGTCGTATCCAAGTCCGATCTGGCCAAGGTGCGCACTTTGTGCGCTGCGCCCCCGGAGTATCCCGCAGAGCGTGTCATCGCTGTACGCACTCGCATTGCCAAGATGAGCCAGGCCGTCTTCGCCTCCTTCCTCAACGTCAGCGTTTCCACTGTCCAAAAATGGGAGTCCCCCGCCGCCAACAAGCATCCCAGCGGCGCGGCAGCCAAACTGCTGCAACTGGTGGAAACCAAAGGCATTGATGTTTTAATCGCTTGACCCTGACGCAACGTCAGGCTCCACGATGGTCACACGTTTGAAGAACAAGGAAAACCAATGGCGTTGAAAATTGGGGAACTGGCTCGCCGTACCGGCTTGACCGTGCGCGCGCTGCACCACTATGACGCGATTGGTTTGCTGACGCCTTCGGCGCGCTCCGATGCCGGTTACCGGCTGTACAACGATGCGGATGTCGCCCGGCTGCACCAGATCCAGGCGCTGCGCAGCTTTGGCCTGCCGCTGGCCGATGTCGGAACCTATCTGTCCAGGCCGGACCTGTCCCTGCAATCGGTGGTGGCGCAGCAAATTACCATGCTGACGCGCGAAATCGAGCAGGCCGGCGCGTTGCGCGACCGCTTGCGGCGGCTGCATGGCGCGCTGGCCTCGGGGCAGGAGCCAAGCCTGGCCGACTGGCTGACCACTTTGGAGAATATGAGCATGTACGACAAATACTTCACCCCGGAAGAACTGCAACAACTGCCGCTGTACACCAATGCCGTGATTGCCGTGCCTGAATGGAAGGCGCTGGTGGCTTCCGTGCGCGCGCTGATGGACCGGGGCGCCACGCCGCAAGACCCGGACGCGCAAATCCTGGCGCGCCAATGGATGGCGAAAAGCGTGCACGACACGGGCGGCAACCCGGTCCTGTTTGCCCGCCTCAACACGCTGCATGAACACAACCCGGAAGTGCGGGAACAGTCCGGCGTCACAGCCGACATTCTGCAATTCATCATCGACGCGTCGCATGAAAGCAAACTGGCGATTTACCGCCGCTACCTCGATGACGACGAATACGCGTTCGTACGGGCCAACATCGGCAAGCGCGCACAGGAATGGCCGCCGCTAATTGCGCGGGTGCGCACCGCCATCGATGAAGGCCATGCGCCGGATTCGCCGCAGGGTCAGGAACTGGCGCGGCAGTGGTTTGAGTTGTTCCGTTCGTTCGCGGGCGACAACCCGGCCACGCAGGCGAAGATCCGGGAAGCGTTGGCCAAAGAGCCGGGGTTGACGGATCCGGGGTGGATCGACGCGGCGATGCTGGAGTGGGTGCGCGGGGCGATGATGGCGTTACGGGCAGCTTAACGGCGCTTCCGATGTGCGGCTAATCACGCTCTATCGATTGGAGCAGCCGCACCAGTGCCTTTTCACTGCGCTGCAAATCGGCAGGTTCCGAGAAGGTTGCATGCTTTTCAAGCCGCTGCATTAATTGAATTAAACGGCCGTTCGGGGACTGCGGCGGGGGCGACCAGGTCCTGCCGCAAGCCCCATCCGGCATCGAGAAGGCATAGGTGACCCCATCCAGCCCCATCTGATGGGACTCCTTTGCCTTCGCCATGGCGTTGGCATAGACCTGCTCAACACGACTGGCGACCGCGGCACTGAGGGGCGCATGGCGGACCCTGGTCCGTATCCTCGGCTTGGTAAAATCCATACGGCACTCACCTTGGCGGTTGCAGTGATATGCATCGCCCCAGAAAGATGACTGGAATGCCACGAAATAGATCTCAGCCCCCACCAGTTTCAATCCTGATTCGGGTTCAAATGACGGAAAGGTGGTTAACTGAAGCCGGGCCGGCTGCGCCACGGCACTGTCGATGACCTTGGCCACACCGGTATGGTACCGATTGGCAAAATAGTCGCCACAAGGCTCGGGCGCATCCTGTGCGCTACTACGACCGTGCAGCAGCGCTCCTAGCACCAGCAGGAAGACCGGCGCATTTTTCAGCGGACAGTGCATGGGTAAGCCACTGGACATCAATCCCGTCCAGGATGACGGTGCCGCAACATCGAATACAGCAGCCCTGCGCCAATCGCGCCGCTGGCGATGTAGGCGATCAGCATCAGCACCAGGCTACCCATGCTTCCCGTGCCAAGACTGTCATCAATGAAAAAGGTGACAAACGTGTTGTTCAATGCATGCAGCACGATCCCAGGAATCAACGACCGCGTACGCTCATACAGCCAGCCCGCCACACCGCCAAACAACGTGGCGCCAATGAACTGGTACAGGTTCATATGCGCCAGGCCAAACAGCGCAGCCGATCCCCAGATCGCAGCCCAGCGCGGATACTGCAGCAGAAAGCTGCGCAGAATGACACCCCGAAACAGCATTTCCTCGAACAACGGCGCCAGCACGCAAACGCACATCAGCATCGGAAGATTGTGGCCGCCCAGGCGCGCAAACATCGCTTCCTGTTGCTGGGAAAGGGGGAAATGCTCGGCAACGGCATTGACGATGCCGGAGGTGGTAAACACCAGTAACGGCGTAATCATCACCAGCGGCGCCAGCAGCACGAAGAAGGTGGCCTTGGTGGACGAGCGCGACGCATGGAACAGCGACGCATAGTCCAATTGCTTGAACTGCATGATTAGCGTGAACGCCAGCCCGTTGCCGAGCACCGTCACCATGGCGTCCAGTTGCTCCGGCGTGGCGTCGAGTGTTTTCCGCAGGTCGAACAAACCTGCCCCGACAAAGTATTCCAGCATGAACAGGCCGAACACCACGAAGCAGGCTTCCAGCGCATTGGGAAAAGTCGAATGGGTTTCGTGCTTGGACATGCTTTGAGGCAAAAAACTGTAACTATAACGTTTGCCAGGCGCTGAAAATGCGCGGATTGTCACCGCATGGATTCGAACACCGCAAACGCAGACAATCGTCGCCTGCCAACAAGCGCTACATTAATGCTTTACCCAGGAGCCCCAACACATGAATCCGTTCGCCGAATCCGTCAACCTCGAAGCCGCCTTCGCCACCATCACCGACCACTGGTCGCCCAAAGTCGTGGCGCAAGTGAATGACCAGTACGTCAAACTGGCCAAGGTGCAAGGCGAATTCACCTGGCACAGCCACGAGCACGAAGACGAGCTGTTCTTCATCGTGCGTGGCAGCCTGGCCATGCACTACGAGGGCGGCAAGGTGGTGCAACTGAATCAAGGCTCGCTGCACGTGGTGCCGCGCGCCACGCGGCATAAGCCGGTGGCCGATGACGAATGCTGGATCATGCTGATCGAGACCGTCACCACCAAGCATACGGGCGACGTCGACACACCCTATACCAAAACCCTGGAACAGCAACTGGCATGAACCGCCCCGCCCTAACCGCCCTGCTGCTGTGGGCCGGGACCGCATCGGCCAGCTTGCAGCAGCGCGACCTGCTGGCTTACGAAGGGCAGCAAAGCGTGGTGGCCATGCGGAGCCAGCCCCGCATGCCGGTACCGCCGTCCGACCGGCTCACCACGCTGCAATCCCGCAATTACTGTTCCGCGCCGGGCGGACCGGTCGCACGATGGGCCATCATCGACAGCACGGTGTACCTGACCCACTTCAGCGATTGCGGAACCAACATGCCGCTGGGCGAAATTTATGAAGGCGTGAAGTCGCCGCTGGTGGCCACGTGGCTCAGCGGCGAGTTGCACGCGGGCCGGGGCCGCATCATTTGCTTTACGATGGAGCAAGGCGCCGTGGCTGAAACGGCGCTGACCTTCACCGTGGACCGAGGCATCGTGACCGACGTGGAAGAGCGCGACAACAGCGCCAGTTGCCCGGACCGGTAGCGCCCCTGCCCCGTCAGTGAATGATCTTGGCCAGGAAATCGGCCGCGCGCGGCGAGCGCGTGGTGCCGAAGAAATCGTCCTTGCTGCAATCCTCGATCACCATTCCCTTGTCCATGAACACGATGCGGTTGGCCACGCGCCGGGCAAAGCCCATTTCGTGCGTGACCACCATCATGGTCATGCCTTCCTGCGCCAGCCCCACCATTACGTCCAGCACCTCGTTGATCATTTCCGGGTCCAGCGCCGACGTCGGCTCGTCGAACAGCATGGCGATCGGATCCATCGACAAGGCCCTGGCAATCGCCACGCGCTGCTGCTGGCCGCCCGACAGCTGGCCGGGGAACTTGTCCTGGTGCGCCAGCAGGCCGACCCGGTCCAGGTATTTCAAGCCCTTGGCATTGGCCTCGTCCAGACTGCGCTTCAACACCTTGACTTGCGCAATGGTGAGGTTTTCCCGGATCGTCAGGTGCGGGAACAGTTCGAAGTTCTGGAACACCATGCCGATGCGCGCGCGCAACCGGGACAGGTTGGTTTTCGGATCGGTGACCGCCTCGTTGTCGACCACGATGCTGCCATCTTGCACGGGTTCGAGCCCGTTGACGGTCTTGATCAGGGTCGACTTGCCCGATCCGGACGGGCCGCAGATCACCATCACGTCGCCCTTGCGGACATGCGTGCTGCAATCGGTCAGCACCTGGAAGTGGCCATACCATTTGTTGATGTTTTCAATTTTGATCATTGCTCTCTCCACTTTCGGCAGATGGACGATTAACGGATGATGGCGACGCGCTGCTGCAGGCGGCGCACCAGTAACGACAAGCCGTAGCACAGGGCGAAATACACCACGGCGACAAAGGTATACATTTCCACCAAGCGGCCGTCGCGCTGGGCCACCTTGCCGGCGGCGCCGACGAAGTCGGGGATCGACAGCACGTACACCAGCGACACGTCCTGGAACAGCACGATGGTTTGCGTCAGCAGCACCGGGATCATGTTGCGGAACGCCTGGGGCAGCACCACGTGGGCCATGGTCTGCCAGTAATTCATGCCCAGCGCGCGGCCGGCCCAGACCTGGCCGCGCGGAATCGACTGGATGCCGCTGCGCATGATCTCGCAGTAGTACGCCGCTTCAAACATGATGAAGGTGATCAGCGCGGAGGAAAATGCGCCCACCTGCACCGGCGTCGGCGAACCGATGACCCAGGCCGCGATATACGGCACCAGGAAATAAAACCAGAAAATCACCAGCACCAGTGGTATCGAGCGCACCAGGTTGACGTAGCCGGTGGCGAACAGCGACACGGCCCGGTTGCCGGACAGCCGCATCAGCGCCAGCAGCGTGCCCACCACGATGCCGCCCGCCATGGCCAGCACCGTCAGCTTCAAGGTGAACAGCATGCCGGTCTGGAACAGGTAGCCCCACGAACGGCCGATGACTTCGAAATCGAAATTGCCCAGCATGTCAGTGTCCTCCCGAGGCGGCGCCAGCCACGATAAAGCCTGGAATCGCGACTTTCTTTTCCAGGCGGTGCATCAGGTACACCACGCCGATATTGACCACCACGTAGATCAGGGTGGCGGCAGTGAATGCTTCAAACACCTGGAATGAAAATTCCTGGATGGCGCGCGCGCTGGCCGTCAACTCCACCACGCCGATGGTCAGCGCCACCGAACTGTTCTTGATGATGTTGAGGAATTCGCTGGTCAATGGCGGCAGGATCACGCGCGCCGCCATCGGCAGCAGCACGTGGCGGTAGGTCTGCGCCAGGGTCAATCCCAGCGCGGTGCCCGCCATCTTTTGCCCGCGCGGCAAGGCGGCAATGCCGGTCGAGACCTGCACCGCCACCCGCGACGACGTGAAAAAGCCCAGGCACAGCACGGCCGTGACGAACGACGCGTTCGGCAGCGCCTTGATCCAGTCGCCGGCCGCCTGCGGCAATACTTCCGGGGCCACGAAGAACCACAGGAACATTTGCACCAGCAGCGGAACGTTGCGGAACAATTCCACATACGCGTTGGCCAGCCCCGCCAGCCACTTGTTGGGCAAAGTACGCACCGTGCCGACGGCCAGGCCCAGCGCCAGCGCCATGATCCAGGCCGTCAATGCCGTGGCCAGGGTCCACAGCAGGCCGGAGCACAGCGTGTCGAGGTAGGTACCGGTCCCGTCGGGCGCGGCTTCCCAGAAGATGCGCCAATTCCAGTGGTAATTCATGGTTATCCTTGTTATCGAGAAGTTGAACCTGGCGGCGCCTTATTTCTTCCTGGTGGCGGCCTTTTGCGCTTCCGGCACGGCGGCGTAATCGGCCGGGTCGCCCGAATCGGTCGGCTTGGCCAGCACCTGCTCCAGTTGCGGCGGCATCGGGAAGCGCATGTTGATGCCCTTGGGCGGAATCGGCGACATGAACCATTTGTGGTACAGGCGCTGCATGTCGTCGCCCGATTTGTAGACGCGCACCAGCGCTTCATCCACCACCTTCTTGAAGGCGGGATCGCCCTTGCGCAGCATGATGCCGTAGGGTTCCACCGACAGCGCCTCGGTGGTGATCTCGTACTCGCCAGGCGTTTTCGAGTTGGCGCGCTGCGCCGCCAGCAGGATGTCGTCATTCGCTTCGGCCACGGCGCGGCCGGTTTCCACCATCAGGAACGACTCGGGATGGTCCTTGCCGATGATGATGTTCATGCCCAGGTTTTGTTCCTTGTTCAGGATCGTCATCTGCTTCAGGGTGGAGGTGCCGGCGGTGGCCACCAGCGTCTTGCCCTTCATGTCGGCCAGCGTGTGGATGTTGGCGGATTTTTTCGCCATCAGGCGGTTGGCCACCACGAACATGGTGGGCGCAAAGGCCACCTGCTGCTGGCGCTCCAGGTTGTTGGTGGTGGAGCCGCATTCGAGGTCGATGGTGCCGTTGGCCATCAGCGGGATGCGGTTGGCCGACGTGACTGGATTCATGGCCACTTTCAGCTCGGTCAGGCCCAGCTGCTTTTGCAGCGCCGTCACCACCTTCATGCACAGTTCGATCGAGTAGCCCTGGTATTGCTGCTTGTCGTCCAGGTAGGAAAACGGCACCGAGCCGTCACGCACACCCAGCGTAATGGTGCCGCTCTTTTTGATCTTGGCCAGCGTGCCGCCGTCGTCCTGGGCTTGCGCCAGCGTGGCGGCGGACAACATACCGAGGGAAAACAGTGCGGCGATATAGTTCGACGATTTCATCAGACAGACTCCATAAAAATCCGGCACTGCGTACCGGCAGGATGGGCGGCCGCCCATCCCGGGGTGAAGGAAACGTAAGGAAACGGATCAGGCTCAGAAAATGTGGCGGATGCCGAGGTTGGTGGCGGCGTTGCCGCTGCCGGTCTCGGTGGCGTTGCCGACCTTGAACGTGGCGCCATTGCTGTTGGTGATATGCCCATACGCGGCATACAGGTCGGTGCGCTTGGACAGCGAGTAGGTGTAGCCCACCGCCCACTGGTTGGCGTTGCGGGCGGCCGCGGTCTGGTCGTCATGGCGGATGTACGACGCATACAGCTTGTGCGCACCCAGCGGCACGATCACGCCGACGATGGTGTCGTCGCTGCGCGCGCCGGCCAGGCCACGGTTGTCCGCATAGCCCAGGGCCACATCGACCGCGCCGAGACGGTAGCGCGCCGTCACCAGCGCATTGCGGGTCTGGTCGGTGGCCAGCGCGTTATGGCGCTGGAACCAGGCCGCCGCCACCGACAGGCCGCCCTGCACGTAATACACCGCCGTGCTGTAGGCGCGGTTCTTTTCGCTGTTGCCGGCGGCTTCCCCCATGCCAACCGCCACTTCCGCCGTCAAGCCCTTCCATTGCGGCGTGGCGTACTGCACCATGTTGTCGACCCGGGTATTGGTCACCATGATGTTGCCCGCATTGCCGGCCATGCCAATGCAGAAGGGATCGGCCACGTCGCGCAACGCCTTGTAATACGGCGAATACTGGCGGCCCAGCGTGACCGTGCCGGCCGCGCTGGCCAGGCCGACATACGCCTGGCGGCCAAACAGCAAGCCGCCCTGCGCCGCCGTGCCATTGTCGATATTCAAGCCGTTTTCAACCTGGAAGATGGCGGCCAGGCCGCCGCCCAGGTCTTCCTTGCCCTTGAAACCCAGGCGCGAGCCGGACGCCACACCCGGACCGATATTGGTCACGCTGCCGGCCGCACCACCCGATTCGCGCACCAGGGCGGCATCGGCCACGCCGTACACGGTCACGTTGGATTGGGCCCAGGCGCTCCCCGCGCACAGGCCGGAAATGGAAATGGCGGCGGCAATGGTAATTCGATTCATTTTTACGTCCTTTTTTCTAGTTATGCGGAACCCGGTCATTCATGTAAAAACCGATCCGATATAAAACATTCAAGGGTTTTGTTGAAATTCGAATCAAATTGTTTATTTGACCGGCAATACGCATGCACTTATCCATTCCGGCAATAAACCAGGGGTGGCGGTTATTGCAGGGCGTAATAATCCACAGGCACCGTTTTGGGCCTGGACTGAATTGACTGCTAAATTAATTCTGGCGTTTTATGCGATATGCTTTATCGCTTCGCCATGGGTTTGAACAAGACTTCTTGCCAAATCAACTTGGCGGACAATATTGACGGCAACACAACGGAAAGTATGGCCAGCCGGCGTCAGGCTGAGCGGCACGGAACTGCGGTCCACCAGCTCGGCGCCCACCCACGACTCGAGAGACTGGATACGGCGGCTGAATGCCGCCTGGCTGGCATGACGCGCAAAAGCGGAACGCTTGAAACTGCGCAGCTCCGCCAAACACAGAAAGTCTTCGACCCATCTCGTATCCATCATTCCCTCTTCTTAATATTAGACCGGCTACCTGGGATATCGTCTGTGTCTCTACTAGCAGTTTGCATGCCAACACATTTAATTGCCGGACAAAATCGAATATGTCCATGATTTATCGTGTGTTTTCCCGCCCCGTCAAAACCGCCGGCGCGGCCTGCCGTGTGCAAATCCACACGCGCAGGCAAATCCCGGTATCGATTTCCATACGCGCCCGGCGACGCCTGTTCAATATCTTGAAAAATGGATGATTAGAAATATTTTCTAAGGTAATATGTTCACGGCATTCTTCCGGCCGACCTTCCCGAGACAACAATTGCTCGCTCATCGATTTGGTTTATTCAACCGTCCGGCGCTGGTCTATACGCTGCGCACCGTGTTGCTCGGCCTGGCCGCGGCGGCGGTGGTGCTGGTGTATTCGCGGAGTGCGCAACAGGGCTACGAACAGCTCAACGACATGCTGGAACACCAGCTCGATTTATATGCGGGCGGGCTGGAAAGCGAACTGGGCAAGCACGAATATTTGCCGGGCATTATTGCCATGGACCAGGACGTGCAAGCGTCGCTGGCCCGGCCGGACGATCTGCGGCAAATGGAAAAAACCAGCAAGCGCCTGTCCAGCCTGAATGTGCGGGCGGGCGCCATGGTGACCTTCCTGGTCAGCGGCGCTGGCCGCATTTCCGCCGCCAGCGACTGGTATCAGCAGGACAGCGGGATGGGCCGCGACGTGTCCGCGCTGCCGTATGTGCGGGAAGCGCTGCAAGGCAGGCCGGCGCGCTATTTTTCACGCAGCCCGGAACGCAATACGCCGGAATACTATTTTGCCCAACCGATCCTGCACAATGGCGCGGTACTGGGGGTGGCGGTGGTCAAGATCAGCCTGGACCCGATCGAGTCCACCTGGAGCGCCTCGATTACCCAATCGAGCCATGAAATACTGCTGGTGATCGATGAAAACGACTCCGTCATCATCGCCACCGCGCCCGAATGGCGCAACCAGCGCGCGCCCCGCCTGCCCACCTCCGGCACCACCACCCTGCGCGGCCATGCGCCCAATGCGCCGCTGATCCTGTATGCAACCCAGAGCCGCGCCATGCCGCATCAGGGCTGGCGCCTGGTGATGCTGGCCAGCGCGGGCAACGCCACGGTCAATGCCTTGCGCAACGCGATTGGCGCCGGCGTGCTGCTGGCGTTCATCGGCCTGCTCGGGCTGTTCCTGGCGCAGCGGCGGCGCGCCGCCGCCAGCCGGCTGAAGGCGCGCGAAGAATTGCAGCGTGCGCATGACTTGCTGGAAGTGCGTATCGCCGAACGCACCGCCGAGCTGCACGACATGAACCAGGAATTGCTGCACGAAGTGGGCGAGCGCAAACATGCGGAGCAGGTGCTGCGCGCTTCGCAGGACAGCCTGATCCACGCCAGCCGGCTGGCGCTGCTGGGCCAGATGTCGGCCGGCATCACGCACGAAATCAGCCAGCCGCTGACGGCGCTGCGCTCGCTGTCGTTCAATTCCCAGCTATTGCTGAAGCGCGGCGAAATGGCGCGCATCGAAAAAAACCTGCAATCGATCAGCGCGCTGACCGAGCGCATGGGCCACCTGACCGACCAGCTCAAATCCTTCTCGCGCAAGACACCGCTGGCCTTGCGGCCGTTCCCGCTGGCCGAGGCGGTGGAAGCGACCTTGCTGTTACTGGAAAACCGCATCCGTACCGAACAGATCACCGTGCACACCGACATCGAGTCCGGATTGCGCGCGCTGTGCGACAGTAACCGCCTGGAGCAGGTGTTGATCAACCTGTGCGCCAACGCGCTGGACGCGATGCGCGAAGCGCCGGCCAGGACGCTGTCGATACGGGTCTGGCACGCCGGCGGCCGCGCCCATCTCCGCGTGGAAGACAGCGGCGCCGGCATTCCCGACGACGTGCTGCCGCGCCTGTTCGAACCATTTTTCAGCACCAAGCTGCCGGGCCAGGGCCTGGGACTGGGACTGGCCATCTCCGCCGATATCGTGCGCGATTTTGGCGGCACCCTGCGCGCATCGAATCTTCCCGGCGGCGCCGCATTTGAACTCGATCTCCAGCTCTGCGAGGAAACCTCCCATGTTTGAAGGTTACAAAATCATTTTCGTCGAAGACGACCATGCGGTCCGCAGCAGCGTGGCGGAAACGCTGGAGCTGGCAGGGTTTGCGGTGGAACCGTACGAATCGGCCGAGCGCGCCCTGCCCCATATCGTGGCGGGCTTGCCCGGCATCGTGATCACCGACGTGCGCATGCCCGGCATGGATGGCTTCGGCCTGCTGCGCCAGGTCTGCGCCACCGACGCCGCCATTCCGGTGATCCTGGTCACCGGCCATGGCGACGTGTCGATGGCGGTCGATGCGATGCGCCATGGCGCCTACGATTTCATTGAAAAGCCGTATGCCATGGAGCGGCTGGTGGAAGTGGCCACGCGCGCCGTGGAAAAGCGCACGCTGCGCCTGGAAGTCGACACCTTGCGCCGCAAGCTCACGCAAACGTGCGGCCTGGACGGCACGCTGGTGGGCGAATCGCCCGCCATCCGACTGCTGCGCGAACAGATCCTGAACCTGGCCGACACCCCGGCCGATGTGCTGGTATTCGGGGAAACCGGTACCGGCAAGGAAGTCGTGGCGCGCTGCCTGCACGAGCACAGCAACCGCCGCCGCGCCAATTTCGTCGCCATCAATTGCGGCGGTTTGCCGGAAACGCTGTTCGAAAGCGAGATTTTCGGCCACGAAGCGGGCGCGTTCACCAACGCCAGCAAACGGCGCGTCGGCAAGATCGAGCATGCGCACGGCGGCACCTTGATGCTGGACGAAATTGAAAGCATGCCGATGAATTTCCAGGTCAAGCTGCTGCGTGCGCTGCAAGAACGCAAGATCGAACGGCTGGGCTCCAACGAACAGATGGCGATCGATTTCCGCATCGTGGCCGCCACCAAATACGACCTGAAGACATTAAGCGACCAGGGCAAATTCCGCAGCGACCTGTACTACCGGCTCAATGTCGCCACCCTGACCTTGCCGCCACTGCGCGAACGGCGCGACGACATCCCCCTGTTGTTCGAACATTTCCTGCTGCAGGCCGCGCGCCGCTATGGCCGCGAGGCGCCCGCCCTGCCGGCCGACCATACCCGCAAACTGATGGCCCATGACTGGCCCGGCAACGTGCGCGAATTGCGCAACGCGGCCGACCGTTTCGTGCTGGGCCTGCCCGGCGAACGTGGCGCCGACGCCGGACCGCTGACGCTGGCGCAGCAAATGGACATGGTGGAAAAAACCCTGATCGAGCAGGCCCTGAAAACACACCTGGGCAAACCGCTGCCGGTGTGCGATACGCTGGGCATCGGCAAGAAGACCTTGTACGACAAGCTGCACCGGCACGGCATCGTCATCGACGATTTCCGGCCCGATGCGGGCTGAGGGCCGCCCGCGTCAGCGGTAATCGGCGGGATCGCCCGAATCGGTCGGCGCGGCCACCACCCGCCGCAACGCCGCGCTCATCGGCATATGCAATTCGATGCGGCTGTTCGGCAGCGGCGACTGGAACCATTTGCGGTAGATCTGGTGGATTTCCCCCGAGCGGTACAGCTCGACGATGGCGTCGTCCACCACCCGCTTGAATTCCGGATCGCGCTTGCGCAACACCATGCCATAGGGTTCCTGCGGCAAATCCGAACGGTGCACCACATAATCGCCCGGCCGGGCGGCCGTGGCGGCCAGGCCCAGCAGCAGCACTTCATCCATCGCGAACGCGGCGGCGCGTTCCGACTCCACCATGGCAAACGCATCGGCGTGGTCCTTGGCCACGATGATGCGCAAATCGAGGTCCAGCGCGCGGCTCCATTCCTGCAACGCCTTGACGGTGGTGGTGCCGGCGGTGGACACCACGGTGCGCCCCTTGAGTTCGGTTAAGTTCTGGAAACCGTTGGCTTTCCTGGATATCAGGCTGCTGGACGAGACGAACGTGGAGATGGAAAACGCCACTTCTTTTTGCCGTTCCAGCGTGTTGGAGGTCGAGCCGCATTCAATGTCGACGATGTCATTGGCCACGAACGCCATGCGGTTGGCCGCCGTCACGGGCCGGTACATGATTTCCAGCGCGGGCAGCTTCAGCCGGTTCTTGACGGCCGCCACCACCCGTTCGCACAGCTCGATGGAATAGCCGATCGGCCGCTGCTGCCGGTCCAGGTAGGAAAACGGGATGGACTTGTCGCGGAAACCAATCGTGATGACACCGGTCTCCTTGATTTTCCTGAGGGTGGCTGAATCTTGCGCGTAGGCGCCCGCAACCAGCAGGACGGACAAGGCAAGCAGCAGACATGATTTTTTCATAACGGCATCAGGAGCAGATTTCATTGCCGATGGGGAACGTACGCACATGGTACGCCATTTGAACGGGCACAGTGGCGGGCGCGGGCGCCAGCCGGAAAATCGCAACCGCCTGCTCAAGCCGTTCAGCCTGGATTTGCAGGCTGGCGGCCGCGGCGGCGGCCTGTTCGACCAGCGCGGCATTTTGTTGCGTCATGTCGTCCATCCGCGCCATGGCTTGGCTGATGTCTTGCAGCCCCGTGCTTTGGGCTTCGCTGGCGGCGGCGATATCGGCCATGATGGCGGCCACCGATTGCACCGACGTGACGATGCGCGCCATGGTCTGGCCGGCAATGTCGACCAGACGGCTGCCGCCATCGACCATGGCGACGGAATCGCCGATCAGGAGCTTGATTTCCCTGGCGGCGGCCGCGCTGCGCTGGGCCAACTGGCGTACTTCGGACGCCACCACGGCAAAGCCCCGCCCCTGCTCGCCGGCGCGCGCCGCTTCCACGGCGGCGTTCAACGCCAGGATATTGGTCTGGAAAGCGATGCCATCGATCACCCCGGTGATGTCCGCGATCTTGCGCGCACTGGACTGGATGGCGCGCATGGTGTCGACCACGTCGGTCATCAAACGTCCCCCGGTGGCGGCAACCGCCGCGGCATCGAGCACCAGCTCGTTGGCTTGCCGCGCATGCCCGGCATTCCTGCCAACAGCGCCGGTCAGCGCCTGCATGGCGCTGGCGGTGTGTTCCAGCGACCCGGCCTGCGCCTCGGTGCGTGCCGACAAATCGGCATTGCCGATTGCAATTTCACGGGTCGCCACGCCGATGTTGTAAGCGCCGTGCTGGATTTGCCGCACGGCGCCAATCAACTGTTGCTGCATGGTCCGCAGCGCGCGCACTAGGGCACCGGTTTCATCGTCCGGCGCGGCCCCGATTTCCTGGCTCAGGTCGCCCGTCGCGATGACACCGGCAATGCGGCCCGCGTGATGCAGCGGCGCGGTGATGGTACGGGTGGTCAGCCAGGCAATGGCGGCGCCCAGCGCCAGCGCCAACCCGCCCAGCGACCACATGCCCAGCACCGCCGCCCGGTAATGCCGGCCCGATGCAGCGGCCGCTTCTTTCATGGCGGCGCGCCGGTGATCGGCCAGTTGCACCAGCGCCGCCATCCATTTGTCGTGGGGGACGGATAGCGCCTTCACGGCCAGCGCGGCATCGAAATAATTACCGTCAGCCGCGTGGCGCCGGGCCTGCTCCACCAGCGGCATCACGGCGCCTTGCCGCGCCTGCACCTGGACCAGCAAACGGGTCCCGTCGGCACTGGCGCTGCGCCGCTGGAGGTTGTGCAGCGCGCGGTCATAGGCGGCCAGCGTGTCGGCCAGGCGCTTGCTTTCCAGCGCCTGTTCCGCGACATCGGTGGGGGCGCTCAGTTTGCGCAGGATCAGCGCCAGCGCACCGCCATTCTCGCGCATGGCAGTGGCGTCATCGAGGCTGGCCGCTTCATCGTTGACGATGGCGTCGGTCAGGGTTTGCATCTGGCTCATCCGCCACAACCCCAGCCCCAGCAGTGCAATCGCACACAGCAGCACGATACTGAATCCCAGCGCCAGGCGCTGGCCGATCTTGATATTGGCGATGGTGGGCATGCCATTCCCCGTGTAGACATGAAGCCGCGCGGGAGGAAGCGGCGCGGTCGCTTTAAGGACGCAGCCATCGTCACACGGTTTTTTCCCAGGGGCAAACCTTATGCAAAATACGCAATCGGCCTGCCGGGCAATCTGTCAGCGCGGCGCGGCCACCTGCCGTGGCAACAGCAGCACCGCCTCCGCATTCGACGGTGAAAAGCATTGATCGGCCGCTTCCAGGTATGGCAGCCACACGTGGTTCACATGCTCGCGGGGACTGAGCAAGATGGGAATATCGCGCGGCACTTCCACGGAAAACACGTGTTCCGTGTTCTGCGTTACGCCCGGCGCATAGCGGTGCCGCCACACCGGGTAGATTTCGTAGATGTTCGACAGCTGCCAGTCGCGCAGCACGATGTTTTGGCCATCGGCCACGATGCCGGTTTCTTCGAACAGTTCGCGGGTTGCCGTGGTCAATAGCGGCTCGTCCGGCGCATCGAGCGAACCGGTCACCGATTGCCAATAGCCGGCCTTGTCGGCGCGCTCGATCAGCAGCACTTGCAGGTCGGCCGTGTGGATCACGACCAGGACGGATTCGGGGATTTTGTAAGGCTTATCCATGCAGGGGGAAAAAGCAGGCAAAAGAAAAGGCGCCGCAGCGCCTTTTCCATGGTACGACTGATTAACCAGCCACTTTCGGCTCGGCCGCGCGCAGGCGGATATGCAGCTCTTTCAGCTGTTTCTCGTCCACTTCCGACGGCGCCTGGGTCAGCAGGCACTGGGCGCGCTGGGTTTTCGGGAAGGCGATCACGTCGCGGATCGAATCGGACTTGGTCATCAGGGTCACGATACGGTCCAGGCCGAAGGCCAGGCCACCGTGTGGAGGCGCGCCGTATTGCAGCGCGTCCAGCAGGAAGCCGAACTTCAGGCGGGCTTCATCGGCGTCGATCTTCAGGGCGCGGAACACTTTCGACTGCACTTCTTCGCGGTGGATACGGATCGAACCGCCGCCCAGTTCCCAGCCGTTCAACACCATGTCATAGGCCTTGGCAACGCAGGCGCCTGGATTGGTTTCCAGCATGTCTTCGTGGCCGTCTTTTGGCGCGGTGAACGGGTGGTGGGTTGCGGTCCAGCGGTCGTCTTCCTCGTCGTATTCAAACATCGGGAAGTCGATCACCCACAGCGGCGCCCACACGTCGTCGAACAGGCCGTTGGCCTTGCCGAACTCGGAGTGGCCGATCTTCACGCGCAGCGCGCCGATCGCATCGTTGACCACCTTGGCCTTGTCGGCGCCGAAGAAGATCAGGTCGCCGTCTTCCGCACCGGTCAGTTCCAGGATGCGGGCCAGGGTTGCGTCGTCGATCGACTTGACGATTGGCGACTGCAGGCCGTCACGGCCTTTGGCTTTTTCGTTGACCTTGATGTACGCCAGGCCTTTCGCGCCGTAGATGGCAACGAACTGGGTGTACGCGTCGATTTCCGAACGCGGCATCGACGCGCCCTTCGGTACGCGCATGCCGACCACGCGGCCGTTTTTCATGTTGGCGGCGCTGTTGAAGATCTTGAATTCCACGTCTTTCACGACGTCGGTCAATTCCGTGAAGTTCAGCTTGACGCGCATGTCCGGCTTGTCCGAACCGTAGCTGCCCATGGCTTCGGCGAAGTCCATCACCGGGAACGGGTTAGGCAGGTCGACCGACATGGTGTTCTTGAACACTTTGCGGATCATGTCTTCGAACAGGTCACGGATTTCCTGTTCGTTCAGGAACGACGTTTCGCAGTCGATCTGGGTGAATTCCGGCTGGCGGTCGGCGCGCAAGTCTTCGTCGCGGAAGCACTTGGTGATCTGGTAGTAACGGTCGAAGTTGGCCACCATCAGCAGCTGCTTGAACAGCTGTGGCGATTGCGGCAGCGCGAAGAAGTTGCCGGCGTTGACACGCGACGGCACCAGGTAGTCGCGCGCGCCTTCCGGGGTCGACTTGGTCAGCGTTGGGGTTTCGATGTCGATGAAGCCCAGGTCGTCCAGGTACTTGCGCACTTCCATCGTGACCTTGTAGCGCAGGCGCAGGTTGTTCTGCATTTGCGGACGGCGCAGGTCCAGCACGCGGTGCGTCAGGCGGGTGGTTTCCGACAGATTGTCGTCGTCCAGCTGGAATGGCACGGCCACGGAGGCGTTCAGCACTTCCACTTGCGACGCGACCACTTCGATCTTGCCGGATTTCAGGTTGGCGTTGACGGTGCCGGCCAGGCGGTCTTTGACCAGGCCGGTCACGCGCAGGCAGTATTCGTTACGGACCGATTCAGCGACTTTGAACACTTCAGCCTGCTCTGGATTGCAGACCACCTGAACCAGGCCTTCGCGATCGCGCAAGTCGATGAAGATCACGCCGCCGTGGTCGCGGCGACGGTGTACCCAGCCGCACAGGCTGACGGTTTGGCCGAGCAGGGCTTCAGTGGTGAGGCCGCAGTAATGAGTGCGCATAGACATGTTATTTCTCAGTTCAGGTTATTTATTCGGTTTCATTCAGGCGCAACCACGCCCATGGAGACGATATACTTCAGGGCGGCATCGACACTCATGTCGAGCTCGATAACATCTTTTTTTGCCAGCATCAGGAAAAATCCCGAGGTCGGGTTCGGCGTGGTCGGTACGTACACACTGACGTACTCGCCATCCAGGTGATTCTTCACGTCACCGCCCGGCACGCCGGTCAGGAAACCAATGGTGCGGGAATCCTGGTGCGGATAAGGAATCAGCACTGCTTTGCGGAAGGCATTGCCGGACGACGAAAACAGGGTGTCCGACACTTGCTTGACGCTGCCATACAGCGAGCTGACCACCGGAATGCGGTGCAACAGCTTTTCCCACATGCGCACCACATAATTGCCGACCAGGTTATTGGTCAGCAGGCCGGTCACCAGCACGATAATGAACGTCAAAATCGTACCCAGGCCCGGGATATCAAAACCGATGAACGTGCGTGGCTGCCAGCGCTCCGGCACCAGTAACAGCGACTGGTCCAGCGTACTGATGACCAGGTTCAAGACCCAGGCGGTGATCGCCAGCGGTACGAGAATCAGCAGTCCGGTAATGAAATACTTGCGCATCGGGTTCCTTTTGCCGTCAAGCGGCGGGTTTGGTGCTGGCTGCCGGTGCAGTTGCTGGCGCGCTTGCCGGTGCAGCGGCGGCAGGCGCGGCGGACGACGATTCCGCCGCAGGGGCCGCAGCGGGCGCGTCGGACTTGGGCGTCCCCGCCACACCGGTGGCTGGCGCGGAACCGCCACGGAAGTCCGTCACATACCAGCCGGTTCCCTTCAACTGGAAACCAGCGGCGGTCAGCTGCTTCTTGAAACTGGATTTGCTGCAGGCTGGGCAATCCGTCAGCTGCGGATCGGAAATCTTTTGCAGCACTTCATCAGCGTGGCCACATTCCTCGCAGCGGTAAGCGTAGATCGGCATCTTTACTCCGCAAAAAACATCAAAAACCCTGAATTATAAAGCCTTTTGCCGGCGCGGCGGCAGATTTGGCACGGCGGCCGCGACGGCTTACAACCGGAACCAGCTCATCCAGCGTTCCTTGCCGGCAAAAACAGGGATGGAATCCCAGACCGGCTCGTCCGTCACGCAGGTGAAGTACGGTTGCAGCAACGCTTCCAGTTCGGCGCGGGCGATGCCGAACGGCGGCCCCTTGGGATTGTTGTCAAAGAAGAAATAACCAGCCAGCATGCCGCCCGGCGCCAGCAATTGCGCCCAGCGCGCCACCACTTGCGGCCACAAGTGCCGTGGCAGGGCGCACAGGAAGGCGCGCTCATAAATGCATTGCAGTGGCGCGGCGGGTTGCCAGGCAAAGAAATCCGCTTCCACCACGCGCTCTTGCCATTGCGGCCCAACCGCTTCCTTCCCCGCCGCCACGGCGGCCGGCGAAAAATCAATCGCCGTCACATCCCAGCCGGCTTCCGATAAATACGCCAATTCATAGGCGGAACCGCAGCCGGGGATCAGGGTCGTGGGCAGCGGCAGCCCTGCCGCCGCCGCGCCATGGGCCGTGTCCTTGACGAACTGGCGCAAGCGCTCCGGCACGCCGCCCCGGTCCCAGGGCGTGAATTGCTTGTCAAAACGCTCATCCCAAAAAGCGGGCGACAAGGGATCGCGGCTATTGAAATCCATCACAGCATTCCCCGCCAGTGCATGTAGGCGCGCAATCCGACCCAGCCAATAATGAATGCGCCGGCAAAGTACACAACAAAGCTCAATAAACGGTTGGTGCGCTGCTGTTCATCGATCAGGGTGCGCAGCAAATCATCGTTGTGGTTCGGCTCGCTGGCCGCCGACAGCGCGCGGTGCACCAGGCGCGGCAACTGCGGCAACACGTGCGTGTAGCGCGGCGCTTCGGATTTCAGGCGCTCCAGCATGCCTTGCCAGCCAACCTGCTCCGCCATCCAGCGCTCCAGGTAGGGTTTGGCGGTTTTCCACAAATCCAGGTCCGGATCCAGCTGGCGGCCCAGGCCCTCGATATTAAGCATGGTCTTTTGCAGCAGCACCAGTTGCGGCTGCACTTCCACGTTGAAGCGGCGCGAGGTCTGGAACAGGCGCAGCAAAATCTGGCCAAAGGAAATGTCTTTCAGCGGACGGTCGAAAATCGGTTCGCAGCAAGCCCGCACCGCCGATTCCAGTTCATCGACGCGGGTATCTTTCGGCGCCCAGCCGGACTCGATGTGGGCTTCCGCCACCCGTTTATAGTCGCGGCGGAAGAAGGCCAGGAAGTTTTGCGACAGATAATCCTTGTCGAAATCGTTCAGGGTGCCGACGATGCCGAAGTCCAGCGCGATATAGCGGCCAAACGTGGCGGGGTCGATCGACACCAGGATGTTCCCGGGGTGCATATCCGCATGGAAGAAGCCGTCGCGGAATACCTGGGTAAAGAAAATTTCCACACCGTCGGACGACAGCTTTTTCAAGTCCACGCCAGCTTCGATCAGGCGCTCGGTTTGCGACACGGGAATGCCATGCATGCGCTCCATGACAATCACGCTGGACGAGCAATAATCCCAGTACATTTCCGGCACCAGCAACAAGTCGCTTTCGGCAAAGTTACGGCGCAGCTGGCTGGCATTGGCGGCTTCGCGCATCAAGTCCAGCTCGTCATGCAAATGCTTGTCGAATTCCGCCACCACTTCCTTGGGTTTCAAGCGCTTGGCGTCTTCCCACAGGCGGCCAATCACGTCGGCCGCCAGGTGCATCAGCGCCACGTCCTTGTCGATGGACTGGCGCATGCCGGGACGCAGCACCTTGACAGCCACCTGCTTGCCATCCTTGAGGGTGGCGAAGTGCACTTGCGCAATCGAGGCGGAAGCGACGGGAATGCGCTCAAACGTGGCAAACAGCTGGTCCGGGTGGCCGCCCAGCGAACGCTCGATTTGCGCGATCGCGAGATCGGAGTCAAACGGCGGCACGCGGTCTTGCAACAGCGCCAGTTCTTCCACGATATCGGCAGGGATCAGGTCGCGCCGGGTCGACAGCACCTGGCCGAATTTCACGAAAATCGGGCCCAGCTCTTCCAGCGCCATGCGCAGGCGGCGGCCACGCGGGGCGGAAATATCCCGCCAAAAGAACAGCACATCGATCAGGCGCGACGTGCGCGGCACGTCCAGGCCGGAAATGGCAATTTCATCGAGGCCGTAGCGGATGGCGACGCGCAGGATTTTCAGCAGCCGCAGGAATTTCAGGATCATGTACAGGGTCCGGTGGATATATCAGGCGGAGGCGGGGCCGCGTTGCGCGAGTTTCTTTTCCAGGTTGGCCAGGCGCTTGGCAAAGCGCTCGACATCGTCGCGCAAGCGCGTCACATCCGCACCGAAGCCTTCCGTCACATCCGGGCGCACCAGTACCGGGTTTTCTTCCAGCAGATATTCCGCCGTGTTTTCCGCCAGCTTGCGGTTGCCTTGCAAAAAAGCGCCCAACAGGGATTTCGCCCCTTCCACCATGCGCACGGCCGCCACCGGGCCAACCAGTTTTTCCAGGTCGTGTTCCGCTTCCCAGCGCAAGGATTTCACGAGTTGCGAAATCGTGTTGGCAAAGTCGGCATCGCCTTCCAGTTGTACATACGAAAAAGCGCGCTCGCGGTTTTGCGCAATCAGCGGCAAGTCGGACAGTTTGACCCGGATCGTCACATTGGCGGCTGCCTCGCTTGCCACCACGTCCACGTAGCCATCACTGGTGGCTTGCAAGCGCACCTCGACCGGGCTGGCTGCGATGCACGCGATCTTGCCGGCGTGCGGGCGCAAGGCATCACGCGCCCATGGCTCCTGGGCCAGCAAGTGGTTGATGGTGGCGGCGACGGGCGCCAGCGGGGACGGCAAATTCGGGGGAATCGGCGATGGCATGCTTATGGCAATTCAGGTATTCAAAAAACAAAAAACCGCCCGAATAATCGGGCGGTCTCGATCTTACTATACGGGGCGGGCGATCAAGCCAGTTGCTGGATACCAGCCAGCAGCCAGCCGGCATTGCCGCTGACAGGCTTGGACAGGTTCCACACTTCCTGGAATGGTTCGGCCAGGGCGGTTGGCGACGGCTTGATGGTGCCGTAGAACTTCACGCTGGCCAGGTAATCGCGGCCATCGTTTTCAATGCCCAGTATTTCCGCTTCGATGGTCACCACGTCGGTGTAATCCGCCTGGCCGCCGCGTTCCGAAATTTGCATCTTCAACTCGGCAAACACTTCCGGCGTCGTGAATTCACGGATATCGGCCACATCGCCTTTATCCCAGGCCGCTTGCAGGCGGATGAAGTTGCCCTTGGCGTGGCGCAGGAACGTCGCCGCGTCGAAGTCGGCCGGCACGCCCCATGGGACATGCGCCGCCGCCGGCGCTTCACCCGGCTTGGCCAGGTTCAGGCCGCCCGCGGCTGGCTGCAGCGGTGGCAGGTTATAGTCAGGCGCCGGCGCAGGCGCGGCCGGTTGTTGCTGCCACGCATTGTTGTTGCTGAAACCGGCTGGCGCCATTTGTGGCTGCTTCGGCGCCATCTTGCTGCGGATCAAGCGCCAGATCAGGAAGGCCGCGCCGGCCAGCAGGGCTATCATCAGCATCGAGCTGATGGCGCTGGCCAGGGCGCCGCCCAGGCCGAAGTGCGACAGCAGTGCGCCCAGGCCCAGGCCCAGCAGCGCGCCGCCCAGGATGCCCTTCCAGGGGCTCGCAGGTTTCGGCGGTACGGCCGGTGGCGTGGCGGCGCCCGGTGCGCGTGCAGGCTGGGCAGCCTGGCTGGCGGGCGGCGCGGCCGGCGGCGTCGCCTGGCGCGGCATGTTGTTCACGCTTTGCGACTGGCGGCTGATCGACTTGCCGCCGCCCATCGGACGGGCCAGCGCTTCACCAATCATGGTGGCGGCGGACAGCGCCAGGGTGGCGCTAATAAGGATTTTTTTCAGATTCATGGCGTTTCCTTCTTACAGTTTGATACCGGTGTGCAAAGCGGCCACACCCGCCGTCAGGTTGTAATACTGGACCCGCTCCAGGCCCGCATCCTGCATCATCGACTTCAGGGTTTCCTGGTCCGGATGCATGCGGATCGATTCAGCCAGATAACGATAGCTTTCCGCATCATTGGCAATTTTCTGGCCCAGCCACGGCAACACCGAGAACGAATACAAGTCGTAGGGTTTTTGCAGCGGCTCGGCGACTTTGGAAAACTCCAGCACCAGCAATTTGCCGCCCGGTTTCAGCACACGGCGCATTTCCGACAGCGCCACATCCTTGTGCGTCATGTTGCGCAAGCCAAAGGCCACGCTGACCCGGTCGAAATAATTGTCCGGGAATGGCAGTTTTTCCGCGTCACACAACAAGGTGGGGGTGACCATGCCCTTGTTCAAGAGACGGTCGCGGCCCACGCGCAGCATCGATTCATTAATGTCCGTCAGCCACACTTCGCCCGTCGGCCCCGCCTGTTTGGCAAACGCCTTGGCCAGGTCGCCGGTGCCGCCGGCGATATCGAGGCATTTGAAGCCTGGGCGCACAGCCGCGTTGGCAATCGTAAATGTCTTCCACAGGCGGTGCAGGCCAGCCGACATCAAGTCATTCATGACGTCGTACTTGGCCGCCACGGAATGGAAGACCTTGGCGACTTCCTTGACTTTATCTTCTTCGTTGACGGTTTTATAGCCGAAATGGGTGGTATGGGTCATAGTGCGGAACCAGTTGTAGTGCCAGCATTATACAAGCGCCAACGGTCCGCCGCCCCTGTCAGCGTGCTTCCCGCTCGAACTTTGCCAGCACATCGGCAATCTTTTGTGGCGTATAGGGTTTGACAACAAACCCCGCCGCGCCACGATTCATTGCAGAAACGACATTATCAATGGCGCTGTGGGCGCTGACGATGACGTAGGCGCAGGCTGGCCAGGTCTCGCGCGCCAGTTGCAGCACTTCCAGTCCCGTGAAGCCGGGCATGTCGATGTCGAGGAACGCCAGCCGCAGCGACTTGTCGGCGGCGCGCAGGCATTCCATGGCTTGCTGGCCATCGGCCGCATGAATGAAATTCGTGTAGCCACAACTTTTCAATACCGCCGCCAGCAAGTTGCGCATATTGGTTTCATCGTCCGCGATCAGCACGGTGATACGGCTTTTATCGACCATGGTTTATCCTTTCAGGCGGGCTGCGCCAGCAAGCGCCGCACCTCATCGAGCTGTTGTAGTTCGGCCAGCAGCGCCGCGGCACGGCCGCCGTCGCCCGCCGCCAGCGCCTGTTCCAGTTGCGCGGCCCATTGCGTTACGCGCGGGTAGCCAAAACTGCCAGCGCTGCCCTTGAGCATATGGGCAATCTCCCGTCCATCGGCATGGGCCGCCCTGCCGATGGCGTTATCCAGCAATTCCAGCGCTTCCTTCAGGCGCAACTCGAATGCGCGCCGCATCTCGTCGTAGCCTTCCAGCCGGGTATAGGGCACCGGCGGCGCCGGCTCGCCAGCGGCCAACATTCCCGCCAGTAAGTTGCCCAGCTCGGCGAAATCCACCGGCTTCGCCACACAGGCATTGCAGCCCGCCTGGCGGTAACGCTCACGGTCTTCCGGCATCACATTGGCGGTCAGCGCCACGATGGGGGCGGCAAAGCCGGCACTGCGCAACAGTTTGGTGGCTTGCACGCCATCCATGTTCGGCATCTGGATATCCATCAGCACCACGTCGTAGTGTCCCACCAGCGCCAGTTCCACGGCGCGCGCGCCATCGGCCGCGCTATCCACGGCCAGCCCCTGCTGTTCCAGCCATGCCGTGATCAGGCGGCGATTATCGGGCCCGTCTTCCGCCAGCAATACGGTACCGGACAGGCTCGCTTGCGGCGCCGCCGTCGCCGTCCGGGCAAAGACCGGCAAGGCGTCCAGCCACTCCGCCCCGGGCGCCGGCGGCGCGGCGACGTCCACTTCGAAAATCGATCCCTGCCCCGGCGCGCTGTGCACCCGCACCGCGCCGCCCATGCGCACGGCCAGCTCCTGCACCAGGTGCAAGCCCAATCCCGTGCCGCCATAGCGCCGCGCCACGGACGTATCGGCCTGGGTAAAGGGCTTGAACAGCCGGGCCTGCTCTTCGTCGGACATGCCGATCCCCGTATCGGCGACGCGGCATTGCAAGCGGCCCAATTCGCGCTGGTAATGCAAGGTCAGTTCCACACTGCCCTGCTCCGTGAATTTGATGGCATTGCCGCACAGGTTGAACAGGATCTGGCGCCAGCGGGTCGGGTCGCCGATGACGTGCGAGGGAAAAGGATAGACCGCATCAAAATGAAAAGCGATGCCCTTGCCGCGCGCTTGTGCTTCGATGGCCGGCAGCAGGCCATCGACCACTTCCAGCGGCGAATAGCGGACATCTTCCAGCACCAGCCGTCCCGCTTCGATCTTGGAAATGTCGAGGATATCGTTAATGATGGTCAGCAAATGCTGACCGTTGCGGACAATGATTTCCCCCGCTTCCTGATGCGGCGCCAGCGTTTCCGCGAAGCCGATGATGGACGTCAGCGGCGTGCGGATTTCATGGCTCATCATGGCCAGGAATTCGGATTTCGCGCGGTTGGCCGCCTCGGCCGCCGCGGCCAGGGCGCGCATTTTTTCCATGTCCTGCTCGCGCTTGCGCAATGCCCGCACCAGCCCGGCAAACGCCAGCACCATGGCCATCGCGCTGGCCATCACCACCGTTGTCAATACTTGCGCATGGGCACGCCACTGGGCCAGGAACAAATCTTCCGTCACGGTGATATTGACGACCAGTGGATATTGCCCGACCAGACGCACCGCGCCCATGCGCTGTACCCGGTTGCCGCCTTCGGAAAAGCGCGGCGCGTCGGTCAGCATCACGCCATCGGTCTTGCCCATTTGCTCGATCACGCGGTAAGACGTGCCAGTGCGGTTGCTTTTCCCCATCAGCGCATCGTCATGGGGCGAGCGCACCAGCAACGTGAAATCGCGCCGGTACAAGGTCACCGAGGCGCCATCGCCGAGGCTGATCTTGCGGTAAAAGTCACTGAGGAAGGCGGTGGAAAAGCCCACCAGCGCCAGCCCCAGGAATTGTCCCTGCGGCCCGGTCAGGCGGCGGCTCAGGAAAAACGTCCACGCCTGGCTGCTCCGGTTGCGCACGGGGGCGCTGACAAACACCCCCAGTTTGGGGTCTTTCAGGTGGGCCTGGAAGTAATCGCGGTCCGCCAGGTTGATGGCGGGCGCCGGATGCGCGTGGGTGAAATTCACCACGTCGCCGTTGGCCGCGAGGATGGTCAACACTTCGACTTGCGGCAAGCCTTCCGCCTTGTCGCGCATGCGCTGGAACACCGCCGCGGATCCCATCTGCTCGCGCAATTCGCGGTCATTGCTGACCCCGGCCGCCTGCACCGACTCCGCAATACTTTCCAGGATCAGGTAACCGGACGCGACTTCCTGCGCAGTTTGTTCGGCAATCACCAGCGACAGGTTGGACAGGTGGCGCTGCCATTCCGTAATGGCTTGTTCGCGCGACGACCACAGCGTAAAGCCCAGCGCGCCGAGGATGGCTGCCGCCAGGCAGCTCCCCAGCAAAACGATCAGGCGGCTGGAACGGACGGACGGGCGCATCGGCACACGTTTCAGGGAAACAAGTGCCTACAATAACATGTGTGCGCCGTCTTGTTTAGGACATGAATGCAGCGTGGTATCCACGCCGCATTCAAGATCAATGCTTGTGGCCGCAGCCGTGCGCTTTTTGCGCGGTGGGCAGCACGGTACCCGGTTCCCGGCCGGAATCGCCGTCAAACCCCGCCGCGTGCAACTTGTCCAGATAGGCGGACCACAGCTGTTCCTGTTCGGCGCCCAGCTTGTACAGGTAATCCCACGTGAACAGGCCGGAATTGTGGCCATCGGTAAACGTCGGCTTCACCGCGTAATTGCCGACCGGATCGAGCGCCGTCAGGCCGACATCGCGCTGGCCCACTTGCAGGACTTCCTGCCCCGGGCCATGGCCCTTCACCTCCGCCGACGGCGAATAGACGCGCAACAATTCAAACGGGATGTTGAACGAGGCGCCATCATCGAAGGCGACTTCGAGGATGCGGGATTTGCTGTGGACGGTCAGGCCGGTCGGGGTCTTCATGGGGTGTTTAAATTGGCAACGATGGCTGCGCGCAGTTGCGGCAGCAGGGCGCGGCGCGCGGCCAGATCTTTTGGATCGGGTTCACGCTGGGCCGGGCCCCAGGTCGGTTGAGGGAAATGCACGTCGTTACTGAAACGGGGAATCACATGCCAGTGCACGTGCGGCGTCATGTTGCCAAAACTGGCCACATTGACCTTGTCGGGCGCCATGACCAAGCGCTGCGCCGCTTCCACCTGCCACACGGCCCGCATCACGTGGTCGCGCTCGGCGGGTTCGAGATCCGTCATTTCCTTGACGTGCGCATGCCAGATGACGCGCGCAAAGCCCGGATAGTGCGGTTCATCGACCAGCACCACGGACAGCTGCGCGTCCTGCCACACCAGCACGTCGGCCGGCGGGGCTGCCAGCAGCTTGCACAGGTCGCATGCGACGCTCGTCGCCATTACACCAGCACCCGCTCGATGCCGCCGTTGTTGGCTTGCGCCACATAGTCCGGCATCCAGTTCTCGCCCAGCAAATGCTTGGCGATTTCCACCACGATGTAATCGGCGGTGGTGCCGGCGTCTTCGCCGTAGCGCGACACGCCGCCCAGGCAGGCCGGGCAGCTGGTCAACACTTTGACTTCGCCCGTGAAGCCGTCTTCGCGCAGCTTATCCGCGTGCTTGACCATTTCCTGCTCTTTGCGGAAGCGCACCTGCGTCGAAATGTCGGGACGGGCCGCCTGCAAGGTGCCCGAGTCGCCGCAGCAGCGGTCGTTTTTCTCGATCTTGGTGGCATCGGCCGTCGTGATCAGGCTGTTCACCGTCTTCAACGGATCCTGCAATTTCATCGGCGAGTGGCAAGGGTCGTGGTACATGTAGCGCGTACCGTTGACGCCCTCCAGCTTGACGCCCTTCTCCAGCAGGTATTCATGGATGTCCATGATGCGGCAACCCGGGAAGATTTTCTCGAATTCATAGCCGGACAGCTGGTCATAGCAAGTGCCGCACGACACGACCACCGTCTTGATGTCCAGGTAGTTCAGGGTATTGGCCATGCGGTGGAACAGCACGCGGTTATCCGTGATCATCTTGTCGGCTTTGTCGAAGTCGCCCGCGCCGCGCTGCGGGTAACCGCAGCACAGGTAGCCCGGCGGCAGCACCGTTTGCACGCCGACATTCCACAACATGGCCTGGGTGGCCAGGCCCACTTGCGAATACAGGCGCTCCGAACCGCAGCCCGGGAAGTAGAACACGGCTTCGGAATCGGCCGTGGTTTTCTTCGGATCGCGGATGATCGGGACGATCTTGTTGTCTTCGATATCGAGCAAGCCGCGCATGGTCCGCTTCGGCAAGTTGCCAGGCATCTTCTTGTTAATGAAGTGGATCACCTGTTCCTTGATCGGCGGCTTGCCGACCGTCGGCGGCGGCGCCTTGGTCTGCTTTTGCGCGAAGGTTTTCAGCACGTCGTTGCCGAGGCGCTGGACCTTGTTCCCCACACCGAAGACCACCTGGCGCATCGAATTGATGGTGGTCGGGTCGTTGGTGTTCAAGAACATCATGCCCATCGACTTCACGGGATTGAAGCTGCGCTTATTCATCTTGCGCAACAGGTTGCGCATGTTCATCGACACGTCGCCAAAGTCGATATTGACCGGGCACGGCGTCTCGCACTTGTGGCACAGGGTGCAATGATCGGCCACGTCTTCGAATTCTTCCCAGTGGCGGATCGAAATGCCGCGGCGCGTTTGTTCCTCGTACAGGAACGCTTCGATCAGCGACGACGTCGCCAGGATCTTGTCACGCGGCGAGTACAGCAGATTGGCGCGCGGCACGTGGGTCGAGCACACCGGTTTGCATTTGCCGCAGCGCAGGCAATCCTTGACGCTGTTGGCGATTTCACCGATATCGCTTTGCTGCATGATCAGCGATTCGTGGCCCATCAGGCCGAACGATGGCGTGTACGCATTGCGCAAGTCCGCTTCCATGCCCGGCAAATTCAACAGTTTGCCCTTGTTGAAGCGGCCTTCCGGGTCGACCCGTTCCTTGTACTTGCGGAAGTCGCCGATTTCTTCTTCGGTCAGGAATTCCAGCTTGGTGATGCCGATGCCGTGTTCGCCCGAAATCACGCCGTTCAGCGAACGGGCCAGCACCATGATGCGCGCCACGGCCTTGTGCGCCAGTTGCAGCATTTCATAGTGGTCCGAGTTGACCGGCAAGTTGGTGTGCACGTTGCCGTCGCCGGCGTGCATGTGCAGCGCGACAAACACGCGGCCGCGCAACACGCGCTTGTGGATCACCGCGCATTCATCGAGGATCAGCTTGTACGCGGCGCCATTGAAAATCTGGCGCAGTTGCGCGCGGATTTCCTGCTTCCAGCTGACGCGCACCGTGTGGTCTTGCACGATCTCGAACAGGATGGCGTCCGGCTGGCGTTCCAGGCGCGCATCGATGGCGGCGTCCAGGTGCGCCAAACCCAGTTCGCGCAATTCATCGCGCAGCGAGGCCACCGGCTGGTCCAGTTTATCGAGGATGGTTTGCCAGCGCTTTTGCACCAGCGCCAACAGCGCTTGCGCCTGTTGCTGGCGGTCGCCCAGCATTTCCGCATCGCCGACCTTGTCGTCCGACGCGTCATCACTCTTACCGATCGGCAGGTTACCCGCGTCGAAGAAGTCGCGCAGTTCCTGCGCCAGTTGCAGCTTGTTGGTGATCGACAGTTCGACGTTGATGCGCTCGATGCCGTCCGTGTACTCGCCCATGCGGTTCAGCGGAATCACCACGTCTTCATTGATCTTGAACGCGTTCGTATGTTTCGCAATCGCGGCGGTACGGGCGCGGTCCAGCCAGAATTTCTTGCGCGCTTCCGGGCTGACGGCGACAAAGCCTTCGCCGACGCGGGTATTGGCCAGGCGCACCACTTCCGAGGCCGCCAGCGCCACCGCGTTTTCATCGTCGCCCACGATGTCGCCAAACAGCGCCATCTTCGGCATGTTGCCGCGCTTGGATTTGGTGGCGTAGCCCACCGCGCGCAGGTAGCGCTCGTCGAGGTGTTCCAGGCCGGCCAGGCGCAGGGTCTCGAATTGCGGTCCCTTGGCCGGCAAGCCGTCCAGATAATCCTTGATTTCCACGATCGATGGAATCGCATCGCGCGCCTGGCCAAAGAATTCCAGACACACGGTGCGGGTGAACTTCGGCATCTTGTGCAAAATCCAGCGCGCCGACGTGATCAGGCCGTCGCAGCCTTCTTTCTGGATGCCTGGCAGCCCGGCCAGGAATTTGTCGGTGACGTCCTTGCCGAGGCCTTCCTTGCGGAACACGCGGCCGGCGATTTCCAGGATTTCCGTTTTAAATGGCGCGCCCTTGGCTTCGCCTTTGGCGTTCGGATGGGTCCATTCCAGCTTGAAGCGGGCCAGCGGCGTATCGTGGATCTTCGACAGGTTGTGGTCGAGGCGCGTGACTTCCAGCCAGTCGCCTTGCGGATCGACCATTTTCCACGACGCCAGGTTGTCCAGCGCGGTGCCCCACAACACGGCTTTCTTGCCGCCCGCATTCATCGCGATATTGCCGCCGATGCACGAGGCGTGGGCCGAAGTCGGGTCCACGGCAAACACGAAACCGGCTTTTTCCGCCGCTTCCGACACTTTATTCGTGATGACGCCGGCGCCCGTGTAAATCGTCGCGTATTCGCGGTCCACGCCCGGCAGCATTTCCATTTTCACGGCGCCCATGTCGAGTAGCTTTTCCGTGTTGATGACGGCCGACAGCGGCGTCAGCGGAATCGCGCCACCGGTATAGCCAGTGCCGCCGCCGCGCGGGATGATGGTCAGGCCCAGCTCGATACAGCCCTTGACCAGGCCGGCCATTTCATCTTCGGTATCGGGCGTGATGACGACAAACGGGTATTCCACGCGCCAGTCGGTGGCGTCGGTCACGTGCGAAATCCGCTTCATGCCGTCGAAGCAGACGTTGTGCTTTTCCGTGTAGCGGCCCAGCACCTTGGTGGTGCGCTTGCGCAAGTCGTACATCTGGCGGAATTCTTCGCCAAACGATTCCACGGCCTGGCTGGCCGCTTTCAGCAATTGCTCCACGGCGGCGCTGCGCGATGGATCGCCGCCAGCGCCGGCGTCGACCGCCATGCGGCGCTTGTCGACTTCGGCCAGGCGGTGATGCAGCGCGTCGATCAATTCCTGGCGGCGCTTCGGGTTGTCCAGCAAGTCGTCCTGCAGGTACGGGTTGCGGCGCACGGCCCAGATATCGCCCAGCACTTCATACAGCATGCGGGCGGAACGGCCGGTCTGGCGCGCGGCGCGCAGCTCGTCCAGCAGGCGCCAGGAATCTTGGCCCAACAGGCGGATTACGATCTCGCGATCGGAAAACGACGTGTAGTTATAAGGAATTTCGCGCAGCCGGGTGGGCGCGGGACCATTTGGCGATTCGGCGAGCAATGCTTGGATTTGTGCTGGGGCGTTCATGATGGATGTACTGCGGACTGACCCTAAGGATGGCCATTCTAGCGTATTGCGCCGCACCACGCCGGAACAGCCTTCACCGGCGGCAGGGTAACGTAAGCGTCAAATGACCAAAATTAATTCGATAAACCAGCATCGTACAGCAATTTGATGCCAATTTTTAAATCAGGGCGAAACATGGTTTGCCCTCCCGGGCATTAGGCAAAACAGACTAAAGCAGCCGACCGGCCCATCCTGATAAACAGTTTTATCCGCCCAGGGCCTGGGCGATGGTTTTCCAGACGCCATCGGGTACATACAGCAGCACCGACGTCATCGTGACATAGCGGGCGAATTTGCCGATGCACATGTACACGATGCAGGGCCAGAATGGCAGCTTGAGCCAGCCGCCCAAGGTGCACAGCGGATCGCCGATACCCGGCACCCACGACAGCAGCATGGTTTTCGCGCCATAGCGGGCCAGCCAGGCAAACCAGCGGCTTTCCCGCTCTTTGGCAAAGGCGCTCTTGGCTTTGTAGCCGAGCCAGTAATCGACCGCGCCGCCCAGCGTATTGCCGCAGGTCGCCACCAGGATCGCGGGCCAGAACAGGGCGGGATTGGCTTTGATGGTGGCAAACACGGCCGGTTCCGAGCCCAGCGGCACCAGGGTCGCGGAGACGAAGCTGACGAGAAATACCGAAGTCAGGCCGACTTCGGGCGCGGCCAGCAGGTTCAGCAGCCAGCGGATGGAAGATTCAATCATCTTGCCATTATAATGAACCAGCGAATTATCCATTTCGCGCATGATTTACTATCGAGCAGTACACTACCCCACCTGGCCAACGCTACCCGCGCCGCGCCCGGTGCACAGCCTCATCTCGGTTACCCGCCGTTGAAAAGCATGTCCTTGCCTTGCCAGGTGACTGGCCCCATTGCTCCAAGCGACCCAAGCAGACTATGACTATCGACTACCTGAAGAAGACCCTGACCGCCCGCGTCTATGACGTGGCCAACGAAACGCCGCTTGAACTGGCGCCGACCCTGTCGCAGCGCTTCCAGAACCGAATTTACTTCAAGCGCGAAGACATGCAGGATGTATTCAGCTTCAAGATTCGCGGCGCCTACAACAAGATGGCGCACCTGAGCGAAGCTCAGCTGAAACGCGGCGTGATTTGCGCTTCCGCAGGCAACCACGCACAGGGAGTCGCACTGTCCGCCGCAAAAATGGGGTGCCGCGCCATCATCGTGATGCCGACCACCACGCCGCAGGTGAAAGTCGATGCGGTGCGCTCGCGTGGCGGCGCCGCGGTGGAAGTGGTGCTGCATGGCGAGTCGTACACCGACGCCTACAACCACGCGCTGTCGCTGGAAAAAGAACAAAAACTCACCTTCGTGCACCCGTTCGACGATCCGGACGTGATTGCCGGCCAGGGCACGATCGGCATGGAAATCCTGCGCCAGCACGCCGGTCCGATCCACGCGATCTTTGTGCCGATCGGCGGCGGCGGCCTGATTACCGGCATTGCCGCGTACGTCAAGCAAATCCGCCCGGACATCAAGGTCATCGGCGTACAAACCTTTGATTCCGATGCAATGGGCCGCAGCCTGAAAGCCGGCGAACGCGTGACCTTGCCGGACGTCGGCCTGTTCGCGGACGGTACCGCCGTGCGCCTGTGCGGCCAGGAAACGTTCCGCCTGGCGCAGCAATATGTGGACGAAGTCATCATTGTTGACACGGACGCGCTGTGCGCCGCCATCAAGGATGTCTTCACCGATACCCGTTCGATCCTGGAACCGTCCGGCGCGCTGTCGATTGCCGGCGCCAAGGCGTATGTCGAGCGTGCCGCGCTGACCAAGGAGCCGGTCAAGAATGAAACCCTGATCTGCATCGCCAGCGGCGCCAACATGAATTTCGACCGGCTGCGCTTCGTGGCGGAACGGGCGGAATTGGGTGAAGCCCGCGAAGCCGTGTTTGCCGTGACCTTGCCGGAACAGCGCGGCAGCTTCAAGCGCTTCTGCTCGCTGGTCGGTCCGCGCAACGTGACGGAATTCAACTACCGGATCAGCGACGCCAACGAAGCACACGTATTTGTCGGCGTGCAAATTTCCGACCGCGGCGAATCCAGCACCCTGGCCCGCGACTTTGAAGCCAACGACTTCAAAACACTGGATTTGACGCACGATGAATTGGCCAAGTCGCACTTGCGCCACCTGGTGGGCGGCAAGAGCACCCTGGCCAAGGATGAATTGCTGTACCGCTTTGAATTCCCGGAACGCCCAGGCGCGCTGATGCGTTTCCTGGATAGCATGGCGCCGAACTGGAACATTTCGCTGTGCCACTATCGCTCGCAGGGCGGCGATGTCGGCCGCATCCTGATCGGCTTGCAAGTGCCGCAAGATGAAATGAATGCCTTCGCGCAATTCCTGGCCACCCTGGGCTATCGCTACTGGGATGAAAGCGCCAATCCGGTCTACAAGCTGTTCCTCTAGTCGTCCTTTGCAGGCGGGCCGTCCGGTCCGCCTGTATGCATCACTTTCAAGCCCCCCATCACTCAAGCGCATATGCCGCAATGCCGCATTTGCGCTACCATTCGTCCTTCGCCTTTCGCTTTGGACGTTCACCATGACCAATACCGCCGACCAGTCCCCGCTGGGGAAATCTTCCGCGTACCGCACCGATTACGCGCCTGAACTGTTATTTCCCATTCCCCGCCAGGGCAAGCGCGATGAACTGGGCCTGACCGGGACCATGCCATTCTTCGGCGTCGATATCTGGAATGCCTATGAACTGTCGTGGCTGAACATGCGGGGCAAGCCGCAAGTGGCGGTGGCAAAAATCACGGTGCCGGCGGACTCGCCCAATATTATTGAATCCAAATCCTTCAAGCTGTATTTGAATTCGTTTAATCAAACCAAAGTCGCCGATGCCGATGCCCTGAAGATTTTACTGGTACAGGATTTATCGTCCGCCGTGGGCGCCACCGTGCATGTGACGATTACCGAACAGCCCGACTTCCATAAACTGGCCATGGGCGAACTGGAAGGCGTGTTACTGGACCGCCTTGATATTGAAGTCGATAATTACGCCCCCCAGCCAGAAACGCTGAAAGCCAATTTCGATGAACAGCCGGTGGAGGAAGTATTCATTTCCCATTTATTGAAATCCAATTGCCTGGTGACTGGCCAACCGGATTGGGGCAGTGTGCAGATTCAATATTATGGTCCGCAAATTGACCAGGAAAGCCTGCTGAAATACCTGATTGGTTTCCGCGAGCATAATGAATTCCACGAACAATGCGTGGAGCGCATCTTCACGGATATCCTGCGCCAGTGCAAACCACAGCAACTGTCGGTATATGCCCGTTATACGCGCCGTGGCGGCCTGGATATTAATCCATGGCGCAGCAATTACACGACCGGTCACAAGCCATCGAATTTACGCAACGCCCGCCAATAAAATCCCCCATTTAAAACGCCGCTGCCCGGAGTAATACCTGGCAGCGGCGTTTTTTATTACAGGCACACCTCATGTCCTGGACATGTTTGTTAAGTGATATTCCGTGAGAATTCACTGTTTTAGCTCAGCAACAAAGTGCTTGAATTACGCGGAACTTCGGGAGTACTATCATTTGAACCGGCGCCGCCTGGATGCCGGCAGCAATGGTTTTTAAGACAACATTGCAATTCACTGGTAAAACCGCTGGCGTCGATTCGACGCCGTTTTCATCATGGCCATTTCTTTTTGACAGGGATTCTGATGCTGGTTTCCATTTCTGAAGCTGCCCGCATGGTACGGCGTGGCCGGGCAACGCTGTACCGCGATATCGACCGGGGGCGTTTACACAAAGCGGTATCGCCCAATGGCGAATCGGTACTCGACACGGCCGAGTTGATACGCGTCTATGGGCAGTTATTCCTGCACGGAACCAATAACGATGCACATGGCGCCCCATTGATTCCGGCAACGGCCAATCCCGACGCCCATGGCTTGTCCAATTTCCATGACGCGCCGAAAGATGACAGCCTGTTCCGGATCATGGAGGAACGCATTCATTCGCTGGAGCGCATCATCACGCTGGAAGCGGAGTTGCGGAAAGTCAAAGACCAGGTCACCAGCGAGATGCGCGCCCGCCTCGACGATAAAGACCAGCTGATCAAAATGCTGGAAGAAAAAGTCCAGCACCTCGAGCATAGCGTGCCGGCCGAGCCCGGCGACGACGCCGGCAAGGAGCCGCGCGGCTTCTGGGCCAAGTACGCGCGGGGCCGCTAAGATCCACCGGAATCCGCCGGGAAGTCCGCCGAAAGTACGCCCGGTTTTAAGCTTTACCTCCCCCAAGGGGGCGGGGAAACCCCGCCCCCCCCTTGCGCCCCCTCGGTGCCGCCTCCATATCAGTGTTACATCGCATGCGCCGCCGGCTCCCCCCGTGCGCCAGACTGTGTCAGTTTTTAGCGTATACAAATGCAGCCGTGTATCACCTGCCTCAAAATTGTCTTACAATGAGTCAAGAACTATTGCAGTTTTCAAAGCTGCTGCCGTTAACTCAGATAGACGTTGAAAAGTTGGCGAAACCGCACTCCCTCAGGTAAATATCTGGCGTTTACCTTGAAAAGTGCGTGCGGAATGCTTTCCCGTGCCAGTGTGTTTTTTTAACAATGCTACGGCCTGCCCTTGGCGGACTGCGGCGGATAGCGGCGTGAACCCTGGCTCTCGCGAATTCATGTTACACGGCTGAAAAACAAGCCTATAATTCTGCTCGCAAGCCACCTTTGTGCGCCGCACCATTCCACGTCGCGTTATGAACAACCTGAGCAAAATCCTTTCACTCGAAAACGTTCAACTGGATTTAGAAGTATCCAGCAAGAAACGAGCTTTCGAGCAAGCCGGCCTGATCTTCGAAAACAATTGCGGCATCGCCCGCTCGACCGTCTCCGATAACCTGTTCGCGCGCGAGCGCCTCGGGTCGACCGGACTGGGTCATGGCGTGGCTGTGCCGCACGGGCGCATCAAAGGAATGAAGAGCTTGAAGTCGCCGCTGGCGGCGTTTGTCCGGCTGGCCGAGCCGATTCCATTTGAGTCGCCCGATGGCAAGCCGGTCAGCCTGCTGTTCTTCCTGCTGATTCCCGATCACGTGACGCAGCAGCACCTGGAAATCCTGTCGGAAATCGCGGAAATGTTTTCCGATGACGCCTTCCGTACGGCACTGGGCACCGACCCCGATCCGCAATCCGTATATACGCGTATCGTGAATTGGCAACCAACGTTGCAGGCAGCAGGTTAAACTGTCGGAGTTGCCATCTTGAATTAAACAACCATGCTGCAAACGCCACTGACGATCCAACGCCTGTATGACGACAATCGTGAAAGTTTGCAGCTGGGGTGGTTCGCCGGATTTCCCGGCGGCGAACGCCTGATTTCCGGCGACGTCGCCTCGGCCGCCGACCAGGTCGGCCACTTGAACACCATCCACCCGGGCCGCATCCAGGTTTTCGGGCACCAGGAAATCAATTACTACCAGCGCCTGAAATCCCTGACGCGCGCCCATGTGATTGGCGAACTGATTGCCGGCGGCCCGCCCGCGCTGATCATCGCACAGGGCCTGGAAACACCGCCGGACATCCTCGCGATCTGCGACGAAAAAAACATCCCCCTGTTTTCCACCCCGCTGCCGGCCGCGCAGGTGATCGACTTCCTGCGGGTCTACCTGTCGAAAAAACTGGCGCAACGCATCATCATGCATGGCGTGTTCATGGATGTGCTGGGGGTGGGCGTGCTGATCACGGGCGATTCCGGATTGGGCAAGTCCGAACTGGGCCTGGAGCTGATTTCCCGCAGCCACGGCTTGGTGGCGGACGATGCGGTGGAATTTGCCCGCATCGCGCCCAACATGATCGAGGGCCGCTGTCCCGCCCTGCTGCAAAACTTGCTGGAAGTCCGTGGGCTGGGCTTGCTGGACATTAAAGCCATCTTTGGTGAAACCGCCGTGCGCCGCAAGATGCGCCTGAAACTCATCGTGCACCTGGTGCGCCGTTCCGCGCTGGAAGAAGAAGTCGAGCGCCTGCCGTTCCAGTTCCCGACCGAAGATGTGCTGGGCCTGCCGATCCGCAAAGTCGTGATCCCGGTGGCGGCCGGCCGCAACATCGCGGTGCTGCTGGAAGCCGCGGTGCGCAATACCATTCTGCAACTGCGGGGCATCGACACCTTACAGGAATTCATGGAGCGCCAGCGCCAGGCGATGTCCGGCGATTAAACACGGCGGACTGCCCCGCATCGGTGATGCACTATCAGCAAGCATTGAGGTATTATCAATACCTATGCGAATCGTGCTTATTACCGGTATATCCGGCTCCGGAAAATCCGTCGCCCTGAACGTCCTCGAAGACACGGGCTACTACTGCGTCGATAACCTGCCGCCCGCCTTGCTGGCCCAACTGGTCACCCAGTTGACCGATGAAGGCGCCCAGGCGCTGGCGGTGGCGGTCGATGCACGCAGCTCCCAGTCGCTGGCCAGCCTGCCCGGCGTCGTCAGCGACCTGCGCGTACAGGGCCATGACGTGAAAATCATGTTCCTAACGGCGAATACCCACTCCCTGGTGGCCCGCTTCTCGGAAACGCGCCGCAGCCACCCGCTGTCGCATGAATTAAAGCCGGGCCACAACCCGGCCGCGCGCCGCACCCTGATCGAATGCATCCTGGAAGAACGGGAACGGCTGTCGGCCATCGAGCAGCTCGGACATGTGATTGATACGTCGGAATTGAGCGCCAATAAACTGCGCGCTTGGGTCAAAGACCTGGTGCAAAGCGAAAATGCGCCATTGACGGTGTTCTTTGAATCGTTCGCGTTCAAGCTGGGCGTGCCGCTCGACGCCGATTTTGTGTTTGACGTGCGCGCGATCCCGAATCCGTATTACGACCTCGCGCTGCGCCCCATGACGGGCCGCGATGCGCCCGTGATTGCGTTCCTCGATGCGCAGCCCAGCGCCGAGGAAATGTTCAAGGATATCCGCGACTTCATTACCAAGTGGCTGCCCTCATTCAAGGGCGACAACCGCAGCTACCTGACGGTGGCGATCGGCTGCACCGGCGGCCAGCACCGTTCCGTCTACATGGCGGAACGGCTGGCGCGCCACTTCCATCACAGCGAGCGCGTGGTGCTGCGCCACCGCGAACAATCCTGACCGCGCCTGCCTTGACTTAACGGCTCCAGTGCACCACCTCGATGCTGTGCGCATCGAGGTCCTGGATCATCATCCCGTAATACGCGTCGTTGATATCGGGCCGCAAGCCCGGCTCGCGCAGTTTGGTGGCGCCGCGCGCCAGCGCCGTGTCATAAAAGGCGCGCGCCGCCGCCTGCGAAGGCGCTGTAAATGCGATGTGGGTGCGGCTGCCCACCAGCGGCGCATCCGGCGCGGCAGGGTACAAGGCAAAGCTCCATTTGCCGTCTTCGCCATAAATGGCTTGTCCCGCATCACGGTGCTGCAAGGTATAACCCAAGGTCTCCAGGCAAGCGGTATAAAAATCGATGGAGCGGGCCAGGTCGCTGGCGCCGATGGATGCATGGTCAATCATGATGGTGTCCTCGTGGTGGTGGATGCGAGGCCTCATGATACGGATGCGCGGTGAGACATTTTTTCCAAATGCGGTGGCGCGGCGGGAAATTATTCCAAAGGCACCCTGGTCTCGAACTTCGCGCAATTCATCGCGAACAGGCTTTTATAGTTGCGGATATTGTTAGTTGACGTAAACAGCCGGCGCGTCAGTTCGTGATACGACTCCATCGAAGCGGCCGTCATCACCAGCATGAAGTCGAACTCGCCGGCCACTTCATAGCACGCCATCACGTCCGGCTCGCCCCGCATCAGCGCTTCAAACTGCTTCAACAGCGCCGTATTTTGCTGGTCCAGTTCGACCTGCACGAAAATCGTCAACGGCCGCCCGACCCGCACCCGGTCCACCAGCGCGACGTCCTTGAGCAGGATGCCGCTGGCGCGCAATTGCGCGATGCGGCGCTGGCAGGTGGCAACGGAGGCGTGCACTTGCTGCGCCAGTGTCCGCAACGGGACACTGGCGTCGTCCTGCAGGATGTTCAGGATCTGCGTATCGAGCCGGTCGAGCGTCATGCGCCTGCCATCATGCCAGGTGGCGCAGCGGATGCGCCCAGACAGGCCACGCCGGTTCAAAGAAGCGCTCCACCATGGCCGGCGTCACGTCGTCGAGCGAGGCGGGTGACCACTTCGGCGCGTTGTCCTTGTCGATCACCAGCGCGCGCACGCCTTCCAGTACTTCGCCGTGTTCGAAATTGCGGCGCACCACATTGCGCTCCATGCGCAGGCAATCGGCCACGCTCATTGATTCGCCGCGGTCCAGCAGCGCCAGGGTCACGCACATCATCAGGGGCGAGCGGCCCTGCATGAGCTTCAGGGTTTTCTGCGCAAATTCATCGCTGTCGCCGGCCAGGGAAGCCATCATCTCGGCCACGGTTTCCGGCGCAAAATGGCGTTCAATCGCATCGAACTGGGTTTCCATCACGGCCACGCCGGCCTGCGCGCGGAACGGCGCGGCAAAATCGGCAATCGCCTGCACCAGTTGCGCGCCCGGCGTCGCTGCCAGCAACGCCGCCAGCGCCGGCAATTGCGCCACTGGCACGAAGTGGTCGGCCAGGTCCGCGTACAGCGCGTCGGCCGCGCCCACCGTCACGCCCGTGACGCCGAGATAGCGTCCCAGCTGGCCCGGTGCATGCGACAGGAAATGACTGCCGCCGACATCCGGGAACAAGCCGATATTCACTTCCGGCATCGCCATTTTCGTGCGCTCCGTGACGATGCGCACGCCGCAGCCGGGTCCGCCCTGCGCAATGCCCATGCCGCCGCCCATCACCACGCCATCCATGATGGCGATATACGGTTTCGGGTAGTAATGGATCAGGTGGTTCAGCGCATATTCTTCCGTGAAAAAATCTTCCAGCAGCGCGCTGCCGCCCTGCGGTGTGGCTTTGCCGGCGTCATGGAAAAAGCGGATATCGCCGCCGGCGCACAGCGCTTTTTCACTGCTGCTGCGGATCACCACTGCCGCCACTTGCGGATCATCGCGCCAGGCCAGCAAGATGCCGGTCATGGCGCGCACCATGTCGAGCGACAGGGAATTCAATGCCTTCGGCCGGTCCAACGTGATAAACCCGGTTCCGTTGCTGATGTGGGTGAGGACATGTGTCACGACTGGTTCGCTCATGGCAGGCATCGCTGAATTGAAAGAAAGCTATTGTAGCGTCGCCATGGGAATAGTACAGGCGCAAAAAAGGGCGCCAACTGCGCCCTTTTCGTCCGAGTATCGGGGACCGCTTATGCGGTGGCGGCCGACTCGTCGTAATTATCCGGAAGGTGTTTGATCGCGGTGTGGTTATGCTCTTGTATCTTGCCTTTGTATTTCATAACCTGGCGATCCAGTTTATCGACCAGCGTATCGATGGCAGCGTACAAGTCTTGCGACAGGCTTTCCACGTACACGGTCTTGCCGGACATTCGCAGATTGATCTCGGCTTTTTGCCTTTTCTCTTTCTCGGTGAGGTTATCTACAGTCAGGATGACAGCAATATCAATTACTTGATCGAAATGACGTTTTACGCGTTCCAGTTTGTTCTGCACGTATTCGCGAATCGCGGGGGTCACTTCGAGATGATGTCCACTGATGGTGAGATTCATACACACTCCTAAAGATGAAGGTTCGTACGTATCACAGTTATGCTGTGGCGCGCAGGGGAACCCAGTAACACTACAGAGCTTTGCGCAGACTAACGGGCGGGATTTTCAATGCTTCGCGATATTTGGCAACAGTCCGTCGCGCAATTACCATGCCTTGTTCCCCCAGCATGTCCGCAATCTTACTGTCGGATAATGGATTTTTAGGGTCTTCTGCTCCTGTCAATTGCACGATCAGCGCCCGTATCGCCGTGGAGGACGCCTCTCCTCCTGCTTCTGTTGCGACGTGGCTGCCAAAGAAGTATTTCAACTCAAACATGCCATGGGGCGTGAGCATATATTTTTGAGTTGTTACACGAGAAATAGTGCTCTCGTGTAGACCCAGTGTATCAGCAATTTCACGCAACACAAGGGGCCGCATCGCTACCGCGCCGTGCGAGAAGAAATTCTTTTGCCGCTCAACGATGGCCTGGGCCACGCGCAAGATCGTGTCGAAGCGCTGGCGCATGTTTTTAATCAGCCACTTGGCTTCCTGCAACTGTGCGCCCATCGCGGATTCGCTCTTGCCCTGCTTCAACAAGTTCGCATACATCGCATTGACGCGCAGGCGCGGCATGACGTCGTTGTTCAGGGTCACTTGCCAGCCGTTGCGGGCTTTTTTCACAATCACGTCCGGCACCACGTAATCGGACACGTCCGATGCGAATTCCGCGCCCGGATGGGGATTGCACAGGCGAATCACCGCTTGCGCCTCGCGCAAGTCTTCATCGTCGCAATCGAGGGCTTTTTTCAGCTTGTTGAATTCGCGCTGGGCAAACCAGGTCAGGTGCTTGTCGACGATGACCAGCGCCATGCGGCGCGTCACCAGCGGCACATTCGGCATTTGCCTGATTTGCAATGCCAGGCATTCGGACGCGCTGCGCGCGCCCACGCCGGCCGGATCAAAACTTTGCAGCAAGGTCAGCGACGTGCGCAGCTCATCGAAGTCCACTTCCGCTTCTTCCGGCAGGCGGGCATGGATTTCTTCCAGCGACTCTTCGAGGTAACCGTTGTCGTCGAGCGCATCGATGATCAGTTCCATCAGGATGCGGTCGCGCTCTTCCGTCACCGTTACGCGCATTTGCTCCAGCAAATGTTCGCGCAGGGTGCAGTGGCTGGCTTCGATTTGCGGGCGGGAATCGTCGTCATCCGGACTCTTGGCCCGGCCGACATCGCTCCAGTCGCTGTCGCCGTCGGCCGCGCCGGCGTTGTCGCCCTCGCCGCCCTCGGCCCCGCCTTCATGCGGGGCGTCGCCATCGGCCGGCGCGGCGCCATCCGATGGCGGCTGCAAGGTGTCCGGCGTGGCTTCCGCGCCGTTTTGCACCGGCGCGCTGATGGCGCCATCGGCCAGCAGGCGCACCGAATGGTCGAGCGGATCGTCCAGGCGTTCCAGCAACGGGTTTTCGCCGAGGATTTGTTCCAGTTCCTGATGCAGCTCCAGGGTGGACAATTGCAGCAGGCGGATCGACTGCTGCAGCTGAGGAGTCAGCGCAAGGTGCTGCGAAGTGCGAAGTTGCAGTGACTGTTTCATGGTTCCTACATACGGAAATGTTCACCCAGGTAGACGCGGCGCACGGATTCGTCGGCGATGATGTCGTCCGGACGGCCCGAGGCTAGCACGGCGCCCTGGTTGATGATGTACGCGCGGTCGCAGATACCCAGCGTCTCGCGCACATTGTGGTCAGTGATCAGCACACCGATACCGCGCTCCTTGAGGAAACGGACAATGCGCTGGATCTCGATGACGGCAATCGGGTCGACGCCGGCAAAAGGTTCATCGAGCAGCACGAAGCGCGGATTGGTGGCCAGGGCGCGTGCGATTTCCACGCGGCGGCGCTCGCCGCCAGACAGGGACAGCGCCGCGTTTTCACGCAATTTCTCGATTTGCAGGTCCGCCAGCAGCCGGTTCAGCCGCTCGTCGATGTCTGCCTTCGCCAGCGGTTTGCCGTTGACCTTTTGGATCTCCAGCACCGCGCGGATATTTTCTTCCACCGTCAGCTTGCGGAATACCGACGCTTCCTGCGGCAGGTAGGACAGGCCCAGCGCCGCCCGCTGGTGGATCGGCATCGACGACACATCCCTGCCGGCAATCTCGATACTGCCCGCATCGGACGGCACCAGGCCCACGATCATGTAAAACGAGGTGGTCTTGCCCGCGCCGTTCGGCCCCAGCAAGCCCACCACTTCGCCGCATTCGACTTGCAGCGACACGTCATGCACCACCTGGCGCTTGCCATACGATTTTTGCAGGCCGCGCACCAGCAGGGTACTGCCGCAATTGGCCATGGGCGCCGCAACTGGCGCCGCAGCTTGAACTTCCGCCTGCGCCATCTTATTTCCCCGCCTCAGGCTGGGTTGCGCCGTCCGGCGGCGGACGCTTGGCTGACGGCTGAATCACCATCGTGCCGCGGCCCGCGCCCGGCTTGCTGTCGCCGGTCACGGTATTGCGCACGCTGAAGTATTCCTTGCGGCTGTCATAGGAAATGAATTCCCCCGCCACTTCATCGCTCGGACGGCTGCCTTCCAGGCGCTTGATGCGGGCTTTTGAAAACAGTTTGACCAGTTCAATGCGGCCATCGTAATCAATACGTTCGGCTTCGCCTTCAACCCATTGCTCGCCGTCGCCGTCGCGCTTCTGGCGGAACGTGGCCGGCTTGCCCGGCACGCCCGTCAACGTCACGTGCTGGTAGCCTTCCGGGTCTTGCGTCACGACCGCCTTGTCGGACTTCATGCGCAGGGTGCCGCGCGTGAGCACGACGTTGCCGCGCAAGGTGCGGATCTGCTTGACGTCGTCGAGGTCAGCCGTGTCGTACTGGATTTCCGTCGGCTTGTACGAGTCCGCCTTTTCCGCGTGGCTGGCGCCGATCGCCAGCAGCAGCGCGGCTGCCGCCGCAATATATTTAATCGCCATATATCACATTTCCGATATGTGGATGCCCGGCCTGAAGGCCCTGCACCCATGTATTAATATGTGGATGCCCGGCCTGAAGGCCCTGCACCCATGTGTTGCTATGGTTGCGCCTTGGGTGGCAACACGATGGAACCACGGCCTTGCAAGTGCACTTCGCGCGTCGCGTTATTGGCGCGCATGCCTTGCGCCGTCATGCTGGCGCCGCCCTGCACCACTTGCACCGGCTGGTCCGTTTCCATCCGGTCTTCGTCCGGATACACCGTCATCGCCTGCGTGGTCATCACCATCGCGGCCGACTTGCCGCTGGCGGCGCGGTCCACGCGCACATTGTCTTTCAGGGTCACGCGCGTATTGTTTTCATCCACGCGCGCGCGCGCCGCATGAATATCCATCGGTGGGTGGCCTTCCCCCATGCTGCGCACCACCGGCTGCTCGATGTCGGAGATATCGCCGACCGGGCGGTGCACCAGCTTGTCGCCGGAGACGATGTAACTGGGCTTGCCATCCTTGCCCATGCGGACGGCGGAAAAGCGTTCAATGATGTAATCGGGCTCATTGGCGCGCAAATCCGCCTGCAAGTCATCGGCGCTGCGGTTCAGCAATTGCACCAGCCAGAACGAGCCGCACGCAAACAGCACGCCGGCCGTCAGGGTCAGTCCCAGGCGCCAGCGGTGAGCGGTTTTTTCCTTGCGCATGCTTATTTACCCGGGTTCATACCAGGAACTGGGCCATGACACGGTCATAGTTGCCCGTCGCCCGCAGCACGAATTCACACACTTCACGTACCGCGCCACGGCCGCCATGCGCCTCCGTCACGTGGTGCACGCGGCTCAGCACATCGACGCGCGCATTCGGTACCGCCACCGCGAAACCAACGCGCGACAGGATCGTCAAATCCACCACGTCGTCGCCAATAAAGGCCACTTCTTCTTCGCTCAGGCCGGTCTTGGCCAGCAAATCCTTGAAGGGCGTCAGCTTGTCGTGGCCGCCCTGGTGCACGAATTCAATGCCCAGGTCGCGCGCCCGCGCCACCACCACAGCCGAGCGGCGCGCGCTGATGATGGCGGTCTTGATGCCGGCTTCCTGCAGCAGCTTGATGCCGAGGCCATCTTGCACGTTAAAGGTTTTCATCATTTCACCTTCGGGACCGTAATGCAGGCTGCCATCGGTCAGCACGCCATCGACGTCGAAGATAAACAGTTTGACTTTCGCGGCGCGCGCGACGTTCACGAGATCGTAAGCCTTGCTCATCAAATCACCTTGGCACGGGTCAGGTCGTGGATATGCAGGGCGCCAACCAGGTTGCCCTCTTGGTCCGTCACCAGCATCTGGTTGATGCGGAATTGTTCCATGATGGCGACCGCGTCCACGGCCAGCTTGTCCGGCGAAATCGTGTGCGGATTCACGTGCATGACGTCCCGGATCACGACTTGGCTGAAATCCTGCACTTTTTCTATCATGCGGCGCAAATCGCCGTCGGTAAACACGCCCAGCGGCTTGCCGTCGCCATCGACGATGGCGGTCATGCCCATGCCTTTTTGCGTGATTTCCAGCAGCGCGTCCGGCAAGCGGGTATCGGCCTTGACGGCCGGCACCGCGTCGCCGGTGCGCATGACGTCGCGCACGTGGGTCAGCAGGCGGCGGCCCAGCGCGCCGCCCGGGTGCGAGCGGGCAAAGTCTTCTTCCTTAAAGCCGCGCAAGTCCAGCAGCGCCACGGCCAGTGCATCGCCCAGCGCCAGGGTCACGGTGGTGCTGGCGGTCGGCGCCAGGTTCAGCGGGCACGCTTCTTTTTCCACCGATACGTCCAGGTGCACGTCGGCCAGTTGCGCCAGGCTCGAGCCCGGCTTACCGGTAATGGAAATCACGGTGCCGCCCATGCGTTTCAGGACCGGCAGGATCGCCATCAATTCCGAACTTTCGCCGGAATATGAAATCGCAATGAACGCGTCGTCGGCCGTCACCATGCCCAGGTCGCCGTGCGCGGCTTCGGCCGGGTGCACGAACAGGGCCGGAGTGCCGGTGGACGCCAGGGTGGCGGCAATCTTGCGGGCAATGTGACCGGATTTACCAATGCCGGACACGACAACGCGTCCTTTACAATTAAGCAACATAGCGACCGCCTTGCCCACGCTGTCGTCTGTTGCCAGGCGGGCGTGCAGGGCGGCGATGGCATCGCCCTCGATTTGCAGGGTTTCGCGCGCCAGTTGCAGCGCGCGCTCCGCGGTCTTGTTGTCAAAAGCTTTCAGCATAGGTTTTTCATCGGTTACACTCATGCCGGAAGTATAGCCGAATTGCGTAAGCAAAAAACTTGCCAGTCCTGAATAACAACGGAACCGCCGCCACCTGGATCGACGACTGAATGTTTTCTCCGCTTGAACTGACCCTCTTGCTGCTGGGCAGCGCTGTACTGGGCGTGGTCGCGTTCAGGATGATGCACCTCCCCCCGATGCTGGGCTATCTGGCCGTCGGCATTGTCATCGGTCCCCACGCGCTGGGGCTGGCCGAACAGAGTGAAGCGAGCCATATCCTCGCGGAATTCGGCGTGGTCTTCCTGATGTTTTCCATCGGCCTGGAATTCTCGCTGCCTAAATTGATGGCCATGCGCAACATCGTGTTCGGCCTCGGCATGGCGCAGGTGGCGCTGACCATCGTGGCCGCCATGGGACTGGGCTGGATCCTGTCCGTGCAATTGCCGGGCCTGCACATCAGCTGGCAAGCCGCGTTTGCGCTGGGTGGTGCGCTGGCCATGTCGTCCACCGCGATCGTGGTGAAAATGCTCACGGAGCGGTTGGAACTGGAAAGCGAACACGGCCGCAAGATCATCGGCATCCTGCTGTTCCAGGATCTGGCCGTGGTGCCCTTGCTGATCCTGATTCCTTCGCTGGCGAAAAACCCCGATGACTTGGCGGAAACGCTGGCCTGGGCGGCCGGCAAGGCCACCCTGGTGCTGGTGCTGCTGCTGTTCGTGGGCCAGAAACTGGTGCGGGGCTGGTTTACCATCGTCGTCAAGCGCCGCTCGCAAGAGCTGTTCATGCTGAACCTGCTGCTGATCACCCTGGGCGCGGCCTGGATCACGGAAAAAGCTGGCCTGTCGATGGCGCTGGGCGCCTTCGTGGCCGGCATGCTGATTTCCGAAACCGAATACAAGCACCAGGTGGAAGAAGACATCAAGCCGTTCCGCGACGTGCTGCTGGGACTGTTCTTTATTAACGTTGGCATGTTACTCAACGTCAAGCTGGTCATCGACAACTGGTGGCTGGTGCTGGTGTTGCTGGCCGGCCCGGTCTTGCTGAAATTTGCCCTGATAGCCGGCCTGGCCAAGCTGTTCGGCTCGTCCGACGGCGTGTCGATGCGCACCGGCCTGGCGCTGGCGCAGGCCGGTGAATTCGGTTTCGTCCTGCTGAACCTGGCGGACGGGAATTCCATGATGGACCCGTTCATCGTGCAGGTGGTGCTGGCGTCGATGGTGCTGTCGATGTTGCTGGCGCCGTTCATCATTGCCAAGTCCGACCAGCTGGTCATGAAAGTGTCCAGCAACGAATGGATGATGCAATCGCTGGCGCTGACCAAGATCGCCTCGCGCACCATGACACAGCAAAAGCACGTGATCGTCGCTGGTTTCGGCCGCAGCGGCCAGAGCCTGGCCACCCTGCTGACCGATGAAAATATCGCTTACCACGCGCTGGACCTGGACCCGGAGCGGGTGCAGGAAGCGCAAACCGCCGGCGCCAACGTATCCTATGGCGACGCCGGCCGGCGCGAAAGCCTGGTCGCGGCCGGCATTTACCGCGCCAGCGCCGTGGTGATCACCTATGCCAGCACCCCGTCCGCCCTGCGCGTGCTGCACCTGGTGCATGAACTGGCGCCGACCTTGCCCGTCATCGTGCGCAGCCACGACGATACCGACCTCGACCGCCTGAAAGCGGCCGGCGCCGCCGAAGTGGTGCCGGAACTGATGGAAGGCAGCCTGATGTTGGCTTCTCATGCGCTGGTGATGCTGGGCGTGCCGCTGCGGCGCGTGGTGCACCGCGTGCAGGCGGCGCGGGATGCGCGCTATGCATCGTTGCGCGGCTGGTTCCACGGCGCCAGCGATGCCGGCGAAGATGGCGACCTGGTGCGGCTGCACTCGATCCCGCTGGGGGAAAATGCATCCTGTGTCGGCAAGCGCATCCGCGATCTGGGACTGCGCGGCCTTGGGGCCGAAGTCGCATCGATCCGGCGCGGCAAGGGCGGGGTCAGTGTCGCCGGGGATACCGAACTGGAAGCGGGGGATGTGGTCGTCGTGCGCGGCTCGGCCGACGCGGTGGCGCGGGCCGAGAGCCAGCTCCTGGCGTGACAGGCCCGGATGTCAACTGGGATGGCACGGTAATTCCGTAGGGCGGTCGCTGCGCGGCCGCCATGCTGCTGGCGCTGGCGGCGACGCATGCATGGCGGCTTTCGCTGGGCTCGGCGCCCCCCACGAAAACCGCCCTACGCTTTTGCGGCCAACACCCGGTTGGAATATGTCAGGCCACTGGCCGGAAACTGATCACCCGGTTCCGTCCGCCATCCTTGGCCTGGTACAGCGCAGCATCGGCTTGCGCGATCAATTCCATCGCGGCCGCTTCCACCGGCGTATCGAGCACGCTGCGGTCCAGGCACGCCACGCCCAGCGAGGCCGTGACGGATATCTGCACGCTGGCCGACACGTCGATCATGCTGGCGGCAATGCCGGCGCGAATACGCTCGGCCACGAAGGCGGCGCTGTCCAGGTTGGCGTTGATCAGCAACACCACGAATTCTTCGCCGCCAAAGCGCGCCAGCGAATCGGACAGGCGCAATTCATTCTTGATGCGGGCCGCCACTTCGCGCAACACTTCATCGCCGCCCTGGTGGCCGATGGTGTCGTTGACGCGTTTAAAATGGTCGATGTCGATGTACATGAACGAGATATCGTAATCCTGGCGCCGTGCGCGGGAAATTTCTTCCAGCAGGCGGCGGTCCATGTAGCGGCGGTTATAGACGCCCGTCAGCGAATCGGTCAGCCCGATGTACTTCAGCATTTCATTACTGATGACGTTTTCCAGGCAGATCGCGATGATGGACGCCATGTGTTCGACGAAATCCGTCGCCATGCTGGGCGTGAAGCGCGTCGGGTCATGGCTGCCCAGGTTCAGGCTGCCGATGATGCGCTTGTTGCGCAACAGCGGCACCATCGCCACGCTTTGCAAGCCGTGCGGTGGATTGGGAAACGCATGCGCGTGCCGCAGCGGGTCGTGCATGCACAGGCTCGGCTTGGGCGGCCTGGCATCCACGGTGCGATCGCCCAGGTCCATGTCCAGCGCATCAAGGCTGTCGGCAAACAGTAAATCCGGGAATTCCGCGAAATTGACGCCCAGCTTGCCCATCACGGTGTGGATGTCGGCATCCTCGTCCAGCAGGGTCAGGGTGACGGCGTCGAGGTCGGAAATGATGGGCAGGTTGCGGAAGATTGTGCTGACCAGTTCCTGGAACGTGCCGGCGCTCACAATATCCAGGTCGAATGCCTGGTGGCGCATCATGATCGAGTGATTGCGTTCGGCCTGCTCCAGCAAATAAGCCATGCGCGAGCGCAGCGCCTGGTTTTCCGCCAGCACTTCAGCCAGTTCAGGCATTGTCGATTGGGCCATGTCCATCCCTCAAAACGCCAGCGTAACCTCGATTTCCTGCCCCACCTGCAAACGCTGGCCATCGCCTTCAATGACGATGGCATTCATGCCGAAGCAGATCGCGCCGTCGACTTCTTCCCGGGCCCGGTAACCCTGCATGATATCGAGCGGGTCGGGGCCGAATTCCCCCGTGGCCTGGTCGACCGACGGCATCGGGCAGCGGGAACACGGCTTGACGGGTTTCAGCAGCACCTCGCCAATGCGCAGCGATTCCGCGTAATCTTCTTCAAAAGCATCCACCCCGGCGATCACGATATTCGGGCGGAAGCGGTTCATCGGCAGCGCGGCGCGTCCGGCCGCCACCAGTTTCTGGTTGACGTCATCGAGCGATGCCGCGCCTGCCACGAGGACAGGATACCCGTCCGCGAACAGGGTTGTCGCCTCAATGCCGCTGGTCCATTTAGTCGAAACGGCGCGCTGGGCATTGGCGTGGAAACGCGCCAGGCGGCACGGCACGCCGAGGAAGTTCGAAAACCACGCGGCCGTGGTGGCATCGCAATCGTAGGCCAGCACAGTGTCGTCCCAGACCTGCACCTGCAGGGTCGGCGCCAGTTCCGGGTCGGGCAAACCGAGTTCGATTTCCAGGCGCAACATGCCCGGCGCGCGCAATTCCAGCGTGTCGGCTTTCAATTTCGGCACGATCAGCGCCATGCGCGGATGGTCGCGCTGCGTCATGGCCACGCCGTTTTCGTCGACCACCATCCATTCCCGGTCATAAATCTGTTCCGTCATGAGCCCGGCGCGGGTCACGGTCGCGGAACGCAGCGCCATGCCGGCGCAGGATTTGATGGGATAAAGGGTGATCTCGGAAAGGATTGCCATGCGCGCCGCCAGCTTGGGCAGTGCGGGAGCGCTGCCAAAATGTTTATACGAGTTGGCAGTATGGCAGCAAAGTGCACGGCAGTAAATCTGTACCGCCGGGGGGGGGGGGGGGGGGGGGGGGGGGGGGGGGGGGGGGGGGGG